>DASPZZ010000263.1:0-2059 GCA_035635995.1 Binatia bacterium | reverse complement strand
CCCGAGCACCTCACGGCTGGTGCAGGCAGCACCGGGACCCACGCCGATCAGCAGCGCGTCGGCGCCGACGTCCATCAGCTCGAGGCAGGCCTCGTAGGTGACGACGTTGCCGATGACGAGCGGGATGGCGAGCTGCTTCTTGAGCTTGCGAAGATCGACCGGCGTGTACTCAGTCGCGATGTGGCGGGCGGTGGTGACCGTCGACTGGACCACGAAGATGTCCGCTCCGGCTTCCTGCGCGATCTGAGCGAACCGCTCGGCGCGCTGTGGGATCGAGGAGACGACGGCCGGGCCCCCGCCCTTCTTGATCTCGCTGATCCGCTGATGGATCAGGTCTTCCTTGATCGGCTCGCCGTAGATCGACTGGATGATCTTGGTTGCCTCTTCCTGGCTGGCCGAGACGATCCGTTCGAGCACTTCGGCGGGGTTCGCGTACCGGGAGAAGATGCCTTCGAGGTTCAGAACGCCCAGGCCGCCGTGGCGCCCCATCTCGATCGCGAGCTTGGGCCCGACCACGCCGTCCATGGCCGCGGCGATGATCGGCAGGTCGTAGCGGTGTCCGCAGAGCTCCCAGGAGATGTCGACTTCGTTGGGGTTGACCGTGACGGCTCCGGGCACGAGCGCGATATCGTCGAACCCGTATGCGACCCTGGCCTTGCGCCCTCGCCCGACCCACATCCCCATCGGCTAGCCTCCTTCAGCGCCGTCCGCCGGTTTCGCCCCGGGTCCCGTATATAGCGATACATTCCGGGCCGACCTACTAGATTTCGTAGAGTATACCCACGAGGCCGGGCAGTGTCAACGGCGCGAAGCGGCCGGATGGGCCTCTTCGTAGAGCATCCTGAGCCCGTCGAGCCTGAGGTTCTCGTCCACTCGCTCGATGCACCGGGCGACGTCGGTGAGGAGCCCGGCGTTACCTCCGGTGGCGATGACTTTTGCTCCACCCCCTAGGGCCCCGCCCCCCAGCTCGGCCTGCATTCGCTCGACCAGACCTTCCACCAGGCCGGCGTATCCGTAGATCGCCCCCGATTGGAGATTGGTTGTCGTGTTGCGGCCGATCGCCTCTTTGGGCCTGACCAGCTCGACCCGGGACAGGCGCGCGGCCCGGTTGATCAGGGCCTCGACCGACGTCACGATCCCCGGGGCGATGGCGCCGCCGATGAACTCCCCCCGTCGGTTGACGCAGTTGAACGTCGTGGCGGTGCCGAAGTCGATCACGATCAGCGGGGGGCCATACTTCGCGGCCGCGGCGAAGGCATCGACGTAGCGGTCGGCGCCGACCTCGCGGGGGGCGTCGACGGCCAGCGGCAGCCGCGTGTTCACGCCGGGCTCGACGAAGAACGGCGGCCGGCTGAAGTACTTCTCGCACATCCACTCGAGCGTCTGCTGGACGGGCGGCACCACGTTCGAGATCGACACGCCGTCGATGGTGGCCGCCCGGATCCCGCGCGACTGCAGCAGGGTCTCGATGAAGAGCCCATACTCGTCGGCCGTCTGCTCGCGCCGGCTCGTGAGGCGCCACGAGACGAGCAGGCGCTCGCCGTCGAACACCCCGATCTTCGTGTTGGTGTTCCCGACATCGGCGACGAGCAGCATCGGGGCCTCCTTCGATCAGCGGCCGGGAACAGGCGCGCCGACGGCGTCGCCCGAGCTCACCGCACCCGCGAGCACGCGCTTGACCGAGCCGCCGACGTCGATCAACAGCGCGCCGTCGGTATCGAGATCGGTCGCGACTCCCGTGACCGTGTCGACCGTGACCCGCCGTCCGATCGTGTCGCTGAGCCGTCGCCACGCCTCGCGCACGGGACCGAAGCCCTCGCCCTCGAGGCGCGCCCGCCAGGCGTCGAACTCCTCCAGCAGGGCCGCGAGCACCGCCTCGCGGCTCGGCGCCTGTCCGGTCTCGAGAGCGACCGAGGTCGCGCTCGCCGCCAGATCGGACGGGAACTCGCGCTGGCCGAGGTTGATGCCGATGCCGATGATCGTGACGACATCGGCTCCGCCTGCCGTACGAGACTCCAGCAGGATTCCCGCGATCTTCTTGTCCGCGACGAGGACGTCG
>DASPZZ010000262.1:0-12515 GCA_035635995.1 Binatia bacterium | reverse complement strand
GGCGCCGGGTGCGGCCCCGGCCGGCGGGGCTCCATCACCCGTTCGACCTCCTCGCACTTCTTCGAAGTGCGAAGGTACGAAGGGGTCCCATTCCGCCCCGCCGGCCGGGGCCACACCCGACGCCACCCGCCCGTTCGTCGTGGTGTCGTTCATGAATAATCCGGGCTAGCGGGCGCGACGCTGGTGCATCCGCTCGACGTGCCATCCCGCGCGCTCGTCGTCCGTCGTCTCCGGCGGCCCGGCGCGTGAGTCGAGCCAGTAGGCGAGGTCCCATAGCTCGTCGTCCTCGAGCACCTGGTGGTACGAGGGCATCGGCGTGCCGTCGAGCCCCGTCAGGAGCGTGCGGACGATGTCTCGGGCCGTGGGGCCGCTCTTGAACGGGCGCCTGGTCAGATCGGGAGGCTTCACCGACAGGTCCCTGGCCGACGGGCCATCCCCGCGCGCCTCTTTCCCATGGCATTCGGCGCACTCGCCCTTGACGTAGACCTTGGCTCCGCGGGCGACGGCCTCCGGCGTCGCCGGCGGAGCCGGCGGGATCGCGAGAACCTTGGGCGCCGTCGCGCCGCTGAAGCCGGGCGCGAGGCTCTTGACGAACGCGATCACGGCCTGCACCTCGGCGTCGCTCAGGTGATTCTGTGGAACCATGCCGGTCGAGGGAACGCCCTGGACGATCGACCGGGCGAGGTCCGCGTCCGTCGGGATCTGCCCCGAGGCCGTCGAGCGGAACTTGAAGCGTCCCTTGGTCAGGTCGCGTGGCGGGCTCTTGAAGTGATGCGCGGCCATGCCGCTGCCGTCGCCGGTGGCGCCGTGGCAGACCGCGCAATTGTCACGGAACACCCGCTCGCCCGCCGACGGGTCGGGCGACTGTCCCGAGGCGCCCGCCGCCAGCCCGAGCCCGAGGGCGCCGGAGGCGAGCAGGGCGAGCGCCCCGGGACGCGCCAACGCGGGTTACTCGAGGACGGTCAGCTGGCCGACCACGTGCGCCGGGTGCAATTGGCACTTGATCGGGAAGACGCCGGCCTTGTCGGCGGTGAAGGTGACCGTGGCCGTCTTGTCACCGGCGACGACCTCCTTCACGCCGAACGCCGCGATCTCGTAGCCGTGCTCGTCGGCGTGCTTGTTGATGAGCCGAAGCGTGACCCGATCGCCCTTCTTGGCGGTGATCGACGTGGGCTCCCAGATCTTCACGTCCTGCGGGGTCACGACGTTGACGATCGTGAGGTTGACCTCTCCGGCCTCGGCCCCCCCTGTGGCGCGGCCGAGCAGCGCCGCACCGACCGCCAGCACCGGCCAATTCATCGCCTGAAGTCCTCCTTGGCGGCCTTGAGGATGTCGGGCGAGGCGAGGAGGTCCAGCGCCGTCAACGCCAGCGCCTTCGCGCCCGCCACCATTCCGCCGCGCGCCATCGGCGAGCGCGCCCACTCCGCGAATTCGCGCGAGTGCCCGGGCACGCCGTCGGGAGAGATGCGGATGTAGGGATGGATCGTCGGGAGCGCCTGGCTCACGTTGCCGCAGTCGGTCGAGCCGTAGCCCGCCTCGCCGTCGTCGAGATCCACCGGGAAGCCGATCACGCCGAGGTTCTGCTCGAAGAGCTCGGCCATGGTCCGGTTCGGTTTCATCGGGTCGTGGATGGTCGCCTCGGCGGTCACCTCGACCCGGCAGCCCGTCGCCGCCGCGGCGCCGTCGGCACAGCCCTCGAACCGCGCCAGCAGCTCGCGGCAGTAGTCCTTGGTGAGCGCGCGGAGGTAGAAGTCGGCGCGCGTGTACTCGGGGATGATGTTCGGCTGCTCGCCCCCCTTGACGATGATCCCGTGGACCCGCGCATCCGGCCGGAGCTGTTGGCGCATCTGGTCGAGCCCGACGAAGAGCTGGATGACCGCGTTCAGCGCGTTCACGCCCCGCCACGGCCAGGACGAGGCGTGCGTCGCCTTGCCGTGGAACTCGGCCTTGACCTTGATGATGCCGAGCGTCGGCCGCCACACCTGCGTCCCGCAGCGGCCGTGGATCATCATCGCCGCGTCGACGTCCCGAAATACGCCCGCCTCCATCAAGCGCACCTTGCCGGCGCCGCCTTCCTCGGCGGGCGTGCCGATCACCTGGATCCGGCCCGCGAACGGGAGCGTGCCCAGCGCCATCGCGAGGGCCGCCCCGGCGCCGGTGCCCGCGGTCGCGATCACGTTGTGGCCGCACGCGTGACCGATTGAAGGCAGCGCATCGTATTCGGCCAGAATCGCGATGGTCGGCCCAGGGCCCGTCCCGTCGATCGTTGCCCGAAACGCCGTCGCCACGCCGCCGACGCCGCGCTCGACCCGCGCGCCGTGCTTCTCGAGGAACTCGGTGAGCCAGGCGTGCGCCTTCTCCTCCTTGAAGCAAAGCTCGGGATTGTCGTGGATCTTGTGCGACAGCGCCTCGAGGTTATCGGCGAGACGATCGACCGCGCCCGCCACCTTCTGCTTCACGTCGCCGGGCGCGCTCATTTCGCCCTCCTGAACTCGTCCTGGGCCCGCTTGACCAGGGTCGGCTCGGCCAGGAGATCGAGCGCCGTCATCGCCATGGCCTTCGCGGCGGCGAGCGTGCCGGCGCGCGCCAGCGGACTGATCGCGGCCGCCTCGAAGGCGCGCGAGTGGATGGGCGTGTTGTCGGGAGCGATCTTCATGAGCGGCTGGATCGTGGGGATGACCTGGCTCACGTTGCCGACGTCCGAGGACCCGAGCCGGTCGACCAGCGGCGGCGCCTCGGTGATCCCGAGGGCGGCGAGATTGGCCCGGTACGCGCCGAGGAGCGTCTCGTTCCGCTTCATCGGCTCGTAGACGGTGTCGTTGTGGGCGAGGACCTTGAGCGTGCAGCCGGTGGACTTCGCCGCGCCCTCGGCGCAGGCGATCACGCGCTTCTGGAGCTCCCACATGTGGTCGAGGTTGAGCGAGCGGACGTAGAAGAGGGCCGCCGCGAACTCCGGGATGATGTTCGGCGCCGCGCCGCCGTGGGTGATGATGCCGTGAATCCGGGAGTCCGGGCGCACCTGCTGGCGGAGCATGCTGACGTTGTTGTAGGTCTGGACCGCCGCGTCGAGCGCGTTGACGCCCTCCCACGGGTCGGCCGAGGCGTGCGCCGCCTTGCCCGTGAACTCGAAGCCGACGCGCACGATCCCGAGCAGGTCCATGTGGCCGACCCACTGGTCGAAGCCGTGGACCATCATCGCCGTGTCGACGTCCTTGAAGACGCCGCCCTGGATCAGCTTCACCTTGCCGCCGCCGCCCTCCTCCGCCGGCGTGCCGATGACGTGAATGCGCCCCTTCGGCAGCTTGTCCCGGACCGCGGCCAGCCCGGCCCCGGCCCCGACGCCCGCCGTCGCGATCGCGTTGTGACCGCACGCGTGCCCGATCGACGGCAGGGCATCGTATTCGCAGAGGATCGCGATCGTCGGGCCCTCACCGGTCTCGAGCGTCGCGCGGAACGCCGTCTCGACGCCGGCCAGGGCGCGCTCGACCTTGAAGCCCTGTCCGGCGAGAAAGTCGGTGAGCCAGCCGGCCGCCTTGACCTCCTGGTAGCAGAGCTCGGGATTGTCGTGGATCTGGCGCGAGAGCTTCTCGAGGTCGTCGCCGAGGCGGTCGATCGCACCGGCGATCGCGTCTTTGAGGGGTGTCATGGCCACTCTCCTGGAGGTGCGGAATCAAGCTCTTTTTCGACAGCGGTCAACTATAACATCGCCGCCGTGTGCTAGGATTCCGCCGTGCCCACTGGCGTGCGGCTCGGCGTCGCGATACCGCAGACGATTCTCTCGGGCGCGTTCGACGTGCGCGCGGTCCGTGGGTTCCTCGCCCGTGCCGAGACGCTCGGCTTCGAGAGCGCGTGGGTCGTCGAGCAGATCCTCGGGTCGATCCGGAGCCTCGAGCCGGTCACGCTGCTCACTTACGCGGCCGCGTGCACCGAGCGGATTCGGCTCGGCTCCGCCGTCCTCCTGACGGCGCTCCGCAGCCCGGTCCACCTGGCCAAGAGCCTCGCGACGCTCGACCACCTGAGCGGCGGCCGGATCGACGTCGGCGTCGGCCTCGGGGGCAATCCCAAGATCTACCCGGCGTTCGGGCTCGCCGCGGCACGCCGCGCCGCCCGGTTCGCCGAGGGGCTCAGGGTGATGAAGCGGCTCTGGACCGAGGAGCGCGTCACGGCGGACGGGGAGTTCTTCAAGCTCCAGAACGCTTCGATGGAGCCCAAGCCCCTGCAGAAGCCGCATCCGCCGCTCTGGTTCGGCGGTCACCACCCGAACGCGCTCCGGCGCGCCGTGGAGCTGGGCGACGCGTTCATCGGCGCCGGCTCCGTCTCGACGAAGGTCTTCCTCGACGAGGTGAAGCTCCTCCGCGCGTTGATCAAGGACAGCGGGCGCGACCCCGCCCGCTTCCCGCTGGGCAAGCGCGTCTACATCGCGGTCGACCGGGACCGAGCGCGAGCCGGACGCCGGCTCGGGGAGTGGTTCGGCGCCTTCTACGGCCGCCCGGAGCTCGCCGCCGAGGTGTCGGTCTGGGGCGAGCCCCAGGAGTGCGTCGAGCGCCTGTCGGAGATCGTGGCGGCGGGAGTGGGCTTCCTGATGCTGAATCCGGTCTTCGATGAGCTCGAGCAGCTCGAGCTGTTCGCCTCGGCGCTGGCTCCGAAGCTGTAAACGGAATCTACAGCTTCCGGAATCACGCCTTCTCGAGCCCGGCGATCGGGACCGGGCGAATGGTTTCGAGCCCGACGCGCCGGCCCGCGACGTGCCGCACCTCGCCCGCGACCGTGAACGAGCCGACCTCGTCGCTCAGGATGTCGATCCAGCAGGTCTTGCCGAGCTTCAGCGCCGGCGTCTGGGAGACCGTCACCCAGAGACCATTGCGGCTCGCGTCCTCCGCACGCCCGAGGAGCGGCTCGTCGTCGACCCACAAACGGATGGGCCACGAGACGGGAATCCGGGGATAACGGCGGCGTTCCGGCATCGAGCTCATTGTCTGAATCGTCTCACGGGAACGCCGGAGGCGCGACGGAGGCCGTGGTGAGCGAGCGATGAGGCACAGTGTCCGTCGATCCGGTACATCTTCCGTGCCATCGCCAAAGGGCTTGCGGCACGTGGAGTTCGGGCGCACCCGCCGCCACCGACGAGCTGGATCGTAAACTTGCCCGACGGTGGCATATACTGAGCTGAGTGACCAAGCGAGTCCTGATCGTCGACGACGAGCCACCGGTGATCGAGGTTCTGAAGGACTTCTTCAGCCAATTCCGCCACGAGCACTCGTACGAGACCGAGTCGGCCAAGGACGGGGCGGAAGCGTTGATCGTCCTGCTGCAGGGAAAGTTCGATCTCATCCTGCTCGACATGCACATGCCGCGCATGGGCGGCCTCGAGCTCCTCAAGCAGGTCCGGGGACTCGGCGTGAAGGTGCCGGTCATCATGATCACCGCCAACGCGGACACCAAGGCCGCGGCCGAGGCGCTGAGCGGCGGCGTCTTCGCGTACATCCCGAAGCCCTTCGACATTCGGCACCTCGACCACCTCGTCGCGCTCGCGGTATCGATCCGATCTTCGACGTCAGGTGTCTGAGTCCCCGGGCCGCGGCGGAGCGTCCGGCGAGCGCTACGTCGTCATCGGGGCCACCGGCCAGCTGGGGTTCGATCTCGTCAGAGCCTCCGACCATGCGAGCGAGCTGGTTCCCCTCGGCTCGCGGGATCTGGACATCCTCGACGCCGCCCGCGCGCGGTCGACGCTGGCGGAGCTGCGACCGAGCTGCGTCCTCAATACCGCGGCCTACAATCTCGTCGATCGAGCGGAAGAGGACCGGCAGGGCGCGTTCGCGCTGAACGCCGACGCGGTCGGCGCGCTGGCCGCCGCGTGCCAGGCGATCGGCGCGCGCTTCGTCCATTTTTCGACGGACTACGTCTTCGACGGCCGGAAGCACACACCCTACCTCGAATCCGACCCGCCCGCTCCGCTTTCCGCTTACGGCGAGTCGAAGCTCGCGGGAGAGCGCCTGGCGCTCGAGCGGTGCGAGCGGACCGTGATCTTCCGGGTCTCGGGGCTCTTCGGGGTCGCCGGCAGCTCGGGCAAAGGCCGCACGAACTTCGTCGAGACGATGCTGCGACTGGCGCGCGAGGGCAAGCCGCTCCGCGTCGTCGCCGATCAGGTGCTGGGTCCGAGCTACACCCTCGACCTCGCGCGGAAGGTATGGGCCGTGCTTCCCAAGGCGGCTCACCCGATCTACCACCTCACGAGCGCCGGGCAAGCCAGCTGGTACGAGTTCGCGCGGCGCGCCCTCGAGCTCGCGGGCGTCCCGGCCGACCTCACGCCCGTGACCGCCGCGGAGTTCGGCGCCAAGGCCCGGCGGCCCGCCTACTCCGTCCTCGCCCACCGGCACCTGGCGGCGCTCGGCGAAGACGACCTGCGACCCTGGGACGCAGCGCTCGCCGCCTACGTCGCCGAGCGGTCGTCGTCCCGGTAGCGCTCCGCCAGCGCGAGCTGCGCGTTCACGCCGATCAGCTCGTACGGGCCGGGCACGACGAGCCCCTGTCTCTTCGCGGCGAGCGCGCGGAGCGCCTGGCGGCGGGCGGTCATGCGGGGCCTCCTCGGTCCATCGTCGCGCCTCGGGCACGCGCGATCCTCCGTTCGAGCGCCGGGTGCGAGTAGAGGACGATCTCTTTGAGTCGATTGGGTCGTCG
This sequence comes from Binatia bacterium, assembly GCA_035635995.1. GTDB lineage: Bacteria > Methylomirabilota > Methylomirabilia > Rokubacteriales > CSP1-6 > AR31. The sequence goes on along the minus strand of DASPZZ010000262.1, from coordinate 5,837 downwards.
CTCGGCGAGATTCAGGCGGGCGAGCCGCTCCATCGCCCCGACGAACGCGGGGGAGTTGCCGGTCGTGGCCAGCGCGAAGTCGTCGGCCTGGCGCTCGATCCAGCGCGAGAAGCCGTTGCCGAGCGGAAGCTGGACCAGACCGAGCGCCAGCGCGACGAGCGCCAGCCACGGGAGCCCGGCGGGATCGGCGGGTCCGGCGAGCCCGAGGAGGGCCACGCCGGCGTCGAGACCAAGCGCGGCCAGCCCGAAAGTGACGAGCATCAGAGCGCCCTGGACGAGGAGCCCGCGGCGGACGTCGCCGTGGACGTGATGACCCAGCTCGTGGGCAAGCACCGACTCGATCTCCTCCGGCGGAAACTCGGCGAGCAGGGTGTCGAAGAGGATGATCCGGCGCGTGCGGCCGAGCCCCACGACCGCGGCGTTGGCGGTGCGGCTCTTCCTCGACTGGTCGGCGACGAAGACGCCGATCGCGGCGACGCCGGCGCGGCGCGCCAGCGCCAGCAGCCGCTCGCGGAGCCCGTCGTCGGCGAGCGGCGCCATCCGGTAGAAGAGCGGCACGATCCAGACGGGCAGCACGGCGGTCATCGCGACCTGAGCGGCCAAGAAGACCGCCGCCGCGACGAGCCACCAGAGCGGGGTCAGCTCGAGGAGGGCGTAGACGAGCTCTACGGCTGCGAGGCCGAGCGCCCCGCCGATCAGCATCGCCTTCAGACGGTCGGCGAGCCATCCGCGCAACGGCTGGTGGAGAAGTCCGAAGCGCCGAGGCAGCCAGTAGCCGCGGACCAGCGTTATCGGAAGCCCGAGCGCGCCGTGCCCGGCGCCGAGCAGGAGCGCGACCAGGGCGACCTGCCCCCACCGGGCAGCCGTGACGCGGGCCGCCCAGTGCGCCGCCGCGTGGCCCCCGCCCATCACGAGCACCGCGAGCAGATACGCGAGCGAGACGCCCAGGCCGAGGAGCGTCAGGAGGAGCTGGAGCCGATGGTAGCGGGCGGCGTCGGCCATGTGGCATTGTACACATCCGGTCGTCGGGCGCGGAGTCGCCGAAATGCCTGCTACAATGGCCGAAATTCAGAAGTAAGGGAGCCATCATGTTCGAGTCCGTCGAGGAAGTCCAGCAGCGGTTCAGAGACGCGCGTTACATCGCGAGCCGGCGCGTGTGCACCGTCGTGTATCTGGCCGCGCGCATGGGCCGTCCGGTGCTCATCGAGGGGCCGGCCGGCGTGGGGAAGACCGAGCTGGCGAAGACGCTGTCCGAGATCACGGCGCGCCCGCTCATCCGCCTGCAGTGCTACGAGGGGCTCGACGAGGGCAAGGCGCTCTACGAGTGGAAGTACGCCAAGCAGCTCCTCTACACCCAGCTCCTGCGCGATCGCATCGGCGAGCTGATCGCCGACACGCCGTCGCTGCCCGACGCGGTGGCGAAGATCGCCGGCCAGGAGGACGCGTTCTTCTCCTTCCGCTTCCTCTCGCCGCGCCCGCTCCTCTCGGCGATCCTGGCCGAGCAGCCGGTCGTGCTGCTCGTCGACGAGATCGACAAGGCTGAGCCCGAGTTCGAGGCGTTCCTGCTCGAGGTGCTCTCGGACTTCCAGGTCTCGGTCCCCGAGCTGGGAACGGTGCGGGCCAAGCACATCCCGCTCGTCGTCCTGACCTCGAACAACGCCCGTGAGCTCTCGGACGGGCTCAAGCGCCGGTGCCTGCACCTCTTCATCGACTTCCCGGCGCCGGCGGACGAGCTGCAGATCATCCGACTGAAGGTGCCGGAGATCCCCGACCAGCTCGCCCGGGCCGTTGTCGCCGCCGTCCAGAAGATCCGCGCGATGGACCTCCGCAAGCTCCCGTCGGTCTCGGAGTCGCTCGACTGGGCGCGCTCGCTCGTGATCCTCAACGCCCGAGAGCTGGACCCGGGCATCGTCGAGTCCACGCTGACGATGCTCGTCAAGCACGAGAAGGACCTGGAGCGCGTGAAGGGCTCGCTCGACAAGGTGCTGGCGGAGTAGATCCTGGACGAGAGAATCCTCGAGTTCATCGGCGACCTCCGCCGGGCCGAGATCCGCATCTCGCCCTCGGAGGCGCTCGACGCCCTCGCGGCGAGCGCCGAGGTCGGGCTCTCCGACCGCGAGACGTTCAAGGCGACGCTGGCCGCCACGCTGATCAAGGAGTTCCGCGATCAGCCGACCTTCGATCGCCTCTTCAACCTCTACTTCCTCGACCTCGAGGCGCTCGGCGAGGGACTCAAGAAGGCCCTCGGTCCCGAGGACCCGCGCCTCCAGGACATGCTCGACGAGCTCCTGGCCGACGAGGGCATGGAGCTCGACGAGCTGACCGAGCTGCTCATGCGCGGCCAGGGCAGCGAGCTCGAGATGGCCATCCGCTCCGGCGGCCAGAACGCCGGCCTCGAGCGGCTCATGTACTTCCTGCAGGTCGGCTTCTTCTCGCGCCGGATCTCGGACCGCTTCGACTGGTCCGCCATCGAGGGTGATCTCGAGCGGATCATGAAGGCGCTCGAGGCGCGCGGTCTCGATCCGGGCCAGCTCGCGCGCATCCGGAACTACCTCGAGCTCCGGCTCGAGGCGTTCAAGCGCATGATCCGCCAGCACGTCGAGCGCGAGCTGGAGCGCCGCGCGTACCGCCAGGGCGAAAAGCTCACCCGCGAGGTCCTCTCGGACAAGCCGCTCTTCGCCCTGACCCCCGACGAGATCGCCCAGATGAAGGGCGTGGTCGCGCGCCTGGCGCGCAAGATCAAGGACGCGCTGGCGCTGCGCCAGCGGCAGGAGCACCGGGGGCGCCTCGACACGCGGCGGACCACGCGGAAGAGCCTCCAGTACGGCGGCGTGCCGATGGAGATCTTCCTCAAGCGCCGACACCGCGAGAAGCCGAAGCTCATCACGATCTGCGACGTGTCGGATTCGGTCCGCAACGCCTCGCGCTTCATGCTGCAGCTGGTCTGGAGTCTCCAGGAGTGCTTCAGCCGGGTCCGGTCGTACGTCTTCGTCTCGGAGATCGCGGAGGTTACCCAGGCGTTCGCCACCTACCCCGTCGAGCGCGCCATCGAGTGGGCGCTCAAGGGCGCGCCGGTCGACTACCACTGCCGGTCGGACTTCGGATTCGCCTTCAGCCAGTTCACGAAGACCGAGCTCGAGTCGCTCGACCGGAAGACGACGATCCTCATGCTGGGCGACGCGCGCAACAACTACAACGATCCCCAGGCGTGGGCGCTGCGGCTCATCCGCGAGCGCGTGAAAGGGATCATCTGGCTCAATCCGGAAGGCCAGTGGGGCTGGGGCATCGGCGACAGCGTCATGCCGCTCTACGCGCCCGCGTGCGACTTCGTCCGCGAGTGCCGGACGATCGGGCAGCTGGGTGAGGTCGTCGACAACCTCGTCCACCACTGGTGGCGCCGCGGGCGGTAGCACGGGCCGAAGCGGGGCCGGCGCTGCGGCGAGCCCTTCAACGTTCGGAACAGTCGCCGCGCCGTTTCGAGCGCCACAGCGCGAAGCCGCGCGCCGCCACTGGCGCGTCTTTTCCGGTTTTTCGGCTGACGAAATTCGCCAGTCGCTGCCGTTCAGTCACGCCGTTCTGACCCGCGACCGCGGCTAAGTCCGCGTCTATACCCTCACGCCGAATCGTTTCTCAGGTCTGGCATCGACACTGCAATATCCAAGCGGCATGAAGACTAAATGCCCGCTCCCCAAGCGATTTTCCGGAACGAAGCGCGTTTCCGGAATTCTCCTCGGTCTGCTGGCGCTCGCGCTGACCGCCGCTTCGGTGGCGGGCGCCGCGCCGTTCGCGTACGTCTCGAACCTCGGCTCCAACTCCGTGTCGGTGATCGACGGCGCGACGAACACAATCATCGTGACCGTGCCGGTCGGGGCCCAGCCCGTCGGGGTCGCGGTGAATAGGGACGGCACGCGCGTCTACGTCGCCAACTCGAATCTCTTCGGCAATGGTGTCCCGTCTCTCTCGGTGATCGACACGTCGACGATCGGGACGACGAATACCCCTGTCGTCACCTCCGTAACGGGTGTCGGCACCCTGCCCTTCGGTGTCGCGATGAACATGGAGGGCACGAAGGTCTATGTCGCCAACATGGGCGATGGGACGGTCGCGGTGATCGACCCTGCGAAGATCGGCACCCCGGACAACCCGGTCACGACCCTGATCCCCACGTGCAGGGCGCTCAGCGGCTTCATCGCGGTCAACCCGACGAGCGGGCGCGTCTACGTCACGGACTCCGGCAACATCAACGGTAGCCTCGTCGAGGTCAACGGCACCTGCGCCGAGCACAAGTTGGTCACGGTAGGCTCCCCGAACTCTTCCCCGCAGGGCCTGGGTGTCCACCCCTCGGGGAACTTCGTCTACGTCGCCAACAGCGACGGGACGGTCTCGGTGATCGACACCGCGAAGATCGGCACCCCGGACAACCCGGTCGTCAACACCGTGCAGATTGGTTCGGTTGCCCTGGGCTTGCCGTTCGGCATCGCGGTCTCGGAGAACTCTGTCTACGCCACGAACCAGGGTGAGGAGACCGTCGAGATCATCGCCGCTCTGCCGCCGAACCAATTCATCGCCAGCGTGCCGGTCGGCATTGATCCGTACGGCGTGGCGATCGATCCCACCGGGGCGTTCGTCTTCGTCGGCAACTCCGGTGCCGGGAGCGTGTCGGTGATCGATACCGCAACCAACAAAGTCGTCTGCCAGCCGGCGCAGCCGCAGCCTTGCAATGCGACCGTCACCGTCGCATCTTCGCTTGTGTTCGGGTCGTTCGTCGCCGGCGCGCCGCCCACCATTCAGCCGCCGCCGCCCATCATTCAGCCGCCGCCGCCCATCATTCAGCCGCCACCGCCGCCCGCACCCGGGCCGTCGTGCGACCCCAAGATTACAGAGCCGTACGCCAAGCTCAAGATGGCCCTCAAGAAGAATGCCGTCCAGGCGCACGCAGCGGCTCTGCGCGAGCTGGAGAAGGCGAAGGCAAAGGTCGGCGGGACTGACAAGCGGATCGTCCGCGCGCAGAAGGAGTTCGACGCCGGCGCGGCGGCCCTCTGCATCGGCCACTACCGGCGTGCGGCGCACGAGTACTGGGAAGCGTACGAGATCGCTCACCGTATCGTCGGGCACGACCAGCACCACCGGCGCTAGGCCTCGGGCCGATCGGGGGTCGGCGTGTGCTAGCCTCTGGGCATGGCACTCGCCGGCCCCCACCCGATCGAAGATCTCGTCGAGTGTGACGCGAGCGACCTGATCGCCGGGGCGAGGGCGATGAGACCACTGGCGCTGGTCCTGACGACCGGCCTCCTGCTCGCCGCAGGGTCGACGCATACCGCGGCGCAGCCCGACTGCATCACGATCGAGAACTTTTCGAAGGCGAAGGTCGGCGAGTTTCCGGCCGACTGGAAGCCCCGCAAGGATGCCGGCAAGGACGTCTATCGGGTGGGCGAGGAGTCCGGCCTCCGCTTCCTGCGCGCCATCGCCCGCGGTCTGGGCATCCAGGCCGTAAAGGAATACGAGTGGGACCTCGACGCCTATCCGGTGCTCGCCTGGGCGTGGCGGCCGCTCGAGTTCCCGAAGGGCGGCGATGAGCGCGACGCGAAGACCAACGACAGCAGCCTGGCGGTCTACGTGCTCGTGCCCTACTCGCGCATCAGGGGACCGAAGGCGGTCAAGTACGTCTGGAGCGAGAAGGCCCCGGCCGGCATCCGACTCGACTCGAACCTCGGGCTCACGCAGGTGCGCGTGCTGCGGACCGGCGCTCCGGAGAAGAAGGGCGAGTGGGTCGAGGAGCGCGTGAACGTGCGTGACGACTACAGGAAGTACTTCGAGGTGAACGAGACGCCCAAGCC
>DASPZZ010000261.1:0-9534 GCA_035635995.1 Binatia bacterium | reverse complement strand
GCGGCCAGGACGCGCGCGACGACCTGGTCGGCGCCGAGCCCGGTGGTGTCGACCGTGATGTGCGCCCGCCGGTAGTACGGCTGGCGCGATCGATAGAGCTCCTCGATCTCCGCGATCGAGCGCCCGTCGAGCATGGGCCGGTCGCCGATCCGGCTCGCGCGCGCGTGCAGCTCGCGCACGTCGCCGTCGAGCCACACGACGGTGCCCAGCTCGCGCAAGAGCTCCATCCGGCCTTCGCGACACGGCATCCCGCCGCCGGTGGCGATGACCTCGCCGGACTTCAGCTTGAGGGCCTCGACCGTTTCGCTCTCGAGCTCGCGGAATCGCGGCTCGCCCACTTCGCGGAAGATCTCGGGGATCGAGCGGCCCTCGCGGGCGACGATCATGTCGTCGGTCTCGACGAAGCAGCGCCCGAGGCGGCGGGCGAGCAGACGCCCACAGATCGATTTTCCGGCACCCATGAATCCCACGAGCACGATGTTATCCCGCCGCATTCCCGCATCGTATCAGATCACGCGCCGCTAGCCGCGTGCCGGCACGGCTGCGGGGCAGAGCCGGGAGCGCGCCACGGCGGACGGGGCCTGGCGCGCTCCCGGCTCCGCCCCGCAGCCGTGCCGGCACGCGGCTAGCGGCGCACGGTTTTACGGGCGGGCGTGCGGCGGTAGGCGCAGTCGGGCATCCAGCACCGCGCGCACTGGCTGAAATAGTGATCGACCTTCGCCCCGGCTCCGGCCGCGGCCAGCAGCGAGATGGACTTCACCGGGACCATGAAGCAGGCCTCGTTGAGGCTGACGCCGATCGCGTCGCCGGGACACATGGCGAACAGCGACGTCTGCTGGCTCACGTCCCAGCGTCCGTACCCGGGGCTCACCCGATTCGTGACCGGCAGACCGAGGGGGATCGCCTCCTGACAGAGCAGATCGTTGACGTACTCGGCCAGGCTCTCGACCGCTCCCGAGCCGACGCTGTCGAGCATCGCGGCGAGCGGGAGCTCGCGCGCCGCCCACAGCTCGGCGACGCGCCGCTCGAGCCCGTCGCCGATCGTGCAGACGGCGGCCGCCACCCATTCGACGGGACCCCACAGCCGGCCGACGTCGGGGATCGTCAGCGTCACGCCGCCGGCTTCGATCGTGTCGGCATCCCGGCGCGTGACCACCAGCCAGCGCACGACGGCGCGCGGCGTGATGAGGCCGCGGCCGAGCGCCAGCGCTTCGTCGAAGAGCGCCAGGACCTCCGGACCGGGAGTGTCGACGGACTTCTTGTACCCCTGGAAGCGCAGCACCTCGTCGGGGTCGATGGCCAGCGGGAGGGTCGTGAGAACGCGCGGCGCGGTGGAAAGCGGTGCCGACACTACGGGTGCTTCTGGCGCCCCCGGACGAGCTCGGCGATGCGGCGGATGTGCTCGGGGTTGGAGCCGCAGCAGGCGCCCACGATATTGCACCCGGCGTCCAGGAGCGCGGGATACTCGCGCGCCATCTCGTCGGGTCCGAGCTCGTACGTCACGGCGTCACCCGTGGTGATGGGGAGTCCGGCGTTCGGATAGGCGACGAGCGGCGCGTCGGTGACCTGCCGCATCTCCCGGATGATCACGATGGCGCGGTCCGGGCCGCGGCCGCAATTCATACCGATCACGTCGGCGCCGGCGGCGAGGAGGTTCTTCGCGACCTCCGCCGGGCTCTCGCCCCACATGGTGCGGTCGCGGTCGTGGATCTCCTCGTACTGGAAGAACATGGTGGCCATCACCGGCAGGTCGGCCACGGCCTTGCAAGCGCGGATCGCCGCCGTGCATTCCTGCGGGAACATCATGGTCTCGACCGCGAAGAGGTCGACGCCACCCTCGGCGAGCGCCTCCGCCTGCTCGCGAAACGTCTCCACGTACTCGTCGTCGGTGACGCCCTCGTCGAGCGCGTAGTCGACCGGCAGGCGGCTGGTCGGCCCGATCGATCCGGCGATGTACCCGGACGGAGGCGCGGCCGCCCGCGCCAGCCAGGCACCTTTCTGATTGAGATCGCGCGTGCGGTCGCCGATCTTGTACTCGTTGAGCTTGAGGCGCGTTCCGCCGAACGTGTTCGTCTCCACGATCTGGCTGCCGGCGTCGAAGTACCCCTGGTGGATTCCCCGGACCACGTCGGCATGGCTGTCATTCCAGAGCTCGGGACAGGCGCCGTTGGCGAGGCCGGCGGCGAACAGCATGGTCCCGTAGCCGCCGTCGAACACGAGCGGCTCACCGGAGCGCACCCGGTCGACGACTTCCCAGCCTCGACTCTTCACGGCGCGACCCCGGCCAGCGCCGCCACCAGCGCCTTGGCCTTGACGACGGCCAGCGTGGAATCCCTGGCGTACCCGTCGGCGCCGATCTCGTCCGCGAACGCCTGGCTCACCGGCGCGCCCCCGACCATGACCTTCACGCGCTCGCGGAGCCCGGCCTTGATCAGCGCGTCGATCGTGCGCTTCATCGCGGGCATGGTGGTGGTCATCAGGGCCGAGATGCCGACGAGGTTCGCGCTGTGCTCGCCGACGGCCGCGACGAACACCTCCGGCGCCACGTCACGGCCGAGGTTCACGACCTTGAAGCCGGCGCCTTCGAGCATCATCGCGACCAGATTCTTGCCGATGTCGTGCAGGTCACCCTGCGCGGTGCCGATGACGACGATGCCGAGATAGTCGCCGCCGCGGGCGGACGCCGTGATGAGCGGCTTGAGCAGATCGAGCCCCGCGTACATGGCACGCGCCGAGAGGAGCACCTGGGGCACGTAGTATTCGTTGCGGCGGAACTTCTCGCCGACGACGTCCATGCCGGGGATGAGCCCCTTGAAGATGAGCGCCTTGGGATCCAGGGACAGATCGAGCCCTTCGCGCGTCTTGCGGGCCACGGTGTCTTTGTCGCCCACGATCAACGCACGCGCCATCGTCGGGTAGTCGAACGTCTCGTCGCTCACGGGGTTCCACGTCATCTTACAACGATTCTGGTGTGTTAGTATCGTCGCGGCGATGAAAATTCGTGTGCTCGGCGCCTTCGGCGGCGAAGGGCTCGGGCATCGCCCGTCGGCTTTCCTGATCAACGACAAGATCCTGATCGACGGCGGCTCCGTGACCGGCGCGCTGACCGTCCCCCAGCAACTGGCGATCGAGCACGCGATCGTCTCGCACGCGCATCTGGATCACATCGCGGGGCTCGTGTACCTCACCGAGACGCTCGCGTTCTGCGAGGTCGGCGCGGCGGTGACGATCAGCAGCATCGACCCGGTGATCACCACGCTCCGCGCCGGCGTCTTCAACAACGTGCTCTGGCCCGATTTCAGCAAGATTCCTCACCCCGACGTCCCGGTGGTGAAGTACCGGACGCTGATCGACGAAGTCGAGCAGCGGGTCGGCGATCTCTGGGTCACGCCGGTCGCCGTCAGTCACTCGGTGCCGGCCGCCGGCTTCATCGTCCACGACGGCTCGACCGGGGTGGTCTACTCCGGCGACACCGGCCCGACCGAGGCGCTCTGGCGGACCGCCCGAGGTCTCCGGGGCCTCCGCGCGATCATCCTGGAGTGCGCGTTCCCGAACCGGCTCGGCCCGCTCGCCCAGGTCGCCAAGCACATGACGCCGGCGCTGATCCGTCGCGAGCTCGACAAGCTGCCGCCGGACATCCCCGTGTGGATCTTCCACGTGAAGCCGCAATTCCACGAGGAGGTTCGCGAGGAGCTCGCGCGCATCGAGACCGATCGCATCTCCATCCTCGAGCAGGACCGCATCTACTCGATCTAGTCCCTTAGTCCGCGGCGTCCGGCCGCGAGGTGGACCGTGCGACGGACGGGCGTCGCTCAGCGGGATGACACAGACCAGTCAGGCTCGTCAGGGCTCGGCATCATGGGGTCGGGCATCGTGGCGTCGGGCTGGCGGCGTCAGGCGTCGGGGACCATGACGACGGTTTCGCTCGACATCTCGACGCGGACGTTGTCGCCCAGACGGAAGACGCGGGTCTCGCCCACTGCGGGCAGCTCGACCCGCACCGGAGTGCGTCCGCCGATTTCGATCTCGTAGAGGTGGCGGGCGCCCTCGAACACGCGGAGCGCGATGCGCCCGGGAATTCCGGGGCCCCGCGCCATGGCCGCCTCGGTCATGGACAGCGTCTCCGGCCTCAGCACCAGGAGCCCGCGATCGCCGAGCCGGTGGGCACCGATACCGGCGACGGGGACGCGGTCGCCGCGCTCCGTCTCGACGACGACGCCGAGCTCGCGGACCTCGACGACGCGGACCGGGAGGAAGCTGGCGGGGCCGAGGGCCTCGGCGACGGCCCGGGTCTGGGGTCGATGGTAGAGCTCGGCCGGATCGCCGACCTGTCGGACGCGACCGCCGTCGATGACCGCGAGCCGGTCGGAGAGCGCCAGCGCGTCCGCGGCGTTCCGCGTCGCGTGCACCGTCGTCACCGCCAGGTCGCGGTGGAGCTTCGTCAGCTCGAGCCGCAGGGCCTTGCGCGCCGCCGGATCGAGGTTGGCCAGGGGCTCGTCCAGGAGCAGAACACGCGGCTCGACGGCGAGCGCGCGCGCGAGGGCGAGCCGGCGCCGCTGCTCGAGCGAGAGGTCCGGCGGTTTCAGCCTCTCGACGCCGGCGAGCTCGAGGCGGCCGAGCACGGTCGCGACCCGGCGCTCGATCTCGTCGGCCGGCAGGCGCTGCTGGCGGAGGCCGAAGGCCACGTGCTCGCGCACGGGCAGATGCGGCCACAGGGCGCCGTCCTGGAAAACGTATCCGACGCCGCGCAGGCGCGGGGGCACGGTCGAGATGTCCTGGCCGTCGACGAGAACCCGGCCGCGCGTGATCGGCAGGAAGCCGGCGATGGCGCGCAGGACGTCGGACTTGCCCGACTTCGGCGGCCCGAGGAACGTGAAGAACTCTCCGTAGCGGATGTGCTCCGTGACCCCGCAAGCGCCGGGCGGCACGCCTCCGCGCGTGTCGAGCGCGTCGAGCCGGATGTCGACGAGGGGTCGCTCGACCGTGCTCACGCCCGCGCTCCGGCCTCGCGCGTCCTGACGAGCGGCACACAGGCGAGCCCGATCGCCGCCAGCAAGCAATAGAGGACAGCCGGGGACGTCCACGCCAGTAGCGTGGTCGCGACCACCGGGCCGACGAAGCCGGCGCCGATGCGCGCCGAGTTGATCACGCCGATCGCCGAGCCCCCGGCGTGCTGGACGATCCGCGCGACGACCAGGGGGAACACGGGCGCGATCGACAGCATCTGGAGGAACCGCAGTCCACCGTACGGCCACACCGAGCCCGCGACGGCCAGGGCGGCGACCGAAACCGACGACGCCACCAGGAGCATGCCGATCAACCTCCGCTCGGGGAAGAGCTCGCCCAGGCGCGGAACGGCCAGGGCCCCCAGCGCCGCGGCGACACCCGACACGAAGATCAGGACGCCGCCGACCTCGAGCGTCCGCCCGGTGTCGACGCCGAGCCCGGGCAGGACGTGGGGCAGGATCGCGGTGAAGAAGAACACCTGGATCGAGCCGCCGAGGACGATCAGCGTGACGGCGGCCACCTCAGACACCCGGACACGCCGCCCCGCGGTGCTGGCTTGCTCCGCCCCCGGCGGCCGCGGCACCGCCCAGTGAACGAGGGCGGCGCAGCCGAGCAGAATCGTTCCGCCCAGCACGAACGAGCCGCGGATGCCGAGCCAGGCCGCGGCGATCGCGCCGAAGAGCGGACCGATGACCTGCCCGACCGTCATCGCCGACTGCAGGGTCGCCACCCGGCGCCGCACCTCGCCACCATCCCCCGCGCGTCCGGCCATGATGAAGCCGAGCGTCGACGCCGCCCCCATGGCGCCGAGGAGCAGACGGGCGAGGAAGAGCTCGGGGAGCGTGCGGGCCAGAGCCATCACGAAAAAGCCGAGCCCCTGCAACGCCTCGACGGCCACGTAGCAGGCCTTCGGGTCGCCACGGGCGGCGTATCGGCCCCAGACCGGCGCCGTCGCCACCGTGACCAGAGAAGTGATCCCGAGAATCCAGCCCGTCCATCGCAGGGTGGCCCCCGAATCGAGCGTGCTGACGCGCTGGATGTGGAAGGGCAGGCTGACGAACACGAAGGACCACGCGAACGAGCCGAAGAACATCGAGACGGGAAGGAGGTGAGGCCCGGTCAGCCTCAACGCGCGATCACGCCGACGCCTTGCGCCTCATCCGTGAGCCTTGAGCACGCAGAAGCCCTGCGCCTCGATGCCGAGGGCGACGTTGAACTTCGAGCGGAAGTTCTCGAGGGCGACCGCGGCGGTCAGCTCCACGACCTGGGCCTCGGAGAAGTGCGACCGCACGCGTTGGAACAGCGCGTCGGTGACCTTCCGATCGGTGAACGTGATCGCCTCGGCGTACTCGATCGCCGCCTTCTCGCGCTCCTCGAAGAGACCGCTCGTGACGGCCGCGGTGACCTCGGCGATCTTCGCCTCCGACGCCCCCGCCTGCATCCCACGGGATGCATTGATGTCGATTCAGAAGGGGCACCCGTTGATCAGGGCGACGCGCAGGTAGACCAGTGCGAGGAGCTGCGGCGGGAGCAGGCCCGATCGCTCGACGGCCGCCGAGAGCTGCTTCGCGGCCTTCATGATCCCGGGGGTGTGCGCCTGGATCTTGGTGGTGTTGAGGACGAAGCCGAAGGTGTCGGTCTCCTTCGCGAACGTCTCCTTCAAGACGGGATCGCCACCGGGCTCGTCGATCTCTCTCACGCGCGGCATGGGCCGATTATACCCTCGGCGCGCTCACGGGCGGGTACCGGGTGAGCGCGTGAGGCCGTCCTCGATGGCCGGCAGCGCCTCGAGGAGGACGCTGCCGACGATCTCGAGGCTCCGAGCCGACACCTTGTCGAGCGTGTCCTCCGGCGTGTGCCACGGCGGATAGTCGAAGTCGATCAGGAGCGTCGCGGGCACGCCCAGGCGCACGAACGGCGCATGGTCGTCCTCGACGGCGAGTGTGTCGGGGAGAAAATGGGCGGCGTGGCCGAGCCGCGCCGCGCTCGCCCAGATGATATCGGTCAGCCACCCGGCCGATCCGGCCTCCCGCCGGATGCCGAGATTCCGGTCGCCGATCATGTCGGCCACGATCACGGCCCGCGGCAATCGTCGCGACCGTCCGAGCTCCCCGGCCATCCGCCGCGATCCGTAGAGACTGTCGACCGGGGTCCACGCTTCGCGGGCCTCCTCACCGTCGAACCACACGATCCAGTACGTGTACTCGCGCGGCCGCTCGCGGAGCCGGCGCGCCAGCTCGATCAGGAGTGCGGTGCTCGAGCCGCCGTCGTTCGCGCCCACGAACGCGAACTCGCGGAACCACTTGGTGTCGTAGTGTCCGGCGATCAGAATCACGTCCGGGCGGCGGCCCGGCAGCACCGCGACGATATTGGCCATCCGGAGGCGTCCGTGGGGCGTGTCCGCGTCGAACGACTCCAGCCGGGCCGAGATCCCGGCCCTCCGAAGCTCGTCGACGACGTACTGGCGCGTCCTGGCCGCGGCCGGCGACCCGGCCGGGCGCGGGCCGATGGCCACGAGCCGCTCGACGTGCCGCAGGGCGGCGGAGCCGTCGAACGACGACGCGGGGCTCGCGTCCTGCGCGCCCAGCGGGAGCAGCCCCGCCAAGAGGACCGTCACGAGCCTCAGGCCGGCGCGCGAACGCCTCATTGCGGCTTCGTCCCGACGGCGCCGTAGTAGTTCATCGTCAGCACGAACGCGCCGCGGGCGACGATATCGGTGAGCCCGTCGAGCCACCGCTGGGCCGTGGACGCGTCCACGATGCCAAAGCGGACGGCGCGCTCGGCGCGACGCTCGAGGAAGGTCTTCGTCCACGGCTCGAGCGTCGTGTCCTGGTAGACGTCCGTCAGCAGGCGGACGCGCGCGAGACCCGCCGCCAGGAGCAGGCCCGGGAGCCGGCGGCCACTGTGTGGCTCGGCATAGATGTGCGCGGCGACGCCGTGCAGGATGCGATCGGTCAGCGCGCGGTCCGGATGCGTGACCGCGACCATGCCGAAGTCCTGATCCTGCACCCCGACGCGCCCGCCCGGTCGCGTCACCCGCGCCATCTCGCGCACGACCAGCAGCGGATCGGCGACGTGCAGGATGACGGTGATGGCGAGGGCAGCGTCGAAGCGGTCCGCGGCGAACGGCAAGCGCGCGCCGTCGCCGACGCGCAGCGCGACGCGGGCGCGACCGGCACTTTCGCGGCAGAGCTCGCGCGCTCGGTCGAGCAGGCGCCGACTCGCGTCCACGCCCACGACCTCGCCGCGACGGCCGACGAGCGACGCGAGGTCCCGGACGACGACGCCGGTGCCGCAGCCGACCTCGAGCACCCGGTCGCCCGCGTCGATGGGAACGAACCTCAGGAAGCGTCGCCGCAGCCGGGCGTGCGCCGGCGTCCGGCCACGCGCCTCGAGGCCCGCCGCCATCTCGGCGATGTTCGTCTGGGAATCGGCGTCACGCCAGGGATCAGGATGGCGGCGCGCCGGGCGCGAGCGACGCCGGGCGCCGGCCGCCGGCGCGGAGCGGCGGGCTCTCACGCGGGGCGAGTCAGCCGCCGGTGCCGAGCCGGGCACACTGCTCGCTGCAGAAGTACCGGACCTGGCCGGCGTCGGTGCGGCGGACGGCGCGCGACTTCACGATGTAGGTCTGGCACACGGGGTCCTTGACCAGCTCGTCGGACAGGGAGCGGGGCGCAACTCGGGCCGGCGAGCGGAGCCGACGCAGCAGCGGGAGCAGCAACACGACGGCCACGGCGATGAACAGAATGACCGGTAGAAGCCGCATGACGCTCAGCGGTCGGGCTTGATGGACACCGCCCGCAAGAACTCCTTGTCCTGGGTCGTCAGCTCGGACGAGACGGTGAGGCCCTTCTTGCTGCCGGCGAAGAAGATGCCCGTGTCGGCGCCCCGGCGCAGGATCTCCTGGACGGCGTCGCGGGCCGCCTCGCCGGCGGCCAGCGAGACTTCGATCGTCTGCAAAAGCTTTTTCAGGAGGGCGTCGACCTGGCGGTCCCGGGCCATCGCGTCCCTTACGATATCATAGGCCGATGCACGCGGCCTGGACCCGCCTGTCGTCGTCCCCGCGCTACACGCGCGGCAAGCTCACCCTGCGCGAGGACGCATGGCGGCTGCCCGACGGCCAGGAGGTCGTCTACCCCGTCCTCGCGGTCGGCGCGACGGTTGCCGTGCTCCCGTTCGTGGACGCCACCCGCGTCGTCCTCGTCGGACAATACCGCCATCTTCAAGGCGGGGTCTCGTGGGAGTTGCCAGGGGGCGGCGCCCAGGCGGGCGAGGACCCTCTGGCCGCCGCCCAGCGTGAGCTGCGCGAAGAGGGCGGCTACCGGGCCGAGCGGTTGGCGTTCTTGACTCGCTTTTATCCGTCCAACGCCTACCTCGACGAGATCGCGTACTGCTACGCGGCCTACGACCTGACGCCGGACCCCCTCCCCGCCGACCACGACGAGTTCCTCGAGCGGCGCATCGTGTCGCTCGAGGAGGCGGTCCGCATGGCGGTCGAGGGCGACATCACGGAGTCGGTCTCGAAGA
>DASPZZ010000260.1:0-30186 GCA_035635995.1 Binatia bacterium | reverse complement strand
CGAACGCCGTCGAGAGGCCGGTCTGCCCCTGCTCGAGCAGGTACTTGAAGCGGGCGTTGGTGTCCTCGGGCCGCCCGAAGCCGGCGAACATCCGCATCGTCCAGAGCCGACCCCGGTACATCGTCGGGTAGACGCCGCGGGTGAACGGATACTCGCCCGGACGCCCGAGCTTCTCGTCGTGCGACCAGTCGCGCAGGCTCTCCGGCGTGTAGAGCGGCTCGATCGGGATACCCGACAGCGTCTCGAAGCGCGCCGGGCGCTCCGCTCCGCGCTCACGCTCCGTCATGGTCACCTCGCAGCAGGTGGCGCGCGACCACCAGCTTCTGGATCTGCGACGTCCCCTCGTAGAGCTGCGTGATCTTCGCGTCGCGGAAGGCACGCTCGACCTCGTATTCCTTGATGAACCCGTACCCGCCGTGGACCTGGATCGCGTCCGTCGTCACCTTCATCGCCGTCTCGGCGGCGAACAGCTTGGCCATCGCGGCGGCGGTCCGGTACGGCCGGCCGGCGTCTCTGAGCGCGGCCGCCCTCAGCGTCAGGAGCCGGGCGCCGTCGATCGACACCGCCATGTCGGCCAGCATCCACTGGACCATCTGGTGCTCGCCGATCGGCACGCCGAACGCCTTCCGCTCACGGGCGTACGCCACCGAGCGCTCGAACGCGCCGGCGGCGATCCCCAGCGCCTGGGCCGCGATCCCGATCCGCCCTCCGTCGATCGCCGACATCGCGATCTTGAACCCCTGCCCTTCTTCTCCAAGCCGGTTGGCCGCCGGAACGCGGCAGTCGTCGAAGAGCAGCTCGGCGGTGTCGGAGGCGCGGATGCCGAGCTTGTCCTCCGTCTTGCCGACCGTGAACCCGGGCGTGCCCTTCTCGGCGATGAAGGCGGAGATGCCGCGGTGCCCCTTGGCGCGGTCGGTCTGGCAGAAGACGAGGGCGAACGAGGCCTCGCGCCCGGTGGTGATGAAGCGCTTGCGGCCGGTGAGCACGTAGTGGTCGCCGTCGCGCACCGCGAGCGTGGCCTGGTTCGTCGCGTCGGAGCCCGCCTGCGGCTCCGTGAGCGCGAAGCACCCGTGGGCGTGGCCCGAGGCGACCGGCTTCAGGAAGCGCTCGCGCTGTGTGTCCGTACCGTAGCGGCACAGCGGGTCGCCGTAGAGCGAGTTGTTGACCGACATGATGACGGCGTGGCTCGCGCACACCCTGGCGATCTCCTCGAGGGCCACGACGTACGCCACCGCGCCGGCGGCGCTCCCGCCCCACCGCTCGGGAATCACCATGCCCATGAGGCCGAGCTCGCCCATGCGCTTGGCCGTCTCGTGCGGGAAGCGCGCCTCCCTGTCGATCTCGGCGGCGATGGGCCTGATCTGGGAGTCGGCGAACTCCCGCGCCGTCGCCTGGATCATCTGCTGCTCTTCGGTCAGATCGAACTTCATGATTCCTGGGAGAGAGGGGCTCCGGCCCCCCTCTCGACTCTCCCTCGTTCTGCCCTATTTCTCCAACAGCTTCTTGAACTCTTTCGTGAGCTCCGGCACCACCTCGAAGAGGTCGGCGACGATCCCGAAGTCCGCGATCTTGAAGATCGGCGCCTCCGGATCCTTGTTCACCGCGACGATGACCTTCGAGGTCCGCATCCCCGCCAGGTGCTGGATCGCGCCCGAGACGCCGAAGCCCAGATAGAGCTTCGGCGAGATCGTCCGGCCGGTCTGCCCGATCTGGAACCGGTGCGGCCGCCAGCCGGCGTCGACCGCGGCGCGCGAGGCGCCCACCGCGGCGCCGATGACCCGGCCCAGCTCTTCGAGGATCACGTAGTTCTCCGGCCCCTTCATGCCGCGCCCGCCCGAGATGACGGTTTCCGCCTCGGTCAGCTCGGGCAGTCCGGTGGAGACTTCTTCGCGGCGCTCGATGAACTTCATCTGGGCGCCCGGAGCGGCCACCGTCGGGCGCTCGACCGACGCCGTCTTCCCGGGCTGGGAGTCCGCGGGACGGAACACGTTGGGTCGCAGCGTCGCGACCCACGGCGTCTTCGCCCATGTCACCTTCGAGAGAAGCTTGCCCGCGTAGATCGGGCGGGTCGCGACGAGCTTGTCCCCGTCCAGCGCGAACCGGACCGAGTCGGCCGCGAGGCCGACACCGAGCCGCGCGGCGAGCCGGGCGACGAACTCGCGCTGGCGGCTCGTGACCGGCGCGAAGATCGCCGCCGGCGCCTCCTTGGCGGCCAGGTCGGCGGCGGCCGCCGTCCAGACCTCGCTCCGGTAGGGCGCGAACGCCGCGTTCTCGAGCAGCAGCACGCGCGCGGCGCCCCACTCGCCGAGCTGCTTCAGTCCGGCCTCGCTCGCCCTGTCGGTGAGCCACACGGCCTCGACCCGACCCGGCGCCAGCCGCGACGCTTCACCGATGACCTCGGCCATGACCTTCTTCGGCGAGCCGTTTCGATCATCTTCGACGATGCACCAGAACGCTCCGGCCATTGTCCCGATCCCCCTAAATCGCCTTGGCGTCTTCGCGCAGGGCGCGGACGAGCTCCTTCACCGCGGTGGGCACGTCGCCCTGGATGATGCGCCCGGCGGGGCGTGGCGGGAGCGCCTCGAGCCCGACGACGGAGAGCTGCGGCGGCTCGGACGCCCATCCCAGGTCGGCCGCCTTCACGTCCTTGATCTCCTTCTTCTTGGCGCCCATGATGCCTTTCAGCGTCGGATAGCGAGGCTCGTTGAGCCCCTTCTGGGCGGCGAGGACCGCGGGCAGCGGGAGATCGAAGACCTCGAGCCCGCCCTCGACCTGACGGGCGGCGCGGACGGCCTTTCCGTCGGCGTCGATGGTCTCCTCCATGATCCAGTAGGCGCACGGCCAGCCGAGCAGCTCCGCGAGCTGCGCCGTCACGGCGCCCATGTCGTCGTCGATCGCCTGCCGACCGCACAGGACGAGCTGCGGCGCCTCCTGCTTGACGACCGCTGCGAGCGCCTTCGCGGTGGCGAGCGTGTCGGCCGCCGCCCACGCGGCGTCGTTCAGGTGGATCGCGCGGTCGCATCCCATCGCCAGGCAGGAGCGGAGCGCTTCCTTCACGCGGTCGGGACCGAGCGACACCGCCACGACCTCGCCCTGGCCGCGCTTCTCCTTGATGCGCAGCCCCTCCTCGACGGCGAACTCGTCGTACGGCGAGACGATCCAGGTGATGCCGGTGGCGTCGATGGTCTTTCCGTCGGCGGCGATCTTCACCTGGGTCGCCGTATCCGGCACCTGCTTGATCGTGACGAGGATCTTCATGACGTCGCTCCTTCGTAATGGAGTTCGCGGGTGATCCGGAATCGGTCGCCCGGGATGAAGACGCGATCGAAGACGACCGGCGCGCCGCCGGCGTCGTACGAGATGCGCTCGGATTCGAACGCCGGCTCGCCCGCGAGGCATCCGAGCTCGCGCGCCTCCCGCCGACCGAGACGCACCGCCGAGACGGTCTCACTCGCGCGCGTGACGACGACACCGAGCTTGAGCTCGAGGACCTGATGGAGCGGCGTCAGTGCCAGATCGGCCCGTACCACCTCGTCGCCGAGCGGGGACGGGAGGAACGACCGCTGGAGGCTCATCGGGTGATCATCGACCAGCCGCAGGCGCTCGAGCACGAGCACGCGCGCCCGACCGGGGAGCCTCAGCGCCGCGGCGACACGCCGGTCGGACGCCGCGAACCGCGTCCCCAGCAGCCGGGTTGCGACGTGCTCACCCTTGGCCGAGAGGTCGCCGGCGAAGCGACGGAGCTGGAGGATGTCGTAGTCGATCGAAGGTGCCGCGACGAACGTCCCGAGCCCGTGACGGCGCGTGATCAGGTGCTCGCGCTCGAGCAGCTCCAGTGCCTGGCGCAGGGTCATGAGCGTGACGCCGAAGCTCTTCGCGAGCTGGCGCTGGTTGTCGAGCCGCGCACCGGGTGAGAGCTCCCCCTCTCGGATCCGCTCGCGCAGCGCCTCGGCGATGCGGTGGTAGCGAGGGACCCGACCGTTGAGCTTGCCGTACGTCCTGACACCGTTCATAGACCCTCAGTGTTCTAGAACTCTCTCACCAAAGACCGGTCTCGGAGGCGCCGAGCTCGGGAAAGGAACGGCAACGCCGAGGGGAACTTGGGCGTGCCGTAACAACTCATTGTAGGTCACCCGGCGTGGGCTTCGCAAGGACGCGGCCGCACGCCTAGGTCTTCCGGAAAAGCTCCTGGGTGAGGCTGACGAGGCGCTCGAGCTTGCCGCGGGCGGCGCCGGTGTCGATGGACCGGGCCGCCAGCTCCGCGCCTTCCTTGAGGTCGCGCGCCCTTCCTCCCGCCACCAGCGCGGCGGCGGCGTTCATCAGGACGATGTCGCGCCGCGGGCCGGGCTCGCCGCCGAGGATGACCCGGATGATCTCGGCATTCTGCTCGCGGTCGCCGCCGAGCAGATCGCCGATCGAGGCGCGCGGCAGGCCGAAGTCCTCGGGGCGCACGGTGAAGGTACGCACGACGCCCTCGCGGACCTCCGAGACGCGGCTCTCGCCGGTGTTGGAGATCTCGTCGAGGCCGTCGGCCCCGTGCACCACGAAGGCGCGGTACGTGCCGAGCTCCGCCAGGACCCGTGCGAGCGGCTCGGTGAGCGTCGATGCCGCGACGCCGATGATCTGCGCGTTGGCGCCGGCCGGATTCGTGAGCGGGCCGAGCAGGTTGAAGACCGTCCGGATCCCGATCTCGCGCCGGGCCCCCATGACGTGCTTCATCGCCGTATGCAGGAGCGGCGCGTAGAGGAAGCCGATGCCGGCCTCGGCGATGCAGCGCCCCACCTGCTCGGGCGTGAGCTCGAGATTGACGCCGAGCGCTTCGACCACATCGGCCGACCCGCACAGCGAGGCCCCGCTGAGGCCCGACATGGAGCGATTGCCGTGCTTGGCGACCTTGAGCCCGGCGCCGGATACCACGAACGCGGTGGCCGTCGACACGTTGAACGTGCCGGAGGCGTCGCCGCCCGTGCCGCACGTGTCGATGAGCATCTCGCGGTCGGTGCCGGTGAGCGCCGCCGTCTCCTCGCCGCGCGTGAGGACCCGCGCCACCTTCTCGCGCATCACCTGCGCGAAGCCGATCAGCTCCTCGACGGTCTCCCCCTTCATCCGGAGGGCGGTCAGGAAGGCGGCGATCTGGGCGTTCGTCGCCGCGCCCGTCATGATCGCCTCCATCGCGGCGGCGGCCTCGATCCGCGTGAGGTCTCGCCGGTCGATCACGACCCGGATCGCTTCGGTGATGATCGGACTGGTCATGCCGGACGCCCCCTCCCCTGCGACTGGGCTCCCAGAGTATCGCACCGGAGCCGGAGAGGAAGGACCTCGGGCTATCGGGGGATTCGGGCGGGCCGGCGCTCAGAGACCGAGGTACGCCTGCTTCACGTGCGGGCTGGCCAGGAGGCTCTCCCGCGAGCCCTCGAGCACGATGCGCCCGTTCTCGAGCACGTAGCCTCGGTGCGAGAGCTGGAGCGCGCGCGGCACGTTCTGCTCGACGACCATGATCGTCGTGCCGCCATCGTTGACCCGCCGGAGGGTCTCGAAGATGAGCTTCACCGTCACCGGGGCCAGGCCGAGGCTCGGCTCGTCCAGCAGCAGGAGCCGCGGGCGCGCCATGAGCCCGCGCCCGATCGCGCACATCTGCTGCTCGCCGCCCGACAGCGTGCCGGCGAGCTGGCGCTCGCGCTCACGCAGGCGGGGAAAGAGCGTGAAGACGAGCTCGAGCGCGTCGTCCCGCTGTCGCCGGTCCGCGGCGTGCCCGCCGAGCTCGAGGTTGTCTCGCACCGTCATCGAGGGAAAGAGCTGGCGCCCCTCCGGCACGTGGGCGATGCCTCGCGCGACGACCTGGGCCGACCCGAGACCGTCGAGCCGCGCGCCGTCGAACTCGACACGACCGGCCCGCACGGGCAGGAGCCCGCTGATCGCCCGCAGCGTCGTGGTCTTGCCGGCGCCGTTCGAGCCGATCAGCGCCACCGCCTCACCCTGTCGCACCTCGAGCGAGACGCCGGACACCGCGGTCAGGTCGCCGTAGCCGGCCTCGAGCCCGTCAAGCCGGAGCAGCGTGGACATACTCGTCGCCCAGGTAGGCCTCGATCACCTTCGGGTGGTTGGCGATGTCGGTCGGCGTGCCCTCCGCGATCCGCTCGCCGAAGCTCAGCACGACGATCCGCTGGGAGAGCGCCATCACCGCCCGCATGTTGTGCTCGATCAACAAGATGGACACGCCCGATTCATGGATGCCGCGGATCAGCTGGATGATCGTCTCGATCTCCGTCGGATTCAGCCCCGCCATCACCTCGTCGAGGAGGAGCAGGGCCGGCCCGGTGGCGAGCGCCCGCGCCAGCTCGAGGCGTTTGCGCTCGGCCAGCGTCAGCGCACCCGCCGCCACACGCTCCCGGGCACCGAGCCCGACGCGCGCCACCACGTCCCGGGCGCGGGCGAGCGCCTCGGGCGCCCGCGGATGCAGGGCGAGCGCGCCCACCCGCACGTTCTCGAGGACGGTCATGCGCGGGAAGGGCCGCACGATCTGAAACGTCCGCGCCAGGCCGCGGCGGCAGATCGCGTGGGGGGGAAGCCCGACGATCGAGCGGCCGCGGAAGCGGACGTCGCCGGCGTCCGGCGTGAGAAATCCCGAGAGGAGGTTGAAGACGGTCGTCTTGCCGGCGCCGTTGGGGCCGATGAGTCCGAGCATCTCTCCGGGGGCGACCGTCAGGTCGAGCCCGGCCACGGCCTGAAGGCCGCCGAAGCGCTTGGACAGCCCGCGCGCCACCAGCAGGGTTACTGTAGCGGGGGCCGTGAGGCCGGCTTGGACCGAGGGTGGCCTGAGAACGATGCGACCCGGCTCCGATTGTAGCGGGGTCCGTGAGGCCGGCTCGGGCCGCGGGTGGCCTGAGGCAGATGCGAGCCGGCTCCGTTGGAGGAGGCGCCGCAGGCGCGGATAGGCGCCCTCCGGGAGGAACAGCACCACGCCGATCAGGAGCACGCCGTACGCGATCAGGTGCGCGCCGTGAAGTCCCCCCTGCCCGAGATAGAGCCGCGAGAGCTCGGCCAGCGGCGTCAGGATGAAGGAGCCCAGGATGGGTCCGAGCAGCGTCCCGGCGCCGCCCACGATCGGCCGGATGATGATCTCGACCGACAGCGGGATGCCGAAGAGCGTGTTGGGCTGGAGCGAGAAAAGGTAGAACGCGTAGAAGGTGCCGCCGAGCCCGGTGAGGAAGGACGATACGATCATCGCGAGCATCTTGTACTTGAACGCGTTCACGCCGAGCGCCTCGGCGGCGGCCTCGTCCTCGCGGATCGCCGCCAGATAGATGCCGAAGCGCCGGCGCTCGATCGCCCAGGCGGCCGCGGTGGCCACCAGCATGAGCGCCAGCGCGATGTAGTAGTAGACGCGGCTGTCCTGGAACTGGAATTGACGCGGGTCGCCGGTGAAGGTGATGTAGAGGCCGAGCGGGCCGCCGACCGCGTCGATGTTCGAGACGGCGATGCGACAGATCTCGGCGAACGCCACGGTGAGCAGCACGAAGTAGAAGCCGCGCAGGCCGAAGCGGAAGCCGAGATAGCCGATGATCGCGCCGAGCAGCGCCGCGAGCGCGCCGCCGACGAGCATGCCGAGCCACGGCGTCAGCCCGGTCTCGATCGACAGCATCGCCGCCGTGTAGCCCCCCACCCCGACGAAGGCGGCGTGCCCGACCGACAGCTGGCCCGCGTAGCCGCCCACGATGTTCCACGCCTGCCCGAGGAATCCGTAGAAGAAGATCAGGATGAAGAGGGTGACCGCGTACGAGCCCAGCACCGCCGGGAGGGCCAGCAGCACCACGAGCGCCGCGACGAGCGCCCACCTCACGAGGGTCGGCGCCCGAAGAGGCCCGCCGGCCGGAACAGCAAGATCACGATCAGGAGCGAGAAGCTGAGCAGCTCCTTGAGCGACGGCTTGAGGAACACCGCGCCGAGCGACTCGGCCAGCGACACCAGCAGACCCCCGACGAACGCGCCGAGGAGGCTGCCCATACCGCCGATGATCACGATGTTGAACGAGGTCACCGACAGCGCGAGTCCGGTCGGCGGTTGAAACGGGAGGATCGGGGAGACCAGGGCGCCGGCGGCGCCCACGCAGGCCGCGCCCACGCCGAACGCCACCGCGTAGACACGCCGTACGTCGGTGCCGATCACGAGCGCCCCGTAGGGGTTGTCGGCCGCGGCCCGGATCGTCCGGCCGAGGTCGGTCCGATAAAGGAACAGCGAGAGCGCCAGGGTGAGCGCGACCGCCACCACGAACGTGACGAGCCGGGCGACGTCCACGAAGATGGGTCCGAGCCACAGCGTCGCGGCCGCCAGGGGCGACCGCACCCGCGTCGGCTCGGGGCCGAAGGCGACCAGCGCCAGGTTCTCGAGCACGAGCGCGACCCCGAGCATCAGGAGGATCTGCATCTCGTGCGGCGAGTCGACGATCCGGTCGACGAGTCCCCGTTGCACGAGGAAGCCCAGCGCGAACAGCGCGGCCGCGCAGGCGACGAAGCCCAGATACGGATCGATCCCCCCGCGCGCGGCGAGCAGATAGGCCAGGTACATGCCCCAGACCATCATGTCGCCGTGGGCGAAGTTCACCACGCGCATCACGCCGAAGATCAGCGTGAGCCCCACGGCCATCAGGCTGTACACCCCGCCGAAGAGCAGTCCGCTGAGCAACCCCTGCAGAACGAGCGTCAGATCCACGGACTACCCCGACCCAGGGCGGCGGCGGGCGTGTGCGGGAGGGGTCGAGCGGACCCGTTCCCGCCAACGATGCGACGGACGTCGCGCGCCCGGATGGAGCCCAGCCGCCGCGGAGCAGCGCACGCGTACCGCGTGGTCCGACCGACCCCTCCCGCACACGCCCGCCGCCGCCCTGGGTCGTCCTAGGCCTTGGGGCGCGGGAAGACGAACTTCTGCAGCGCGGCCTCTTTGGGCCAGATGGCGACGGGCTTCTGGCCGAGGATCTGGATCATGGTCGGGATCGCGTTGGGGTTGTCGCCGAGCTCGTTGAAGACCACCGGGCCGCTGTACTGCATGAGCCCGCCGGCGAAGTTCGTCTTCCTCATGGCGTCGGCGATCGCGTCGGGGTCGTCGAGGCTCGTCGCGCGCTCGAGGATGTCGGCGATGACGAACGCGGCGTCGTACGAGTAGCCCGAGTTGGTGTCGAAGGTCTTGCCGCCCGAGCGCCTCCGGAACTCCTCGGCGACGGTGCTGGTCTTCGGGTTCTTGAAGTTGGGCCACGGCACGCTCGTCAGCACGTACTCGAGATCCTGCTTCAGCTGGGCCAACTGCCCTGCCTCGTAGAGACCCGGGCCTCCGGGACCGACGATTCCCATCATCTCGACACGCTGCTTGGTGATCTCGGGGAGCAGCAGCAGGGCGGACGCCGGGCGCGTGATCGGCGCGATCACGTCGGGCTTGGCCGCCTTCGCCTTCGAAACCTCCGTCGCGAGGTCCGACGGCGGCTCGGGCCACGGGATGGTCTCGACGATGTCCCACGACGGGTTGGCCGCCTTGTGGGCCGCCTGGAAGCCGCGCGCCTGGGTCTGGCCGAAAAGGTCGTTGCAGTACATCAGGACGACCCGCTTCGGCGACACATTGGCCTCCTTGAAGATCTCGATGAAGTACTGGACGGCCTTGCGACCGAAGCTCGAGCCGGTGGGGAAGTTCCGGTAGACGTACTGCACCTTCTGCTGGCCTTCCTTGACCGCCTTCGCGACGTTCGCGGTGATGGGATCGGCCGCGGCGATGTCGATCAGGAACGGCACGCGTCGCTGCTGGGCGACCGACACCATCGCATTGGTCGATCCCGAGTCGAACGACCCCATCAGCATCTGGGCGCCCTGGCTCACGACGCGCTCGGCCTCGACGCGGCCGTTCTCGGGCTTGGTCTGCGTGTCGCCCACGATCAGCTCGAGCTTGAGCCCGCCCTTCGACTTGATGCCGCCCGCCGCGTTGATCGCGTCCACGGCCATCTGCGCCCCGAGACGGCAGGCCTGCCCCGGCTCGGCGAGCGCGCCCGTCACCGGATGGATGGCGCCGATCTTGAGCGTCTTGGGCTGCGCGCGGAGCGGGAGCGGAAAGCCGATGACGGCGACGCCACCGGCGGTCGTTGTGAGGAACCTCCGACGCGTCACTCGATGCCTCGTCATCAAGAGCCTCCTCGAAGTGGTCGCGAATTATAGATCAGGTGACGCACCCAGCAGCTCCTTGGCGATGATCATGCGCTGGATCTGATTCGTGCCCTCGTAGATCTGCATGATCTTCGCGTCGCGCATGTACCGCTCCACCGGGAACTCCCGGGTGTATCCGTAGCCGCCGAAGATCTGGACCGCGTCGATCGCGACCTTCATGGCGGCGTCGCCCGCCCAGCACTTCGCCATCGACGCCTCGTAGGTGTTGCCGCGGATGCCCGCGTCGACCTGGCGAGCGGCGTGGTGGACCATGAGACGCGCCGCGTGCACGTGCATGGCCATGTCCGCGAGCATGAACTGGATGCCCTGGAACGCCCCGATCGGTTGGCCGAACTGCTGCCGCTCCTTCGCGTACGCCGCGGCGGCGTCGAGCGCCGCCTGGCCGATGCCGACGGCCATCGCGCCCGTCATCGGCCGCGTCATGTCGAGAGTCCGCATCGCGATCTTGAACCCCTCGCCCTCTTCGCCGAGCCGCTGCTCGACCGGCACGACGCAGTCGGTGAAATGGAGCGCCACGGTGGGCGAGCAGCGGATGCCCATCTTCTTCTCCTTCTTGCCGACGGAGAAGCCGGGCATGCCCTTCTCGATGAGAAACGCGGTGATGCCCCTGGCGCGCTTGCCCGGGTCGACCGTCGCAAAGACCGTGATCACGTCGGCGTGGTCGCCGTGGGAGCACCATTGCTTCGAGCCGTTCAGGACGTAGTGATCCCCCCTGCGCGCCGCCGTGGTCCGGAGGCTCGCCGCGTCCGAGCCGGAGCCGGGCTCCGAGAGGGAATAGGCCGCCATGAACTCGCCGGCCGCGAGCCGGGGCAGATACTTCTTCTTCTGCTCCTCGGTGCCGGCCAGGAGGATCGGCAGGCCGCCGAGCGGGTGGGCGCCGAAGTTCGTGGTCGTGCCCGCGCACGCCCACCCGAGCTCCTCGGCGACCAGCGCGAGTGCCAGGCAGCCCATGTTCGTCCCGCCGTACTCTTCCGGCACCCAGACGGCGAAGAGGCCGGAGTCGACGAGCGCTCGCATCGACTCCGTCGGATAGCTCTCGGTCTCGTCGTACTGCGCGGCGTTCGGCGCGATCCGGTCGCGCGCGACTTTCCGCGCGAGGTCGCGGATCATTCGCTGCTCTTCGGTGAGATAGAAGGCGTCGTTCATCGCGGTGTCTCCCTCAGACGATCTGCCGCCGTCTCAGCTCGGCGATCTGCGCGGGCGCCAGGCCGAGTGCCTCGCCGTAGATCTTCTCATTGTGCTCGCCGAGACGGGGCGGAAAGCTCAGCGCGGACGGATCGCCGACCGGCGGGGCCGGCAGCGCGATCCGGAGGCCGGACCGCGGGTCCGTGACCTCCACGAGGCGCTCGGCGACGAGCGGGTCGGCCACCACGTCGGCGAGCGTGTTGACGCGGGACACCGGGACGCCCGCGCGCCGGAGCGACTCGAGCGCCTCGTCGGTGGCGAGGTCCGCGAAGCGGGCGGCCAGCTCGCGATCCAGTCGCTCCACGTCGGCGATGCGCCCGGCGTTGGCGGCGTACTCGGGCCGACCGAGGCCGGCGAAACGCGGCAGGGTGGTCAGCGCCGCCCACTGCTGATCGTTGCCCACCGCCACGTACACGTGGCCGTCGCGCGTTCGATGCACGGCGACCGGGGCGAAGAACTGATGGCGGTTGCCTTTCCGCGTGACGCGCTCGCCGAGGCTCGCGGAGAGCACGATGGGCGCGACCATCCACGACACCGCGCTCCGCAGCATCGACACGTCGATGCGCGCGCCCTCGCCGGTCGTCGCGCGGCGGTAGAGGGCCTTCACGACCTCGCTGTAGCCGTGCTCCGCCGCGCCCAGGTCGACCATCGGCAGGCCGAAGACCACCGGGGGGCCCTCCGCCTCCCCCGTCAGCTCCATGAAACCGGCGCGCGCCTGGAGGACCGGATCGTACGCCGCCTCGTCGTGCTCCGGGCCGAATCCGGTGATGCCGAGCCAGATCAGGTCGGGCTTCACGGCCGCGAGCGCCTCGGGCTCGATCCCGAGGCGGGCGTAGCTCCGCGGACGCTGGTTGCAGGCGAACACGTCCACGCGGAGCTTCACGATCAGCTCCCGCAGGAGCGGCCGGCCGTCGGCATGGCCGAGGTTGAGGGTGATGGCTTCCTTGCCGCAGTTGTTCGGCAGGAAGTAGCTGCGCATCGCCGGCTCGGCGAGCACGTCGCGGCCGACGAACCGGTTGGGGTCCGGGCGCTCGGCGTTCTCGACGCGGATCACGCGGGCACCGTCGCACGCGAGCCGGTAGGTCAGGAACGGCAGGGTCGTGGCCTGCTCGAGACTGAGCACGGTCACGCCCGCCAGGAGCCCGCGCCCCATCAGCGGTCCCGCCCGGTGCGAGTCACCGCCGCGGCCGACGATCGACGACGCGCACGGCCTTGCCCTGCGGCCGTTCGATCGCGCCGGGCGCGCAGAGACGGACCTCCGGGCTCAGCGCGAGCAAGTCTTGCAACTCGCGTCGGATCCGCGCCGCGACCGCCGGATCGCAGCCCGGCTCGGTCTCGACGTGGATCGTCATGCGCTCGCCGCCGCCCTCCGCGTCGAGCACGACCTGGTACTCGTGGCTCACGCCGGCGTGCCGCAGCAGCGTCGTCTCGATCTGGCGCGGGTAGAAATTCACGCCCTTGTAGATCACCATGTCGTCGACCCGGCCGCGGAGCCGGTCGAGCCTGACCGAGGTCCGCCCGCAGTCGCACCGCGTGCGCGCGACCACGCGCGTCAGGTCGAGGGTCCGATAGCGGATCAGCGGCAGGCCCTCGCGGGTCAGCGTCGAGACGACCAGCTCGCCCTCCGCGCCGTCCGGCACGGCCTCGCCGGTCGCCGGGTCGACGATCTCGGGGTGATAGTGGTCCTCCCAGACGTGAATGCCGCCGCGCGCGGCGCAGTCGATGCCGAGCCCCGGTCCGCCGGTCTCGGTCATGCCGATGATGTCGAAGGTGCGGATGCGCAGCTCCTGCTCGATCCGCGCCCGCAGCTCGTCGGACCACATCTCCGAGCCGAAGATGCCGACGCGGAGCGACAGGGAGGCGAGGTCGAAGCGCTCCTCGCGCGCCGCCTCGATCAGACGCAGCGGGTAGGTCGCGATCGCGGTGACGACGGTCGTCTTGAGATCGCGCATGAGGCGGAGCTGCAGGGCCGTGCGCCCGGCGCCCGTCGGGATCACCATCGCGCCGAGCCGCTCGGCGCCGTAGTGGAAGCCGAACCCGCCCGTGAAGAGGCCGAAGGACGGCGTGATCTGGATGACGTCGTCTCGGCCGACGCCCGCGGCGACGTAGCAGCGCGCCATGACCTCGCCCCACTGCGCCACGTCGGACGCGGTGTAGGGATTCAGGATCGGGCTCCCCGTCGTCCCGCTCGACATCTGGACGCGGACGTAGCCCACCGCGCGCGCGCACGCGAGCCCATAGGGGTACGCGTCGCGCAGCTCCTCTTTCGTGAGGAGCGGCAGCCGCCGCCAGTCCTCGACGCGCACGACGTCCTCGGGACGGACCCCGGGCAGGCGGCGCGCCCATGCCGGCTCGGCCAGCACCCGCGCGAGCGTCGCGCGCATCCGCTCGAGGACGAGACGCTCGAGGGGCTCGCGGGCGAGGGCCTCGAGCTCGGGCTGCCACATGGTCACGGCGCCACCTTGAGCCCGAGGTAGGCGGTCCGGACGCGCGGATCCGCCGAGAGCGCCGCGCTCGCTCCCGACGCGACCAGCCGCCCGGTCTCGAGCACGTAGCCGCGCGACGCGAGCGTGAGCGCCCGGCGGGCGTTCTGCTCGACGAGCAGGACCGCGACGCCGCTCTCGTTGATCCGCCGGATCACCCGGAAGATCTCGCGCGAGAGCATCGGCGCCAGACCGAGCGACGGCTCGTCGAGCAGCAGGAGCCGGGGCCGGGTCACCAGCGCCCGGCCGATCGCGAGCATCTGTTGCTCGCCGCCCGAGAGCGTCCCCGCCGGTTGAGGCCGCCGGTCGCGGAGCACCGGAAACAGCCGAAAGACCGCCTCCAGTCGCTCGCCGAGCTGAGACCGCCCGACGGTGTGGCCGCCGACGAGGAGATTCTCGAGGACCGTGAACTCCGGGAAGATCTCCCGCCCCTCGGGAACGTGACCGACGCCGGCGACGACGATGGCGTCGGCCGGTACCTGCGTGATGTCGCGCCCCTCGTAGCGGATGCGCCCTCGCGCCGGCCGGACGAGCCCAGACACCGCGCGGAGCGTCGTCGACTTGCCGGCGCCGTTCGCGCCGAGCAGCGTGACGATCTCGCCGGGCCCGACCGTCAGCGTCAGCGCCTCGAGCGCGCGGCGCTTGCCGTAGTAGACGGCGACGTCGTCGATCTCGAGCACGGGCGTCACGCGCCGTCCTCGCTGCCGAGGTACGCCTCGATGACGCCGGCGTCGGTCGCGATCTCGCGGGGCTTGCCCTCGGCGATCTTGCGGCCGTGGTCGAGGACGGCCACCCGGTCCGAGATCCCCATGACGAGCTCCATGTCGTGCTCGACCACGACGATCGCCAGACCGCCGTCGTCCCGCAGCCGGCGGATGACCTCCATCAGCGTCTGCGTCTCGGTCGGGTTGAGTCCGCCGGCCGGCTCGTCGAGCAGCAGGAGCCGCGGCTCGGAGGCGAGCGCCCGGGCGATCTCGAGCCGCTTCTGGACGCCGAGGGGGAGGCTGCCCGCCTCGGTTTCGGCGGCGTCCTCGAGCCCGAACCGCGCCAGCAGCGCGCGGGCGGACTCGCGCGCCCGCGCTTCCTCGCGCCAGACCGCCGGCAGCCCCAGGGCGGCGCGAATGACGCCCGTGCGCAGATGGGCGTGGCGACCGATCAGGACGTTGTCGAGGGCCGTCAACTGGCCGAACACCTCGGTGTTCTGGAACGTGCGGGCGACGCCGCGCCGGGCGATCTGGTGCGGCGCCAGCGCGAGCAAGTCTTCGCCGCCGAACGTGACCCGGCCGCGCGTGGGGCGGTAGAGTCCCGTGATCACGTTGAACACGGTCGACTTGCCGGCGCCGTTGGGACCGATCAGCGCGAAGATCTCCCGGTCCGCGACCTCGAAGCTGAGCCCGCTCAGCGCGTGGAGGCCGCCGAAGCTGATCGAGAGATCTTCGACGCCGAGCACCGTCCCTACTCGGACTTGAGCCAGTCCGTCAGCGGCTTGAAGCGTCCCTTCTCGACGCGCACCCAGAACCCCTGCTTCTGGGTCTCGTGGTCGGGGCCGATCGTGAGCGGCGGAAGAATGCCGCTCTCGAATCCCCTGACGGACTCCAGCGCCACGACCAGCGACTCCCGCGTCAGGTTGCGCCCCGCCCGCCTGGCACCCTCGGCGAAGAGTGTCCCCGCGAAATAGCCGGCGATCGAGTATCGGTTCGGCTCGTTCTTCGGGAAGTACTTCAGCATGTGCTCGCGGTAGAGCTTCACGCCCGCCAGGTCGGAGGTCGCCGGATCGGGCCAGAGCGACAGCCCCTCGACCCCTTCGGCCGCGTCCCCGGCGAGCGCCAGGTATCGCTCGTCGGTCAGCGGGCCCGTCGAGACCATGAGCGTATCGGTCCAGCCGATTTTCTGGCGCTCCTTCAACGCCTGCGCGGCCGGTCCTGGCACGAGCACGAGGAACGTCACCTCCGGCTTGGCCGCCTGGAGCTTCGCGACCTGCGCGCTCACGTCGGTGACGCCGCGCTTGACCGATTCGGAGGCGACCAGCTTGAGGCCGAACCGCGCGAGGTCCTTCTCGAAAGCCGTGAGGAACGACTTGCCGTAGTCGTCGTCCTGGTAGAGCGCCGCGAACTTCTTGATCTTCCGCGGCCCGGCGAGGTAATCGATCATCATCTTGGACGACCGGTCGCTCAGCGTCATGCCCTGGAACACGTAGCGCTGAGCCCGGGTCTCCGGCGAGCTCTGGTACGGAAAGAGCAGCGGCACCTTGTTCTCCTCGAGGTACTTGAGCGTCGCGAGGACGGGCTGCGATCCCTGGGGAATGATGACCGCGAAGATCCGGTCCTGCTCGATGAGCTTCCGGGTGTTGGCGACCGCGTCCTGCGGACGGTAGCCGTCGTCATAATAGACGGTCCGGACCTTGCGCCCGTGGATCCCGCCGGCGTCGTTGACCACCCGGAAGTAGAGATCGACGCCGAACCTGGTGATCTGCTCTCCCGTGTAGGCGAGCGGGCCCGAGAACGAGTTCGAGCCGCCGATCACGATCTCGGTGTCGCTGACGCCCGGCTGCGCGGCGACGGGAAGCGCGCCCAGCGTGATGACCAGCAGGAACAGCGGGATGGCGCGGGTGATCATGCATCGTCTCCTTGTCGGGGAATCCGTGAAGGCTCATGGGGCCTCACCGCCCCGGGGGTCCGTGCCAGAGCGGGAAGCGGGATCTTCCGGAGCGCGCTCGCGATGCCACCCGGCATGAACAGCATGGACGCGACGAGGATGGCGCCGAAGATGAGCGGCCGATAGTTCTGAAAGCCGGCGAGCGAGTCGTTGAGCGTCGTGATGACGGCCGCGCCCGCGACGGACCCGAAGATCGACCCGAGACCGCCGACGATGATCATGGCGACGAAATCCACCGACAGGAACACGTCGAAGGAGTCGGGCGAGAGGAACCCGACGACCAGGGCGAAGAGCCCGCCGGCCACGCCGGTGTAGAAGGCCGAGACGACGAAGGCCAGCGTCTTGTACGCGGCCAGGTGGACGCCGCTCGCCTGTGCCGCGACCTCGCTCTCGCGAAGAGCCAGGAGCGCGCGCCCGGTCCGTGTCCGGCTGATGTTGCGGGCGGCCACGATCAGGAGCGCGGCGACCGCCACGACCAGGTAGTACCGGGCGGTGTCCGTCGCCAGCGCCCAGGGTCCGAGGTGGCCCACCGGCACGTGGAGGCCGTCGTTGCCGCGCGTGAGCCAGTCGAGGTTCAGGATCGCCTCGACGACGACGAAGCCGAAGGCGAGGGTCGCCATCGCCAGGTAGAGTCCCTCCAGACGCAGGCACGGCACGCCGAGGGCGAAGCCCACCGCGGCGGTGACGAGGCCGGCCGCCAGGAGCGCCGCGGGCACCGGCAGCGCCGGCGCCCGGATCGTCAGGATCGCGGCCGCGTACGCCCCGATCGCCAGGAAGCCCGCGTGGCCGAAGGACAGCTGGTTCGTGTAGCCGGACAGGAGGTTGAGTCCGATCGCCACGATCGCGTTGATGACGATCAGGCTCGCGAGGAAGACGAAGTAGCGCGGCGCGGCCCACGGCCAGCCGAGCACCACCACGGCGCCGGTCGCGAGGGCGGCGCGTCGCATCAGACCTTCCGCTGCGCGACCCGTCCGAGCAGGCCGCCCGGACGCACGATCAGGATCGTGATCATGACCAGGAACGGCACGGAGTGCTTGATCGACGCGGGCAGGTAGAGGGGCGCCAGGTTCTCGAGCACGCCGAGCAGCATGCCGCCGACCACCGCGCCGGGCATCGAGCCGAAGCCGCCCAGGACGGCCGCCGTGAACCCGTTGATGGCGACCAGGCCCATCTTCGACGACAGGAAGACGACCGGCGCGATCAGGACGCCGGCGACCGCGCCCACGACGGAGGCGAGGATCCACGACGAGGAGTAGACGCGCTCGACGCTGATCCCCATGAGCCGCGCGGCCCGCTGGTTCTGCGCGACGGCGCGCATCGCGCGGCCCAGCCGCGTCCAGCGGAACAGCGCGGCCAGCGCCAGCATCAGGACGAGCGCGGCGCCGATGATTCCGAGCGACACGGGCGCCACGCGCACCGGGCCCACCGCGAGGGGCCGGTTGGAGAAGAACGAGGGAAACGGGAACTCGTCGTGGGTCCAGGCGACCCCGGCAGCGGAGCGCAGCATCAGCGACAGCCCGAGCGTGATGATCAGCACGTCGAAGTGGGTCGCCGAGATCGCGTGGCGGATGACGACGCGCTCGAGGATCCACCCGAGGAGCGCCGCCGCGACGACCGCGACGAGCAGCGCGACGACGAGCGGCAG
The DNA here is from genome assembly GCA_035635995.1 of Binatia bacterium. Lineage (GTDB taxonomy): Bacteria > Methylomirabilota > Methylomirabilia > Rokubacteriales > CSP1-6 > AR31. The sequence continues at coordinate 12,016 of DASPZZ010000260.1, read as the reverse complement.
GTTGAGGACCTGGAGCGCCGTCCAGCCGACGAACGTCGACAGCATCAGCATCTCGCCCTGCGCGAAGTTGAGCGTGCGCGTGGCGTTGTAGATGATCACGAGGCTGATCGCCATCAGCGCGTAGATCGACCCGGTGGCGAGACCGCTGACGACGACGTGGACGAGAGCCGCCGTGGTCACCGGACCACCTTCGCCCACATCGGCGATTCCCAGCCTTGCTCGAGGAATCCTCGGATCTCGCGCCGGCTGAAGTCGCCGAGCCCGAGATCCTCGAGCGCCCGCCCCCGCCCGGAGAGCTGGGGCCCGAGCAGCGCGCGGAAGACCAGCAGGAGCCCCGAGACTCCCGGGGTCTCGATGCCGGCGGCCCGGCCGGCCGACTCGAACAGCGTGAGACCGAACGCCACGTCCTCGGTCACGTACCGGTGCTCGAAGGTGAGGATCTCGCTCCAGAGGCCGCTCGCGAGGAGCTTCGCCCTGGCGCCGGCGCCGTAGAGCCCTTCCGCGGCGCGCGCCTCGTCGTAGTGGGTGGCGAGCTCGTAGTGGGGCGCGGGATACCCCCACCCGTTCCGCATCAGGACGCGCTCGGCGTCGACCACGTCGATCAAACGGCGGACGCTCGGTGTGGTTCCCGCGGCGTGGACGTCGAAGCGCCCGCCGTCGATCGGGCCCGCGTTCAGGAGCACCAGCGGCGGGTGAATCACCGGCCCCGCGTTGGTCAGCGCCGCGTCCAGCGCGTCGACGCACGGTCGCACGGCCGGAAAGAGCTCGGCCAGCCGCGCGGTCGTCTGCTTGCCGCGCGAGGCCGGAAAGACGCCGAGCGGCAGATTCGCGGCGCGCACCGGGGCCGACACCGCCGTGGGGCCGGTCTTCCGCGTGAGATACGGCAGCGTCCCCGTCTCGGCCAGCGCGTAGGGCAGCGAAGCGCCGGCGCGGGCGAGCGCGCGCGCCATGGCAAAGCTGCCGAGCGTCCCGGGCGTGAGGAGGATGATCTGCCGGTCGTGCACGTGCGGCGCCAGGCGCGTGGCCAGGTCGTCGTGGCTGGTCGCCGGGAGCGGCACGATCACGACCTCGGCGCCCTCGATCGCCTCCGCGAGCTCGGTCGTCGCGCGCGCCAGGCGCGCGCGGCCCGCTCGCCCCTCGGCCGCGAGGACGATCGTGGGATCGTCCGCCAGCGCCCCCAGCGCCCGTGCGGACCGGCTCCAGAGGCGAACGCGGTGGCCCGCGAGCGCCAGGTCCGCCGCGGTCGCGAAGCCCCCGTTGCTTCCACCGAGGATGGCGAGGTTCACGCAATGGCTCCGGTCGCGTGGAGCTCCGCGATCTTCACGTTCGAGTACTTGAGCACCCGGGCCAGGATCTCGTTGGTGTGCTCGCCGAGCCGCGGCGGCGGTGTCACGTCCAGGCCCATCGCGCCGTCCATCTTGATCGGGGTCCCGAGCGTCGGGGTCCTCCCGTGACGCGGGTGATTCATCTCGACGACCATGCCGCGCTGGGACACCTGGGGATCCGACAGCACGCGGTCGACGCTGAGGATCGGGGTCGCCGGCACGTTCTGGCCCTGGAGGCGCTCGAGCCAGTCCTTGGTCGTCCGGGTGCGAAAGGCGGCCTCGACCAGCGGCATCAGCACGTCGCGGTGGAGAACGCGGTCGCGGTTGGTCGCGAACCGCAGATCGCGCTCCCACTCCGGATGCTCGACCGCGCGACAGAACAACGGCCAGAATTTCTCGGCGAAGATCGCGACGATCAGATGGCCGTCCCGCGTCTGGAGCGCCGAGTACGGCACGACCGAGGCGTGACCCGAGCCGAGCGGAGTCGGCACTCGCCCGTTCGTCCAGAAGTACTGCGCGATGTACGTGAGCAAGGAGACCTGGCAGTCGAGGAGCGACAGGTCGATGTGGCCGCCCTCGCCCGTGCGCTCGCGCCGGAAGAGGGCGCCGGCGATCGAAAAGGCGCCGAACAACCCGCCGGCGAGATCCGCCATCGGCAGCCCCATACGGACCGGCCGCCCGCCCGACTCGCCGGTGACGGACATCGCGCCCCCCATCGCCTGCAGTGCCAGATCGAACGCGGGCCAGTCGCGGTACGGCCCGTCCTGCCCGTAGGCCGAGACGGAGCAGACGATGATCCGCTGATTGAGCGCCCAGAGCTTCGAGTACGCCAACCCCAGGCGCTCCATGATGCCCGGCCGGAAGTTCTCCCAGACGACGTCGGCCTGCCGGGCGAGGTCGTAGAAGACCTCCCGGCCCCGGTCGCGCGACAGGTCGAGCGCCAGCGACTTCTTGTTCCGGTTGATCGCGAGGAAGTACGCCGACTCGCCGTCGGGCAGGAACGGGGGCCCCATCATGCGCATCGGATCGCCGCCGTCGGGGTCCTCGATCTTGATCACCTCGGCGCCCATGTCGGCGAGGAGCATCGAGCCATAGGGCCCGGCGAGCATGCGAGAAAGGTCCAGAACGCGAACGCCTTCGAAGAGCTTCATTTCGGCTCCCACCGCGGATGGTGCGTGGCGGCCCACTCGCGATCCACCCGCCCATCGAGCATCCCGGTCAACGCGTGTCGAGTCGAGGGATGGACCGCCGCCAGGAAGACGTGGCCGGCGATCGGAATCAGCACGAACATCGTCAGCCAGCGGTGCGCGTCGCGCCAGAGACCGTCCGCCCCGAAGGGCCACAGCGCGATCCCGGTGATCAGCAGCAGCGACGCCGTGAGGACCGTGAAGATCGCGTTGATCTTCTGGCCCGCGTTGAAGCGCCCGACGGCGCGGTCGAGCCGCGCGCGCTCGCCCGGAGCCGCCACGAGCCAGCGCGGGAATCTCCGCAGCCACGGCCGGTCGTCCGGCTCGAGCCTCGCCAGCTCGCCGAGCGTGCGCCCGACTCGACCGCGGTCCCCGAGCGCCAGGACCCCGAGCGTCGCCAGCACCCAGAAGATCGCGCACGCCAGGTGCAGGCGCTCGCCGATCAGGGGACTGTACCCGCGGATCCAGCTCCGCAGCGCGGGAACCATCAGCGGCAGTCCACTCGCGAGCAACAGGAGGTACCCGATGGCGAACGCCCAGTGGAGCGCCCGCTCGGTGAGGGTGAAGCGCAGCACGCCCTCGCTCGACCGGGCGCCGCTCATTCGATCACCCGATCGGTGCGGGCGAGGATCGACGCACGGACTCGCTCGGAGGTGATGGGGAGCTCGCCGAACCGGACACCGATCGCGTCCTTGATCGCGTTGCGGACCGCGGCGGCGACGGGAATCACGCCCGACTCGCCCAAGCCCTTGGCCCCGAACGGTCCTTCGGCGTCGATGGACTCGATCAGTCGCACGACGATCTCCGGCATGTCGCCGGCCTTGAAGACCGCGTAGTCCATGAACGTCTGGGTCAGCACCTGGCCCTGCTCGACCACGAGCTTCTCGGAGAGCGCGTAGCCCAGACCCATGTGGATGCCGCCGTGCACCTGGCCCTCGGCGGCCGCCGGATTCAGCGCGCGGCCCACGTCGTGCGCGGACACCACCTTACGGACCGCGACCCGCCCGGTGTCGGGATCGACGTCGACCAGCACGGCCTGGAACGCCGAGGTGTAGGCGGCCGAGACGTTTCCCTGGAGGTCCTTGTCGAGCATCGTGGTGGGCGGATCATAGAACGCCTCGGCCACCAGCACGCGCCCGCCGCCCCGGAAGTGTCCGGCCCGCGCGACGGCTTCGTACGGCAGCCGGCGCGGAGGATCGCGCCGGACGAAGACCCAGCCGCCCCGCAGACCGAGCGCGCCCGCCGGCTCGTCGAACTGCGCGGCGGCCATCTCGAGCAGCTGCGCCTTCACCTTGTCCGCCGCCAGGCGCGCGGCGTTGCCGGCGACGAACGTCGTCCGGCTCGCGTGCGTGCCGACGTCCCACGGCCGGACGCTCGTGTCCGAATTGATCACGTCGACCCGCTCGAGCGGCACGCCCAGCGTCTCGGCGACGATCATGGCGAGCACCGTCTCCGAGCCCTGCCCGATCTCGCTCGCCCCCGTGATCAGCGTGACCTTGCCGAAGTCGTCGAGCTTCACGATCGCGCCGCACCCGTCCGAGCGGTAGATGCGCGCGCCGCCGCCGACGTGGAACATCCCCGCGTAGCCCACGCCGCGCTTCCAGCCGGGCGTGACCGGCGGCGGGTTCCTCGTGACCTCCTCCGCCGCCGCGTCGAGGCACTCGCGCATCGCGAACGAGGTGAGCACGAATCCCTGGGGATTGACGTCGCCCGGCTTCGAGGCGTTCAGCCGCCGCAGCTCGAGCCGGTCGATCCCGAGGCGGTCGGCCAGGTCGTCCATCTGGGACTCGACGGCGAACGTGGACTCGGGGTTGCCGTAGCCGCGCATCGAGCCCGAGTAGGGGTTGTTCGTGTAGACGATCGTCGTGTCGAAGCGCACGTTCGGCACCCGATAGAGCCCCGCGACCGTCGAGAGCATCACGTAGGGCGTCGTCGAGCCCCAGGAGGTGTAGGCGCCGCTGTCGATCGTCACGTGCGCCTCGCGAGCCAGGAGCCGTCCGTCCCGGTCGGCCGCCGTGCGCAGGCGGATCGCGCAGGGCTCGCGCGTCGGACAGGCCACGAACTCCTCCACCCGATCGAACTCGATCTTCACGGGGCGGCGGGCCGCGCGCGCGAGCAGGGCGGCGATGACGTCGATCGGGTAGACGTCGAGGCCGCGGCCGAAGTTGCCGCCGACCGGGGGCTGCAGCACGCGGACCCGGTCTCCGCCGAGCCCGAGCGCCTCGCCGAGGTCACGCTGGTACAGGAACGGCACCTGGGTCGTCGTCCACATCGTCAGATTACCCGCCGGCTCCCAGTCGGCGATCGCGACCATCGTGCCCATGCACGCCGGCGTGACGAAGTTCAGCCGGTACGTGTCCTCGATCACCACGGCCGCCTCGGCGTACGCCCGATCGACGTCGCCGTGGACGAACTGGTAGCGGAGATGATGCCGGTTCGTCGCCAGCTCCTCGTGCACGATCGGCGCGCCCGGCTCGAGCGCGGTCAGCGGATCGAACACCGCCGGCAGCGCCTCGTAGTCGGCGTCGATCAGCGCCAGCGCCTCCTCGGCGATCTCGGCCGTCTCGGCGGCCACCGCGGCGACCTCGTCGCGGATGCAGCGGACCTTGCCGCGCTTGAGGGCGAGCTGGTCCTTGGCGAAGCCGAAGGGCCGCTGCTCCACGTCCTCGCCCGTCAGGACCGCGCGCACGCCCGGTAGCGCGCGCGCCCGGCTCGTGTCGAGGCGGACGATCCGCGCGTGGGGCAGCCGCGTTCGCAAGATCTTCCCGTGCAGCAGCCGCGGCAGCTCCAGGTCGTGGAGGTAGCGCGTCCGGCCCGTCACCTTGTCCGGGCCGTCCCGCTTCGGGGTCGACTTGCCGACGACGTCGAACGTCTGGGCCATCGTCAGAACTTCACGGCTTCCTTGTGCTCGCCGAAGACGTCCCTCATGGCCTGGGCGATCTCGCCGAGCGTCGCGTACGCCTTCACCGCCTCCAGGATGGGATACATGAGATTTCCGCGCCCGCGCGCCTCGTCGGCGATCCGGGCGAGGGCCGCCCGGACGGCGCCGTCGTCCCGCTCGCCGCGGATGCGCGCGAGCTTCGCCACCTGGGTCTCGGTCGCCTTGGGATCGAGGGAGTAGAGCTCGACCTCGCGGTCGGCCGCCGCGGGCGCGTCGCCGACGTGACAATTGACCGCGACCTTCGGGATCTCGCCGGAGACGATCCGCTGCTCGTAGAGGTACGCCTGGCGGGCGACCTCGGCCTGGATCGCCCCGCTCCGCACGGCCTCGACGATACCGCCCATGCGCTCGACGTGGGCCAGCTCCTCCACGATCCGCTTCTCCATCGCGCTGGTGAGCGCCTCCACGTAGTACGAGCCGGCGAGCGGGTCCACGGTGTCCGCGGCGCCCGACTCTTCGGCGCAGATCTGCATGGTCCGCAGCGCGATGAGCTGGGCCTTGGGGGACGGGATCGTGTACGCCTCGTCGTAGGTCGGCAGCGCCATCGTCTGGGCGCCGGCGAGCGCGGCCGCCAGCGCGATGTAGGCGCCGCGGACGATGTTGTTCTCGGGCTCCTGGACGGCGAACGCCGAGCCCCCGCCGCCGATGAGGCTCCGGAACATCCACGACTTCGGGTTCGTGGCCCGGAAGCGCTCGCGGAGCATGCGCGCGTAGAGGCGCCGGCCGGCCCGGAACTTCGCGACCTCCTCGAAGATCTTCCCCCACGCGGTGAAGTTGAACGAGATCCGCGGCGCGAAGTCGTCGACCGCCATGCCGCGCGCGAGCATGAGCTCGACGTACGCCGCCGCGATCGCGAGGCCGTACGCCATCTCCTGCGCCGTCGTGCAGCCGGCCTCACGGATGTGGTAGCCGCACACCGACACCGGGTTGGAGCGCGGGTAGTGCCGCGCCGAGAACTCGATGAGATCGGCCACCAGCCGCAGCGAGGGATCGACGGGATAGATCCACGTGCCGCGCGCGATGAACTCCTTCAGGATGTCGTTCTGCGGCGTGGTGACCACGCGCGCCGCCGCCACGCCCTGCTTCTCGGCGACGGCGTAGTACATGGCGGTGATCGGCGCCGCCATGCCGTTGATGGTGAGCGACACGCTGACGCGGTCGAGCGGGATGCCGGCGAACGCCGCCTCCATGTCGGCGAGCGTGTCGACGGCCATGCCGACCCGGCCGACCTCTCCCTCGGCCTTGGGATCGTCGGAGTCGAGCCCCAGCTGGGTCGGCAGATCGAAGGCGACGTTGAGCGCATCCTGGCCGTGGGCCATCAAGTATTTGAACCGGGCGTTCGTCTCCGTCGGCGTGCCGAAGCCGACGTACTGGCGCATGGTCCAGAGCCGCTCGCGGTACATGTGCGTGTGGATCCCGCGCGTGTACGGGTACTCCCCGGGCCGGCCGATGTCGCGCTCGAAATCGACGCCCGCGAGATCCTCGGGCCCGTAGACCGGCTCGATCGAAAAGCCCGCGTGTGCTCGGAGCTCTTTCATCGTGTCCTCCCTGCTGCTCGAGAGATCGCGCGAGGGCCCCTGGCGGGAATCAGCCGAGCAGCCCCTTCGTCTCGCCCGTCTTGCCCTGCCGGAACGCCCTCACGATCTCGGGGAGCGGCGTCCCCATCGGGAACACGTGACGGACGCCCAGCTGTGTCAGCGCCGCGACGTCACGCGGGGGAATGATACCCCCGACGACCACCGCGATGTCGCCGGCATCCTGCGCCCGCAACCCGTCGAGCACGCGGCGCGCCAGCAGCACGTGGGCGCCCGAGAGCACCGAGAGGCCGATGACGTCCACGTCCTCCTGGATCGCCTCCCGCACGATCTCCTCGGGCGTCCGCTTGAGACCGGAATAGACGACCTCGAATCCCGCGTCGCGCAGGGCGTGAGCCACCACCTTCGCCCCGCGATCGTGCCCGTCGAGCCCCGGTTTCGCGATGAGGACCTTCATGCCGGGCGAAACGCTGGCAGCCAGCGCGCGTCTCCGTTGGGATCGTCGGCGACCCGGAGGGGCGAGACCCGCACGGCCTGTCCGATCGCGACCTTCGCCGGCTCGGCGTCGACGAGGATCGAGAATACGCGCAGGCCGTCGATCTTCACGATCGCGAACACGCGCGGCCCCTGGAAGCCGGCCGGCAACCCGACCTCCTGCACCGTGAACGCGTGGATCGTCCCCTCGCCCGACAGGTCGACCCAATCGAACCGGTCGGAAGCGCATTCGCCGCAGAACGCGCGCGGCGGCCACGCGAGCCGCCGGCAGCCGGCGCACCGGGTCGTCGCGAGGCGCCCGGCGGCGAGCCGCGCGTAGAATTCGTGGAGCTTCGTATGGTCCGCCGACTCCAGGGGGAACGGGTCGATGGCCCGGAAATAGGTCATGTCGCGTCCCGCTGGCGCCTGAGCTGCCGGAGCAGGGCCCGCACCTTGGCGGTCTCGAACGCCTCGCGCCGATCGCCCGCGTAGTCGTAGAACCCGCGGCCGGTCTTGGGTCCGAGCTCGTTCCGCGCGACCTTGTCCTCGACCAGCCGCGCGGGCCGGAAGCGGTCGTCACCGAGGGCCTGGGCCAGGAATCCGCTCGCGCGGTGCAGGATGTCGACCCCGCCCCAGTCGATGAACTCGAAGATGCCGACCGTCGCGTAGCGAAAGCCCATCCCCGCCTTGAACGCCCGGTCCACGTCCTCGGGCGTCGCGACGCCTTCCTCGACCAGGCGCACCGCCTCGTTCATGAGCAGCGCCTGCATCCGGGGCCCGATGAATCCGGGTGAGTCGGCGCAGCGCACCGGCACCTTGCCGAGCTTCTCGAGAAAGGCGATGGTCCGCTCGACGACCGCGGGCGCGGTCGCCAGGCCGGGCACCACCTCGACGAGCGGGATGATGTGCGCGGGATTGAGCCAGTGGACGACGAGGAACCGCTCGGGGCCACGGACCGCGTCGACGAGGTGCTTGGGCGAGATCGTCGAGCTGGTCGACGCGATGATCGCCTCCGGCGCCACCCGGGCCGACACGCGGCCGAGGATCTCCCGCTTGAGGTCGATCAGCTCGGGCAGCGCCTCCTGCACGAACCCGCACCCGTCGAGCCCCTCGAGCCCGATCCGCTCCTCGAGCCGGTCGAGCGCCGGGGCGATTTCTCGGTGCTCGATCACGCCCTCCTCCGCCATCAGACGCAGGTCCCGGCCGATCTCGCGCCGGGCGTCGGCGAACACCGCGGCGGTCGCTCCGGCCGGTCGGTCCTTGAGGTCCACGAGCGACACGCGGCAGCCGCCGAGGGCGAAGGCGAGCGCGATCTGGCGCCCGATCCTTCCGGGCCCGAGGACCGCGATGCGGTTCACGATCACCGGCTCTCGCGCCCGTAGATCATGACGACGTGCTCGCCCATGCCGCTGTTGTTGTGCGTGAGGGCGACCGCGGCGTCGGGCACCTGGCGGGCGCCGGCCTCGCCGCGGAGCTGGGAGAACACCTCGGCGGCCTGGGCCACGCCCGTGGCGCCGAGCGGATGGCCGCACCCCATCAGTCCGCCCCGCGGATTCACCACGACGTCGCCGCCGTAGTCGCTCCGCCCCTGCGCGACGAAGGGGCCGGCCTCACCCTGGCGGCAGAAGCCCAGCTCCTCGTACGCGATCAGCTCGGCGATCGCGAAGCAGTCGTGGACCTCGGCGACGTCCACGTCCCGCGCCGTGACCCCGGCCATCCCGTACGCCGCGCGCGCGGCGCGCTCGAGCGCCGGCCAGCGGGCGTAGTTCTCGTGGAGCGACGTCAGCTGGAAGCCGTCGAGGGCCTGGCCGGTGCCGCGGATCCAGACGGGCGTGTCGGTGAGGTCCCGCGCGCGCTCCTCGGAGGCGACCAGCACCGCGGCGGCGCCATCGGTGATGGGCGAGCACATGAAGAGGCGGAGCGGCGCCGCGATCATCCGCGAGCCGAGGACCTGATCGAGCGTCGCGCCCTTCTGGAAATGGGCGTTGGGGTTCTTCGAGGCGTGGGCGTGGTTCTTCACGCCGACCAGCGCGAGCTGCTCCTCGGTCGTCCCGTACTCCGCGATGTGGCGCTGCGCGGCCAGCGCGAAGCAGGGCGGCGCGGTGAGCCCGAACGACGCCTCCCACTCACGATCGACGCCGGTCCCCATGTTGAGGATCGCCTCGTCACCGCTCGGCTGATTCAGCTTCTCGACGCCCAGCACCATGACGAGGTCGGCGAGGCCCGCGGCGATGAACGCGTAGGCGTAGCGGATGCCCACCGTACCCGAGGCGCACATGTGCTCCGTCCGGGCGCTCAGGGCGCTGGGCTTGATGCCGAGCGCCTCGGCGGCCATCGACGAGATATGCGACTGGAAGGCCGTCCGCTCCGGCATGACGGAGCCCACCACGAGACCTTCGACGTCCTTGGGCTTCACCGCCGGCACGGCGTCGAAGCACGCCTTCCCGGCTTCCCAGATCAGGTCGCGATAGCTCGCCTTCCGCACGCCGAACTTCGTGACCCCGGCCCCCACCAGCGCGACCTTCCTCATGGCCGCCTCCCCCGTCTCGCTCGGCTGAGCTCGTCGACGACCCTCGCGAGGCCCGCGGCCCGGGCGTCGTTGACCGCGACGCTGGCCCCCTCGCGCGCGAAGCGCCGGGCCAGCGCGATCTTCCTCCGGAGCCTCACCCTCGCCTCCGCATGAGCACGCTCTCCTCGTAACCGCAGACCACTTCGTCACGCTGATTCTTCACCGTCACGTCGAAGGTGACGACGCCGCGATCGGGCTTGGAGGCCTCACGCGCCTGCCTCACCGTCATCTCGGTGTGGATCGTGTCGCCGAACTTGACCGGCGCCGTGAAGCGCACCCGGTCGAGCCCAAGGAGTGCCAGCGCCGTTCCCTCGAACCAGCCCGAGAGGTTCTGCTGGCCGTTGGACACCGCGAGCGTCAGGATACCGTGGGCCACGCGGGCGCCGAACGGCGTTTGCTTCGCGAACACGTCGTCGGTATGGAGCGGGTTGAAGTCGCCCGTGAGACCGGCGAAGCGCGAGACGTCGCCGCCCTCCACCGTGCGGCGGCCCGTCACGAGCACCTCGCCCACCTTGAAATCCTCGAAGTAACGTCCCCGTGATTGCATCGTCCCTCCCCGTGGCAGCGGGATCCGTCGTGTCCGGTGATCAGGCGAAAGCCGATCCCCGGTCCCAGTCGAGATCGCGCCCGATGATCACGCGCAGGATCTCGGAGGTGCCTCCCCCGGGCAGGAGGAACCGCGCGTCCCGGAAGTAGCGCTGGACCGGATACTCCATGGCGAGCCCGTAGGAGGCGAAGATCCGGGCCGCCTCGTCGGTGATCTTGACCGCCGTCTCCGAGGCGAAGAGCTTCGTCATCGCCGCCTCCCGCGTGATGACCCGTCCCGCGTCGAGCTGGGCCGCCGCCTGATAGGTCATGAGGATCGCCGCGTGGAGCGACGTCAGCATGTCGGCGAGCTTGAAGCCGATCGCCTGATGCTCGGCGATCGGCTTGCCGAAGGCGATCCGCTCGCGCGCGTAGGCGAGCGCCGCCTGGTACGCGGCGCGCGCCAGCCCCACCGAGATCGCCGCGGTCATCACCCGGATCTCGGAGAGGATACCGCCGATCTTTTCGGCCCCGCCGGTCTCGCCGCCCAGCAGATGCTCGACCGGAACCTCGACGTCCTCGAGAAGGATCTCGCCGGTTACCGACGCCCGCACCGACATCTTGTCGATCGATTTCCCGAGCGTGATCCCGCGCATCGTCGCGCGGTCGACCAGAAAGAGCGCGATGCTCCTCATGCCCCGTTCGTCCGACGTCTTCGCGGCGACCGTCAGCAGATCGGCGACCGGGGCGCTGGTCACCCACGTCTTGGTCCCGCGCAGCACGTATCGATCGCCGCGCCGCTGGGCGCGGGTGGTGATGTTCGCGACGTCCGAGCCGGCGTCCGGCTCCGTCAGCGCGAAGGTCGCGACCAGGTCGCCGCGGAGCGCCGGCACCAGGTAGCGCTGGCGCAGCGCCTCGGAGCCGTACTTGTAGACGAAGTACGTGCCCATCAGCGACTGCATCGCCGCGGCGGCGGCCACCGACAGTGAGCCCCGCGCCAGCTCCTCGGCGAAGAGGCAGTACGTCACCATGTCGGCGTCGGCGCCGCCGTACGCCTCCGGGTAGCGCAGCCCGAGATAGCCGAGGTCACCGATGCGCTTGAAGAGCTTGGTCGGGAACTCCGCGCGCTCGTCGAGCGTCTCCGCCGCCGGGACGACCTCGGCGTCGACGAACCGCGCGACGGCTTTGCGGAATTCTTCCTGCTCGGGGGTGAATCTGATCATTGTAGCGGGGGCCGTGAGGCCGGCTTGGACCGAGGGTGGCCTGAGATAGGCGCGACCCGGCTCCGGTCCGCAGTCGACCCGGGGTTCCCGGCTGCAGGCGACCCGGGGCGCCGGTCCGCAGTCGACCCGGGGTTCCCGGCTGCAGGCGACCCGGGGCGCCGGGCTGCAGGCGATCCGGGGTTCCCGGCTGCAGGCGACCCGGGGCGCCGGTCCGCAGTCGACCCGGGGTTCCCGGCT
>DASPZZ010000259.1:0-17686 GCA_035635995.1 Binatia bacterium | reverse complement strand
CGCTCGCCACTGGCGTAGCGCTCTGCGCGCCGCTGCTCGAGCCGCGGACCTTCCCGCGTCCCGCTAGAGGCGACGACGGCCGTCCGGACGCAGCCTCGGGAGGTCGCCGGCGCGCTCGAAGATTGTCTCGATCTCCGCGCGGTCAGGCCAGCGCCCGGGTGCTACGAGGCACCGACGCGGCCCCGCCCGACCCTGCGTCCGGCTCCCTCTCGATCTCTCGACCGAGCGCATCGTGAAGGACGTGGACAGAAACGGGCGGGACGAGGAAGCTCACGACATCAACCAAGGAGCGATTCATCATGCGCATGCGTAGACTTCTGTGGCTCGCGTCATCAGTGGTCGTCGTCGTCGGGATCGGAATCGGGGTGTTCGCGGCGTGCGTCAAGTCCGGCGATTGGACGTCTGCGTTCCTGGTGGAGCCGGACGAGCTCGCCTCCGTGGGGCGCAACCCGTACTTCATCTTGGAACCGGGCTACACGATCGTTCTCGAGGGAGAGGGCGCACAGCTGACCATCACCGTCCTGAACGAGACGAAGAATGTAGACGGCGTGGAGACACGGGTGGTCGAGGAGCGAGAGACCAAGGGCGGCCAGCTGACCGAGGTGGCCAGGAACTACTTCGCGATCAGCAAGCGAACCAACGACGTTTTCTACTTCGGAGAAGACGTCGACATGTACAAAGACGGCAAGGTTGTGAACCACGATGGGACGTGGCTCTCGGGCGTCAACGGCAGCAAGTTCGGCCTCATGATGCCGGGGCGCGTGTTGCTGCATTCAAGGTATTACCAGGAGGTTGCCCCGAAAATCGCGATGGACCGTGCCACGATCGTCAGCATGACGGAGACGGTCAAGACTCCGGCCGGGGAGTTCAAGAACTGCTTGAAGATCGAGGAGACCAGCCCCCTGACACGTTTCACCACGGAGTATAAATATTACGCCCCGGGCATCGGGATGGTGAGCGACGGGACGATGAAGCTGGCGAAAGTCGTGAAAGGCGGGCCGCGATGATGGCCAATTGCGCCGTGTCGCGTCGCGCATTGCTCCGGGGCGGGCTTCTCGCGGGAGTCGCCATGCTCGCGGACGTATCCGGGGTGGTCGAGGTCGCCGCGGTTCTGGACGCGCCCTCCGTCGCGCAGGCCGAAGCGCAGCAACCGGCGAGCGGTACCGGTCCAAAGCCGCAGACCTCGCTGGCGCAGGCGGTCCGCGTCGCCGAACAGCAGACCGGTGGACGCGCCCGGAAGGCCGAGATGGACCGCGAGAAAGGCATTTACGTTTACGAGATCAAGACGGTTTCCAAGGACGGGTCGGCCAAAGTCCACGTCGACCCGGCGTCCGGGAGCATGCTGCGAGTGAACCGGCCGGGGCTCGTCTCCTCCATCGCCAACATCTTCGACAGGGACGACCAACGGAAAGACCAAGCGGCGTTCGCCCAGCTCGAAGCGTCTCCGATGGCGCTCGCCGGCGCCGTCGACTCGGCGGAGAAGGAGACTCGCGGCAGGGCCGTCAAGGCCGCGTTGAAGAGCCAGTACGGCTCGACATTGTTCGAGGTCTCCGTGGTCAAAGACTGGATCATGCAGAGGGTCTTGGTCGATCCCGCAACTGCGAAGGTCGTAGCCGTTCCCCTGCCCGGCAAGCACAAGGACGACGACGACTGATGCGAAGCAAACGATGAAATGATCGCCGACCAGGCGGCGCGCGAAGGCGGCGCTCACGTGAGCCGATCGCGAGCCGCGCGCTGGCGCATCGTGTGCCTGATCTCGCTCGTCGTCTTTCTTGGTCTCGGCTTCGCGGCCTACGCGACCGGCGCCCTGCCGGGCGACCTGTTTCTCCTCCGAGAGCTCGCGGTGAAGGACCCTGGCCTCGCAAGCGAGCTCGCACGCTGGGTGAGCTATGGGGGCAGGGCGCAGGTCCTGGTCCCGGGGACGATCGTGTTGTTCCTACTGTCGCCGGTGGCGCGGCGCCGCTGGTGGCTCTGGTGCGCGGTTTTGATTGGCGCCCCGCTGCTTCAGAACGTTCTCAAGTTCCTGGTGGGCCGGTCCCGCCCGGACGGGTCGTCCCTCGGCTTCCCCAGCGGGCACGCCACGGCCGCGGCCGCCTTCGCCGTGGTGCTGATCTATGTCGCGAGTCGGGAGCGACTCGGCCGGGGGTCGCGATGGGCGGTCGCGGCGCTGGCCGTATTCTTGATGCTCGCGGTCGGCTGGGCCCGCATCATGCGTTCTGCGCATTGGCCCTCGGACGTGCTCGGGGCCTTTGTCCTCGGCACGTGTTGCGCAGCGGCCGCCGCCTGGTGGGAAACCTCTCTGTCAGAGGCCGGAGCGCTCGATACCTCGTGACTGGAGAATCGGCGGCGGGCGCAGGGACGAGGTATCTTTTCAACCGATGCTCGTGAGCATCTTGGCTTTGATTGGTCTAAATGGGGTGGTTTTGGAGCGCGGCGGGCCAAGTGCTGGGCCCCCGATACCGCCTACACCCGGGTGGTGAACTCGCTCGTGAAGGTCTCGATCGAGACGGCATAAAACCAACGTCCGGCGGCTGTGACGCTGTCGGCGGCGCGGGGCGTGCTGGCTCCCTCCTTGTCCAGCGCGCTCCGCGTCTCCTTACCCCGAAGGATGGCGCGCCGTAGAAGGAGTGCTGCGTCGCCGATCTGACATAAACTGCTTCTCGTGGCGAGGCCGAAACCCGAGAAGAAGAGCAAGCCAGCAGCGCCGGCCGGGCGCGGCGTCCTTCCGATGGAGCTTCAAGTTGGCGACCGGCTCGCCGACGAGACCGGGGAGTGGGAAGTGATCGCCCCGCCGTACAGCACAGGGGGCGGAAGGATCGTCCACGCGCGCGTCCAGAGAATCAACGAGCCCGCCAGTTGGGAGATACGAAGTTGGGACGCGCTCAAGCGCATCAACGTGGGGCGAGCGACCACCGAGGAGGGCAAGCGATGATGCGACTTGGACGAAAGGCCTCGCTGTTCGTCGCGTTCTACCTGCTCACCTCGGCTGGGACCGCGTATACCCAGATCGCCGAGCGCCC
Organism: Binatia bacterium; assembly: GCA_035635995.1. Lineage (GTDB taxonomy): Bacteria > Methylomirabilota > Methylomirabilia > Rokubacteriales > CSP1-6 > AR31. Next base: position 14,666 of record DASPZZ010000259.1, on the reverse strand, counting down.
GACGTGGGTGCTGTGGAAGGCCGGTTCCACATGGCAAAACTGGGAACCCTCCCGTACGTGGGATACGTCGAAGGAGTGCGACGACCACCTACCTCGCTTCCGAATCGAGGGCGTGGTCCTGCTCCTTACTGACCGCGTTCCTGGCTGGTGCTGTCTCCCCGATACCGTGGACCCGCGCGAGGCGAAGGGCCGTGATACGGCGACGCGCGTGATGATGTTCTACTGCTGGCATTGACAGAAGCCTGCGGCCTGCGATCCTCACCGACGCGCCGGCCGACATTGCCCGGCTCGCGAGCTACACCGTGCGCCCGACGTGAGGCTTTAGGACAATCCGAAAGCCCCTCTCTCGTCCCGGGCGGTGTCGATGAACTCGTGGCCCTGCCACGTCAGACCTGTGAGGATAGCCTGACGCGGTCCAGCCCCACCGGCGTGTTGTCGAATCCCTCGGCGAGACCCGCCTACATCATGAGGTACGCGTGATAACCAACTTCCTCCGGGCTGAAGCCGTCGAACGGTCGGGTCCTCCTGTGCTACGAGATCACCACAACCGGGCCAGCTGTGCCGAACGACGCCGTCGCGGTCCCGGGAGTCACGACGACACTCTCGTTGACGTTGACCGAGATCCTGTCGGACGCAGTGACCTTCACTGGCTCGACCGGAACCGGCGGGCGTCCGCTGACGATCTTCTGGAGGTTCGCGACGATCGTGGTTAGGGTCGCGCCGTGCTTCAGTACCTCCGCGAGGAACTTCCTTCGTGCGAGGCTGAACCATCCGTCGTTCCTGCAGCGCTGCTTCTTGCGTCCCATAGTTCGTCGCTACCTCTTACAGAAACCAGAAGCGGACCAAGCAGATCGTCCCGTCGGTCTTCCACCGCAACGGGAAGCCGATCAAGGACTACCGGAGCGCGTGGCAGAACGCGTGTGAGGCTGCTGGTCTACCGGGCCGCATCCCGCACGACTTCAGACGCACCGCCGTCCGGAACCTGGAGCGCGCGGGAGTCTCGCGCTCGGTCGCGATGAAGTTGACCGGCCACAAGACCGAGGCCGTCTACCGCCGCTATGCGATCGTCAGCGAGCAGGATCTCCACGAGGCCGCTGCGAAGCTCGCGACGACCGAGCGCGGCCGCGTGATCGAGTTGGGCAAAGTATTGGGCCAAGTGGCCTCCGCGTCCGGGTAGCTCGACCCGCAACCATGCGATACTTCAGCGGGCGAGAGTGGCGAAACTGGCAGACGCGCTGGACTTAGGATCCAGTGGGCGAAAGCCCTTGGGGGTTCGACTCCCCCCTCTCGCACCACTACCTGATTCTCGCCTGTCGCCGGTCGAGCCTCGCCCGATCGAGCTCGTCATTTCGACTGCGGGGCGGCATGTGTTCCAGCGTGGGGCGTGGTACCATGCGAAAGCCCTGATGCGAAAGCTCGAAATCACGCGGGAGTGCGCATGAAGGTCGCGGTCGAGGCGATCGAAGGCTGCAAGCGGCGTCTGGCGGTCGAGGCGCCGGTCGACGTCGTGCAACAGGAATGGGAGCGCGCCTACGGCCGCGTCCAGAAGCAGGCGCGCCTGCCCGGATTCCGGAAGGGCCACGTCCCGCGCTCGCTCGTCAAGGTGCACTTCTCCGACGACGTGCGCCGCGAGGTCGCCGAGCACCTGATTCCCGACGTCTATCGGCAGGCGCTCTCCGAGGCGAAGCTCGATCCGGTCAACGAGCCCGACCTCCAGGAGGTCCGGCTGGAGGAGGGCGCGCCGCTCAGCTTCGTCGCGGTCGTCGAAGTCAAGCCGGCGATCACGCTCGCCGACTACAAAGGCGTCGAGGTCGAGCACGCGCCGGCGGCGATCAGCGCCGACGACCTGGCCGCGACGCTCGAGCACATGCGCGAGCAGCAGGCGCAGTTCCACGCCGTCGAGCGCCCGGCCGCGACGGGCGACCTGGTCGTGGTCGACTACACGCTGGCCATCGACGGTCACGACCCGTCGAGCCAGACCGGCTTCGAGTTCCTGGTGGGCGCCCGGAACGTGCTGCCCGAGATCGACGACGCGGTGATCGGCGCGCGCGCGGGCGAGGAGCGCCAGGTCACGCTGCGCTTCGCCGACGATCACCGGCGCGAGGACCTGCGCGGGCGCGGCGGGAAGGGCACCGTCAAGGTCGTCGAGGTCAAGGAGAAGGTGCTGCCCGCGCTCGATGACGAGTTCGCGAAATCGCTCGGCGAGTTCGCGACGCTCGAGGCCCTGCGGGCCGAGCTCTTGAAGCAGCTCGAGGCGCGGCGCGAGCACGACGAGCTTCGGGCGCTGCAAGAAAAGGTCGTCGACGCCGTGATCGCGCGGCACGAGTTCACGGTGCCGGACGCCCTCGTCATGCGTCAGGTCGCGCACCGGATCGAGCACGCGCGCGAGTCCGTGCGGCGCCAGGGGATCGATCCGGAGCGGATGCCGTGGGACTACGAGAAGCTGATCGCGGAGCTCCGCCCCGGCGCCGAGAAGGCCGTCCGCCGCGCCCTCCTGCTGGAGGCGATCGCCGACAAGGAGGCGATCGCGCCCTCGGAGACCGACGTGGACGCCGAGGTGGAAAAGCTCGCGCAGGCGAGTCAGCGGCCGACACCCGCCGTTCGGCGTATGATGGAGAAGAGCGGCGACCTCGAGGGGCTCCGCCAGGGGCTGCGTGACCGCATGACCCTCGAGCTGCTCGTCGCCAGCGCCAAAGTCAAAGCGTAGTGGCAATGCGGACCTTTGGACAACGCGGGGCTGGGGCCCCGCCGTCCGGGGCGAGCCTGGGAAGGAATATGAACAGAAGATCTCCGATGGCTCTGGTTCCGATGGTCGTGGAGCAGACACCGCGCGGCGAGCGCGCGTTCGACATCTTTTCGCGCCTCCTCAAGGAGCGCATCATCTTCCTGCCGACCTTCATCGAGGACGAGCTGGCGAATCTCGTCATCGCCCAGATGCTCTACCTCGAGGCGGACGATCCCGAGAAGGACATCAACCTCTACATCAACTCGCCCGGCGGGTCGGTGACGGCGGGGATGGCGATCTACGACACGATGCAGTACGTGAAGCCCGCGATCTCGACGATCTGCATGGGCCAGGCGGCCTCGATGGGCGCGCTCCTGCTCTGCGCGGGCGCCCGGGGCAAGCGGTTCGCCCTGCCGCACGCGCGCATCATGATCCACCAGCCCCTCGGCGGCGTGCAGGGCCAGGCGACCGACATCGACATCCAGGCCCGGGAAATCCTCCGGATGCGCGAGGAGTTGAACCGCATTCTCGTGCACCACACCGGGCAGAGCATGGACAAGATCCAGCGCGACACGGACCGCGACTTTTTCATGACCGCCGAGCAGGCGAAGGAATATAGAATCGTCGACGAAGTGATCTCCTCGAAGCCGACGACCCGACCCGTGAGCGAAGCCTCCGCGCTCACGCTCCGGAAGTAGCGAGCGCATGGCCCGGCCGCGCGAAGGCAACGGAACCCTGCGGTGCTCGTTCTGCGGCAAGAGCCAGAACGACGTCCGCAAGCTGATCGCCGGGCCGACCGTCTACATCTGCGACGAGTGCATCGAGCTCTGCAACGACATCATCGCGGAGGAGTGGGAGGAGGAGAAGTCCCGCGAGCTCCGCAGCCTCCCGAAGCCCTCCGAGATCAAGACCCTCCTCGATCAGTACGTCGTCGGCCAGGAGCGCGCCAAGAAGGTCCTGGCCGTCGCGGTGCACAACCACTACAAGCGGATCGAGTCGGGCGGCGAGACCGGCGACGTCGAGCTGCAGAAGTCGAACATCCTCATGATCGGCCCGACCGGCTCCGGCAAGACCCTGCTCGCCCAGACGCTCGCCAAGATGCTGCGGGTGCCGTTCACGATCGCCGACGCGACGACGCTGACCGAAGCAGGATACGTAGGGGAAGACGTCGAAAATATCATCCTGAGGCTGTTGCAAGCTGCGGATTACGACGTCGAGCGAGCCGAGCGCGGCATCGTCTACATCGACGAGATCGATAAAATAGCGCGCAAGTCCGAGAACCCGTCGATCACGCGCGACGTCTCGGGCGAGGGCGTGCAGCAGGCGCTGCTGAAGATCCTCGAGGGCACGGTGGCCAACGTGCCGCCGCAGGGCGGGCGGAAGCATCCGCACCAGGAGTTCATCCAGGTCGACACCTCCAACGTGCTGTTCCTGTGCGGCGGCGCCTTCGTCGGACTCGACAAGATCATCGAGAACCGCGTCGGGCGCTCCGGCATGGGCTTCGGCGCCGAGATCAAGAGCCGCGAGGAGCGCCGGGTCGGTGACCTGCTGGCGATGATCCAGCCGGAGGACCTCCTGAAGTACGGGCTCATCCCCGAGTTCGTGGGCCGCCTGCCGGTGATCGCGACGCTCCACGACCTCGACGACGAGGCCCTGGTGCGCATCCTGCGCGAGCCGAAGAACGCGATCATCAAGCAGTACCAGAAGTACTTCGACCTCGAGAAAGTGCGCCTCAAGTTCACCGACGACGCGGTGGCGGCGATCGCCCGCGAGGCGCTCAAGCGCGGCACCGGCGCGCGCGGGCTGCGCGCGATCCTGGAAGAGGTCATGCTCGAGATCATGTACGACCTGCCCTCGATCCAGGGCCTGAAGGAATGCGTGATCACCCGCGAAGTCATCCTCAACCGCGAAAGGCCGCTCCTGGTCTCCGAAGCGAAAGAACAGACGGCCTGAGCGGCACCCTTTTTGTAGTCGCGACCCCGATCGGCAACCTCGAAGACATCACGCTGCGCGCGCTCCGCGTCCTCCGCGAGGCCGACCTGGTGGCCTGCGAGGACACCCGGCGGACCCGCGCCCTGCTCACGCACTTCGACATCCACAAGCCGACCGTCAGCTACTACGAGCACAACAAGCTCGCGCGCGGTCGGGAGCTCCTGCGCGAGCTGGAGGCCGGACGTTCGATCGCGCTCGTCACCGACGCCGGCACGCCGGGGATCTCCGACCCGGGCATCCTGCTCGTGCGGGAGGCACGCGCCCACGGCGTCCCGGTCGTGCCGATCCCAGGGCCGGCGGCGGTCGTCGCCGCCCTGTCGGCGGCGGGCCTCGGCGCCGACCGGTTCGTGTTCGACGGCTTTCTGCCGGTGAAGCCGGGCAAGCGCCTCAATCGCCTCAAGACGCTCCGCGCGCTCGAGGCGACGGTCGTGGTGTACGAGTCGCCCCACCGCATCCTCGCCACCCTGGGCGCGATCGCCGAGGTCTACGGCGAGGTCGCGCTGGTGGTCGCGCGCGAGCTCACCAAGCAATTCGAAGAGATCGTGACCGCGACGCCGGCGGCGCACCTGGAACGGCTGTCCGCCGCGCCGCGCGGCGAGTTCACGCTGGTGATCCCCGCGACAAAGGTCTAGGGCCACGCGGTCGGCGAGGCTGATCAGCCGCTCGTACTCCTGGCGCGTCCAGCGGCGAGTTCGGATGGCCGGGTCGCCCATCGCGCGGCTCATGCCAGTACGCTGACGATTCCTCGTCAGGAGGTCAATGTCCCGGAGCCGGGACGTGTATACTTCGAACGTCTATGGGCGTTCCCACAGCGCTGACGATCGCCGGCTCCGATTCCGGCGGCGGCGCGGGCATCCAGGCCGATCTCAAGACCTTCTCGGCGTTCCGGGTGTTCGGCATGAGCGTGATCACCGCCGTGACCGCCCAGAACTCGCTGGGCGTCCAGGGCGTCTTCAACCTGCCCCCCGAGTTCGTCGCCGGCCAGATCGACTCCGTGCTGTCGGACTTCGGCGCCGACGCGGTCAAGATCGGGATGCTCTCGACGGCGCCGATCATCGGGGCGGTGGCGGAGCGGTTACGGGTCCACGGTCGGGAGGGGAGCGCGCCCGCTTCCGCGCGGATCGCGGGCGATCCGGTGCGGATCGTCCTCGACCCGGTGATGATCGCCAAGTCAGGCGATTCGCTCCTGCAGCCGGAGGCGCGGGCCGCGCTGATCAAGGAGCTGCTGCCGCTCGCTCTCGTGGTCACCCCCAACCTGCACGAGGCCGAGGCGCTCGCGGGGATCCCGGTCGCGACCGAGAGCGACATGGAAGAGGCCGCGCGCCGGATCCTGGCACTCGGCCCCCGGAACGTGCTGGTGAAGGGGGGCCACCTCCGCGACTCGGCCACCGACATCCTCTGGAACGGGCGCGACTTCGCGCGCTTCACCGCGCCGCGTCTGGCCTCGACCAGCACCCACGGGACGGGCTGCACGTTCTCGTCCGCGATCGCCGCGGGCCTGGCCCGCGGCCACGCGCTGAAAGACGCGATCAGCGAGGCGAAGGCGTACGTCACCGCGGCGATCCGCGAGGGCTTTCAGGCCGGGCGCGGCGTCGGCGCGCTTCGACACTTCGTCGCGAGCTGGTGAGGGCATGGCAGGGTCTGTCGAAGACAAGATGTCGTTCATGGAGCACCTGGGCGAGCTCCGCGTGCGGATCGTCCGGGCCCTCATCGCGCTCCTGGTCGGCACCGTGATCGGGCTACCGTTCAGCCAGCAGATCGTGGACTGGCTGGCGCGGCCGGTGACCAGGCTCAACTACACGCTGGTCTTCACGGCGCCGGCCGAGGCGTTCTGGGTGCAGATGAAGGTGGGCCTGATCGTCGGCGTCTTCGTCGCCGCGCCGGCGATCCTCTGGCAGGTCTGGGCGTTCATCGCGCCGGGGCTCCACGGGCACGAGAAGAAGTACGCGCTGCCGTTCGTGATCATCGGCTCGCTGCTCTTCCTCGGCGGCGGCGCCTTCTCGCTGTTCGTGGTGACGCCCTATGCCATCCAGTTCCTGCTGAGCTACGCGCGCCCGGGCCTCACGCCGATGATCACGCTGCAGAACCACATCGACTTCCTGCTGAAGTTCACGCTCGCCTTCGGCGGCGTCTTCGAGCTGCCGCTGGCCCTGACGATCCTGGCGCGCGTCGGCGTCGTGAACGCGAAGATGCTCGCCAAGAACCGCAAGTACGCGATCCTCGGCGCGTTCATCGCCGGCGCGATCCTGACGCCCACGCCCGACGCCTTCAACCAGGCGCTGATGGCCGGGCCGCTGATCCTCCTCTACGAGGTCGGGATCGTCTGCGCGCGCATCTTCGGACGCAAGCCCGCGCCGGCGCCGGCCCCCGCGCCCGCCGAATCGGCCTAGATGGACTTCGCCTCCCTCGACCTCCCCGAGCCCGTCATGCAGGGGATCCGTGAGGCGGGCTTCGTGACCGCGACGCCGATCCAGGAGGCCGCGCTGCCGTTGGCCCTGCGCGGCAAGGACGTGGCGGGCCAGGCGCAGACCGGCACCGGAAAGACCGCCGCGTTCCTCATCGCCGCGTTCACCAAGATGCTGCGGACGCCGGCGCCGCCGCCGCCACCGGGCACGGGCGCGCCGCGCATGCTCGTCATCGCGCCGACGCGCGAGCTGGTCGTGCAGATCGAGGCCGACGCGCGGCTCCTCGGACGGTTCACGCCGTTCCGGACCCTGGCCGTCTATGGCGGCATCGACTACGCCAAGCAGCGCGAGACGCTGGCCGCGGGCTGCGATCTCCTGGTCGGCACGCCGGGCCGGCTGATCGACTACCTCAAGCAGCACGTGTGGACTCCGCGGCGCGTCGAGATCCTCGTGATCGACGAGGCCGACCGGATGTTCGACATGGGGTTCATCGCCGACCTCCGGTTCATTCTCCGGCGCCTGCCGCCGCCGGAGAAGCGGCAGTCGCACCTCTTCTCCGCCACGCTCTCGTTCCGGGTGCTCGAGCTCACCTGGGAGTTCATGAACAATCCGGCGCAGATCACGATCATGCCGCAGCAGAAGACGGCCGAGCGGGTCGAGCAGTCGCTCTTCCACGTCGGTCGCGAGGAGAAGTTCCCGCTGCTGCTGGGCCTCCTGCGCCGCGAGGGCGGCGACCGCATCCTGATCTTCTCGAACACGCGGGAAGAAGCGCGCCGCCTCGAGGACCGGCTGAATCGCAACGCCTGGGAGACGCGCGCGCTCACCGGCGACGTCGACCAGAAGCGGCGGCTCAAGATCCTGAACGATTTCAAGGAGGGGCGCCTGCCCATCCTGGTCGCAACCGACGTCGCCTCGCGCGGGCTGCACATCGAGGCGGTGACCCACGTCGTCAACTGGGACCTGCCCCAGGACGCCGAGGACTACGTGCACCGCATCGGCCGCACGGCGCGCGCGGGGGCGGGCGGCAAGGCGATCAGCCTCGTGGACGAGTCGAGCGCCCTGGCCCTCGAGGCGATCGAGAAGTTCATCGGCCAGAAGATCGCGGTCGAGTGGGCGGACGACGACTTCTTCATGTCGGAGATCAAGCCGACGGCGGAGGAGCGCCGGCGCTACGCCGATGAGCGCAGGGCGCGCCTGGCCGCGCGCGATCGGTTCGGCGACCGCGGGCGCCGGGATGGGGGCGGCCGTCCCCACGCCAGGCCACGCGGCGAGCCGCCACACGCGGGCCGCACCCCGTCGGCCGCGCCGCCACCATCGCCGCCGCCGCCGTCGCCGTCGAGCGAGGGCGGATCCGACCCGCGCCGCCGTCGCCGCCACCGCCGGGGCGGCCGCGGGCCGCGCCCGGAGGGATCGCCGCCGCCGCCGTAGCCATGAAGGCTCTCGCCCTCTCGGTGGCTCTTCTGCTGGCCGCCACCTCCGTGAGCCTGGCGGCTGCGCGAGGCCGCGCCGGCCCTGACCCTCGATCCCGCCAGCCCCGCTCGTCTGCGCCTCACCGTCGTGGTCCGACCGTACAGCGCCACCGCCCTGCGCGGGTTCTGGCTGCCGTTCTCCGGAACCTACGGCATCGGCCCGGTACGCCTGAGCGTGGAGCGCGACGCCTACCGCCGCCGCTGACCCCAGTCCGCGACAAACATGCGGTTGACCTTAACGACCGCGAGGCGCCGGGGCGACGGGCTCGCGCGGGGGAGGGGTCGTCGGGACCCGTTCCCGCCGAGCGCCGGCGGGCCGCCGCGCGCCCAGATGGAGCCCAGCCGCCGGGGAGCAGCGCTCGCGTGCCGCGTGGTCCGGACGACCCCTCCCCCGCGCGAGCCCGTCGCCCCGGCGCCCACGCGACGCGACGCTAGAGGGAAACCGCAGCGCGTGCGCGGCCGTATGCGGGCTGGTCGCCGCGCGTCAGATCAGGGTTGATGCCGCGCCGGACGGCCGTGTGGTAGATGAAGAGCTGGAGCGGCACGATCGTGAGGATCGGCGAGAGCAGCTCGTCGATCTCCGGGATCGCGATGGTCTCGGCGGCGAGCGGCGCGATCTCGCGATCGTCCTCGCGCACCAGGGCGACCAGCGGCACGCCGATCTCCTTGGCGACGCGCGCGACGGCCAGGCACCGCTCGTGGGACGGGCCGGGCGGCGCCACGAGGAACACCACGTCCTCGCGCTCCAGCGCCGCCCACGCGCCGTGCAGGAACTGCTCGCAGTTGAACCCGGCCGCCGACGCGTGGCTGGCCTCGCTCATCTTCAGCGCGCCCTCCCAGGCCGTCGCCGTGTTCGGCCCGCCGCCCACGAACCAGTAGCAGCGGCGGTCGGCGTAGCGCCCGGCGAGCTCCTCCCACGACTCCTGGCCGAGCAGCAGGGCGAGCATGTCGGGGATCGCGTCGATTCCTCGCGCGCCGTCGCCCTTGCCGCCGACGGCGGTGGCGAGCGTCGCGAGAAGCGCCAGCGCCGTGGTGTAGCTCACCGTGTGGGCACCCGAGCTCTCCTGGTCCACCGTGCGGAGCGTCCAGTCCGCTCCCGCGGCCGCGTCCGGGCCCTTGCCGGTGATCGCGACACCGGTGCCGCCGCTCGCTTTCACCCGGGCGAGCGCCTCGAGCGAGTAGCGCCGGGTCCCGCCGTGGCTCAGCACGACGACGCCGGTGCGCCCGCGGGGCTCGGGCCAGTAGCTCGCGAGCTCGAAGGCGTGGAAGGCTCGGGCGCGCAGACCGAGGCCGCCGAGGCGCGCGAGGAGCAGCTCGCCGACGAGCGCCGCGTGCCACGAGGTGCCGACGCCGGTGAGAAGCACGTGATCGAGCTCGCGCAGGCGCGCGGCCGCCGCCTCGATCGCGTCGCCCTGGCCGCGGGCGACGAGCCGCAGCGCGCCGGGCTGGGCGTAGATCGCGTCGTGCATGTAGTACGGATGGCCGGTGCGCGGTGCCGGCGGGCTCGCGGCCACGACGTCGGGCCCCGCTATCTCGCCGAGGGGAAGACGGGCGCCCGCTTCTCGCGGAGCGCCTTGACCCCCTCGCGCACGTCGGGATACGAGAAGGACAGCATCTCGAGCGCCAGCGACTGGTCGAAGATCGGACCGGCCTGACGCAGCCAGTTGTTGAGCGCGCGCTTGGTCCAGCGGATCGAGAGCTGGCTGCCCCGGGCGAGCCGGTCGGCGACGTCGAGCGCTTTGGCCATGAGCTGATCGGCGGGCACGCACAGGCTCACGAGGCCGATCCGCTCGGCCTCCCGGCCGTCGATGAAGTCGGCCGTGAGCAGGTAGTATTTCGCCTTCGCCATTCCGCAGAGGAGCGGCCAGAGGATGGCGGCGTGATCGCCCGCGGCGACGCCCAGCCGCGTGTGGCCGTCGGTGAACCGCGCGGTCTCGGCGATGATGCTGACGTCGGCGAGGAGCGCGACGACCAGTCCCGCCCCCACCGCGACGCCGTTGATCGCCGAGACCACGGGCTTGTCGAGGTTGATCATGTTGTAGACGAGGTCGGAGGCTTCCCGCATCGTGCGCGTCAGCGCGTCCGGGTTGCCGGCCATGTCCTCGACCAGCGCCAGGTCGCCGCCCGCCGAGAACGCCTTGCCGGCGCCGGTGACGACGACCACGCGCGTCTTCGGGTCGGCGTCCACCGTGAGCCAGACCTGGGTGAGCTCCCAGTGCATGCGCGCGTTGGCCGCGTTCAGCACCTCCGGGCGGTTGATGGTGACCAGGAGCACCCCGTTCGGCTTTGGCTCGAACGTGAGGTGACGGTAGTCGGCGTAGTCCATGACGTTCTCCTCAGGCGAGCTGCGGGCCGACGCCGCCGCCGGTCCACGAGAATGAGTGCGGGGCCAGCTCCTCAGGCAGCCGCGCGCCGGGTGCCTCGACCGCCGTACGGACGTACGCGAGCAGCGCGTCGAACAGGTCGAGCGTGTTGATCCGCTTGAACCATAGCGGCCGGCCGTGGAGATACACGAAGACCACGTTCGCCTCGCTGCACGGCCCGAGGCACTCGGAAAAGGCCAAGCGCACCCGTCCCTGGAGCCCGGCGGCGTCGAACGCGCGTCGCGTCGCCGGCCGCACGATGCGGGCCGCGCCGTTGTTCGTGTGGCCGCAGCAGCAGCCGAAGCAGGCGAACATCAGTCCGACGTCAGCCATGCACGGCCATGGTACCCGAGCTTCGGGCGCGTGCGAGGAGGAGTAGCCCGGTGAGCGCCAGCGCCGCCGTCGAGACCGCGGGCAGGAGCGCGGCGTGGTGCATGCTCAGGACGCCGGAGAGAAACGGGCCGAGGAAGATCCCGCCGTCCACGCAGACGCGATAGAGCCCGGTCCGCCACGCCACGTGCTCGGGCGCGGTCTCCCGCCGCAGCAGGCTCAGTGGCAGCATCCAGCCCGACATGGACAGGCCGAAGAGCGCGCAGCCGGCGACGACCACGGGGAGCGTGCCGAAGCCGACCAGGGCGTTCGCGGTCGCCATCAACAGCAAGATTCCGGGCAGCACGCGCGCCGCCCCCTGGCGGTCGGCCAGGACGCCCGTCGGGATCAGGGCGGCGATGTCGAAGACCTGCTGGACCATGAAGAGCCGCGCGACGCCCGCGCGCCCCAGGCCGAACTCGCGGCTGGCGCGCAGCGGAACCAGGAACTGCTCCATCGTCGAGTACGTGAGGGCGACCATCCCGCCGGCGGCGAACGCGAGCGGCACCAGCGACGGGTGCCTGGTCTCGCGCGCGTGCGGGGTGGCCGGCGCGCTGCTCGCCGCCTGCCGCGCGAAGAGCGGCGGCACGCCGGCGCCATCCGGCGCGGGAACCGCCGCCAGCAGCTTGGGAACGGCCACGATGCCGATGAGCTGCGGCGCGCACGTGAGCAGGAACGCCGTGTTCCAGGCCAGGTGCGACGGCAGCGTCCCGATCAGGATGGCGCCGCCGAGCATCCCGATCATCGCCGAGAGCTCGTACGCGGCCAGTGCCGCGGCGAGCCGCTTGCCCGACTGGAAGCGAAGGATCGCCGTCAGCCCGCCGACCATGCTGAGGGCCTGGCCCAGGCCCATGAGCAGGCGGCCGAGCACGAGGATCGGGAACCCGCCGCCGGCCGTGAGGCAGAGAGCGCCGAGCGCCAGCACCAGAGGCCCGATCCACAGGGCCCGTCGCAGGTTGTGGGTCAGGAAGAGCCCGATCGGAATGTCCGCGGCCATCCGGGCGAACCCGAAGGCGCCCGCCACGATCCCGAGCTGCCAGTCGGCCAGCGCCGCGCTGCGCGCCATGTCCGGCAAGATCGCGGGGAAGGCGCCGCCCGAGAAAATATTGGAGAAGGTCGTCAGGCAGAGCAGAGCGGCCAGGGGCGTCACGAGGCCTTTTATGGTAAACCATTGCCCCATGACCGATGCCCCGACGATTCGGCTGGACCTTCAGGGTCCGGTCGCCCGCCTGACGTTCGACCGGCCGGAAGTGCTGAACGCGGGCAATGCCCGGTTCGCCGCGGAGCTCGGCGAGGCGGTCGCGGTGATCGCCGCCCGAAACGACGTGCGCGTGCTCGTCATGACCGGCGCCGGCCGGGCGTTTCAGACCGGCGTGGACCTGAAAGCGCTCGCGGCCGGCGCGCTGAGGCATGCCGATCTCGTCGGGTGGGAAGACGCGATGACCGCGATCGAGCGAATGGACAAGCTGGTCATCGCGGGAATCAACGGGCACTGCATCGGCGGCGGCCTCCAGCTGGCGCTCGTGTGCGACTACCGGCTGGCGGTCGAGGACGCGCGGCTCAGCCTGCCGGCCGTCAAGGAGTGCCTGATCCCGTCGATGGCCCTCTACCGCCTGCCGCGGCTGATCGGCCTGGCCCGGGCCAAGGAGCTGATCCTCCTGGGCGAGTCGATCACGGCGCGCGAGGGCGAGCGCATCGGCCTCGTGAACCGCGCGGTGCCGCCGCCCGACTTTGCCAAGGCGCTCGACGAGACGGTCGAGCGGTTCCTGGCGCTGCCGCCCGTGAGCGCGACCGCCAGCAAGCGCCTGAGCACGCGCGCCTTCGACCTCGACTTCGAGACGTTCCGGAACGAGATGAACGCCGCCCTGGTCGGGTGCTTCGAGTCCGACGAGCACCAACGCGCGATGGCCAACATTCGATCGAAGAAACGGAGCTGACGATGAAGATCCTCTACACGCCGCTGATGATCGTGCCGTCGGTCTCTCCCGAGCAGCGCGCCGCCATCCTCGACGCCGCCGGCCCGGGCTCGACCTTCGTCGAGGCGAAGGACGCCGCCAGCCAGCGGCGCGAGATCGTGGACGCCGACGCGCTCTTCGGCCGCGTGTCGCCGGAGATCTTCGCCCTGAACACGCGCCTTCGCTACTACCAGTCGATCGGCGCCGGCGTGGACTCGATCCTCACGCCGGAGCTGGTCGAGAGCGACATTCCGCTGGCCAGCGAGAAGGGCGGGGTCGGCATCCATCTGGCCGAGCACGCGTTCGCGCTGCTGCTCGGCCTGACCCGCGGCCTGCACACCGCGATCCGCCAGCCGGACTACACCTTGCGCGAGCCGATCCGCCTCCGGCAGCTCGAGCTCTACGACCTGACGATGGGTATCGTCGGGTTCGGCGGCACCGGGCGAGAGGTCGCGCGCCGGGCGCTCGGCTTCGGGATGCGCGTGCTGGCGGTCGACATCGAGGACGTCGCGCCGGAGCCCGGCGTCGAGGCGATCTGGAAGCCCGATCGGCTCGGCGACCTGCTCGGCGCCTCCGACGCCGTGGTGATCTGCCTGCCGCTGACGAAGGCGACCCACCACCTCTTCACGCGCGATCTCTTCCGGAAGATGAAGAAGACCGGCTACCTGATCAACGTGACCCGGGGCGCGATCGTCTACGGTGACGACCTGCTCAAGGCGCTCGACGAGGAGATGATCGGCGGCGCCGGGCTCGACGTCACCGATCCGGAGCCGCTCCCGTCCAGCCACCGTCTCTGGACCCATCCGCGCGCGATCGTGACACCGCACACCGCCGGCGGCTCGCCGCGGCGCGCCGGGCGCGTCGTCGAGACGTTCTGCGAGAACCTGCGCCGGATGCGGGCGGGCCAGCCGCTGGTCGCGCTGATCGACAAGCGCAAGGGGTACTGAGCGCGCCAGCCTTCAGCTCGCCAGGGGATGCAAGACGTCGATCGCGTAGCCCACGTCTAGGCGCTCCCCCAGCCAGCCCGGTGTCGCGGTCCGCGCGTGCAGGACGAGCCCCGCGGCGGCGTTCTGCGCTCGTAGCGTCTCGACCGGATCGCCAGGCACCTCCGGAGGGCGCGGCACCTCGGGCAGCAGCCGGCCGTCCGGGCGGCGGAATCGAAGCGCGCCGCCGGGCTCGCGATCGACCCGATAACCCTCCTCGTGAACGGCACGGTGGTGGCGGCGGCAGAGCATGGTGAGGTTCGCGAGCGTGGTCGGGCCTCCCTGGGCCCAGTGGCGGATGTGGTGGCCCTGGCCGAAGCGCACGCCGCAGCCCGGGAACCGGCAGCCGCGGTCGCGATGGTGGAGCGCGCGGCGAATCGCCGGGGGAATCGTCCGGGTCCGGGC
>DASPZZ010000258.1:0-10138 GCA_035635995.1 Binatia bacterium | reverse complement strand
TCCGGAAGGCGATCGAGGGGGGAACACCGCTTCCAGCGATCGAGCGCGCGTGGCAGCGCGATCTCGAGCGCTGGAAGCGGCTGCGTGCTCGGTACTTGCTGTACTAGCTTCCGAAGACCCTCGAGAAGAAGTCCTGGATCGCGTGGCCGCTGTACTTCGCGCCCTCGACGATCGTGTTGCCGACGCCCTTGAACGTTTGCTCGAAACCCGGGCCGAGCTTGCCGTCGCCGATCTTGCGGGCGCCGGCTTCGACCTGCTCCGTCGCGGTCTTGACCTTTGTATCGTCAGCCGCGCGCGCCGGCAGGGCCGAGCCCGCGAGCACCACGACGGCCAGGAAAATTGCCAGAAGCCTCATACGGCCCTCCTCCAGTCCCGGGCGGCCGAGATGATCGATCATCACCCCGCATAGCCACGCGAGCGCATGCAGCTCGAGTAGGCCGTCCGGTAGTTCTCGTCGTTCTTCTTGTTCTCGTTGAGCCCGTAGAGCGTGCCGCCACCGGCGCCCACGATTCCGCCGATCGCCGCACCCTTGCCCGCGCCCTTGCCGCCCCCGGCCACCGCGCCGCCCGCGGCGCCGACGGCCGCGCCGACCACGGCACCGATCGCGGCGTCCTTGACGACTTCCTTGGTCTTGTTCTGCTCGCCGACCTGCTCGGACGCGTACCGGTTACAGGCGTCGACGACTGCTTGCGTCGGCACCGGCGGCGGCGCCGGGATGGTCTGCGCCATCTGAGGCGCCGACGGCTTGACGCCGGTAGGCCGCGGCGGCTGGACCAGACGGGTGCCTGCCGGGGCCGTGGCTTTTTGCTCCGAATCCGGGCTCGACCCCGACCAGTTCGCGACGACGAGCCCAGTGATCAGCGCCGTCGCCATGACGAGCGCAAGGCCGAGTGCCGTCACCTTCCACGGATTCCACTTGTCCATTACTTCCCTCCCTTGCCGATGCCATGAGCCGCACCGCCCGCGGAGCCGTTCGAGCCGACTTCGAGGGCACTAGATTTGCCGCTGCCATTGCCGATGGCGACGAGGCCGAGACCCGGTTCGGAAGGCTGGAGATACTTGCCGACCACCTGGCCCAGGCTCTTTTCCTGGACGAGCCCCTGCGCCTTCATCTCCTTGAAGATCCGGCCCCATTCCAGGCCGCTCCGCCTCTTGGCGGCGATCTCGTCGAGCGAGAGTGGCCTGGCCGCCGGCGGCGTCCCGTTGGTGCTGGTCGCGGCCGCGCCGCTGCCCTGCGCCTGGTAGAGCGCTGAGGCGACCTGCTGATTTCCGAGCGACAGCTTGTCGAACGCACTCACCGCGGTGGTCGTGCCGGACGTCTTCGGCTTCGTCTGGGCCAGCGCGCCCGATCCGGCGGCCGCGCCCAGCGCGAAGATTCCGACGACGGTCACGACGATCATGCGACGCATCAGGTCTTTCCCGCACATGGTCCGTCGAGAGCAAAGAATGCAGCAGCCATGCCAGATCCAGGCGGACCGAAACCCTGGGATTTATCGGTGTTATCGGGCGACCGCAGCGGCGTCACGACACGTCGGTGTCAGCCCTCTGACAGTGGGCGGCGCAGCGCAGGTCGCGGGTGGCGAGTGGGAGCCAGCCTATAATCGTTCTGTGACCGAGCTCGAGACCCTCGTCGGCGAGCGACTGGTGTTCGGCCTGGCCGGGCCGACGCTGACGGACGCCGACGTCAGCCTCTTCCGTGACACGCGCGCCGGCGGGCTCATCCTGTACCGGCGGAACTTCGAAACGCCCGAGCAGCTTGCGCGGCTCCTCAACGATCTCGAGTCGGCCCTCGGCCGGCGCCTGCTCGTCGCCACCGACCACGAGGGCGGCCGCATCGTCATGCTTGGCCGCGCGACGACGATCTTTCCCGACAACCTCGCCACCGGGACCGCGGGCGACGAGGCGTTCGCGTATCGTCAGGGCGTCTTCGAGGCGCGCGAGCTCCGCCGACTGGGCGTCGACCTGAATTTCGCTCCCGTGCTGGACGTCCTCACCGAGCGCTACAGCCCGAACATCGGGATCCGCTCGTACGGCAAGGATCCGGACGTGGTCACGCGCTATGGCCTCGCGCGCATCAAAGGCATGCAGAAGGGCGGCGTCTCGGCCTGCGCCAAGCACTTCCCGGGCAAGGGCCACTCGCCCCTCGACGCCCACCTGCGGCTGCCCACGATCGAGTCGACCTGGGCGGAGATGCGGGCGACGCATCTGCCGCCCTTTCTCGCCGCCATCGCGGAGGGTATCGAATCCCTGATGACGAGCCACCCCGTCTACCCGAATCTCGACGCGACGCGCGTGCCGGCGACCTTCTCGCGACGCATCGTGCACGACTACCTGCGAGGAGAAGCGCGGTTCGAGGGCGTCATCGTCTCGGATGACCTCGAGATGGGGGCGATCGGGGAGACGTGTCCAATCGGCGAGGCGGTGATGCGAGCGGCGGCGGCCGGCCACGACCTTCTGCTCGTCTGCCACACGGAGCCGGCCCAGCGCGCCGCCGCCCTGGCGCTCGTCGATGCGTACCGATCGGGCGCGCTCCCGACCCGCGATCTCGAGGCCGCGGTCGAGCGCGTGCGTCGCCTCCGCGAGCGACGGACCACCCGATTCGAGGGTGGGCCGCCCGCGGCCGAGCCCGACGCCGGGCCGCTCGCGCGGGCGATCGCGACGCGCGCCGTCACGGTCGTCGCGGCCGGCCCCCCCGAGCTTCGGCGCGCGCTGAACGGGCGCGTCGGCGTCGTCTTCCCACGCTTCTCGGATCTGGCGCCGCGGATCACGATCGAGCCCGAGGTCGCCGCCGAGACGGCGTACATCGCCGACGCGTTCGGGCGAGCCGGCATCACGCCCGAGACGCGGCTCGTCGGGATCGAGCCGACCGACGCGGAGATCGCCGCCGCCGGCGCGCTGGCCGACGCATCCGACGCGCTCGTGCTGTTCCTGTTCGACGCCCACCTCTACGCGTCGAACGCGAAGCTGCTCACCGAGCTCCAGGCGCGGGCGCGGACGCTCGCCGTCGTGCTCCTTCGCGACCCGTACGACGCCGCCCTGCTGGCGCCGGGCGTGCTCGGCATCACCGCCTACGGGTTCAGGAAGTGCCAGCTCGACGCGGTCATCGCGCGTCTCGTCCACGGGTGAGCCGGCTCCGCCGGGCGCCCGCCGAGATCCTGGCGATCGACTGGGGTGCCACGCCGGCCAAGCGCCAGATGTGCCGCGCCGTGCTGCGCCGCGGCCGTTACGTTCTGGCGCCGCCGCGACCGGTGGAGGACGTCCGGGCTCTCGACTTTCGTCCCGGCGCGCTCGTCGCGTTCGACTGTCCCATCGGCGTCTCGCGCGAGTACGCGGCGACCGCCGGGCTGCGCTCGTTTCGCGAGGCGCTCGGCATCTTCGGCACGGGCCGGTTCAGGCGCTTCTACGAGTTCGCCGCCCGGGCCGACGAAATCGCGATCGAGCGGCCCTTCTATCCCGCGCGGGGCGTGAAGGGCACCGCTCGCGACGACCTCCGGAAGGCGCTCGGGGACGCGGCCTTCGCGCCGCGCGCCTGCGACCGGCTGGCGCGCGCGGGGCCGATCTTCTGGCTGGTGGGCCCCCGGCAGGTCGGCCGATCCGCGGCGTGCATCTGGCGCGACGTCATTGCGCCGCGGCTCGACCACGTCGCGCTCTGGCCCTTCGACGGGCCGCTGAAGGAACTGCTCGCGTCGGGCCGGCCCGTCATCGCCGAGATGTACCCGGCGTTCCTTTTGCGGACGCTCGAGATCACGGTCGCCCGCAAGTCCGACCCGGCCGCGCGCGCCGCCTGCGGCCGAGCGCTCCTGCGCCGCATCGGCGCCGACGTCCGGCTCGAGCTCGACGCGGTCCGGGGTCTTCTGCGCGAGGGCTTCGGCGCGTCCAGCTCCGGCGAGGATCCGTTCGACGCGACGACCGCGTGCGTCGCGCTCGCGAGGCTCGTGCTCGACGACTCGATCCCGGAGCCGCCGGAGCCGGCGCGCTCCGTGGAGGGGTGGATCCTCGGCCTGGCGGGCTAGCGGCGCGCGGCCGCCGAGATGACCCGGGCGAGCAGGATCGTTCCGGCGGTTCCCAGGATCACCAGCCAGGACCACCGCGTAGTCAGGCCAGGTCAGCACGATCCATTCTGACGGGACGGGGGCGGAGTCCCGAAGAACTCCGCCCCCGCCAAAAAAGGACTGCTGGTTGAAGGCGCCGGCCGGCGCCGCGACGGCTAGAGCTTCTTGCCCCCGCGCTCGGCCACGGTGGCCTCGAAGCTCTTCTTGCGCATACGCTCGAGGAGGGCCGAGTAGGACTCGGCCTGGATGATCCGGTCGAACTGGCTGCGATAGGTCGAGACGAAGCTCACCCCGTCGATCTGCAGATCGTAAACGCGCCAGCGGCCGTCCCGGAGATGGAGCCGGTAGTCGAGCGAGATCTCGCTGCGCCGATCGGTGAGGATCTTCGACCGCACGGTCGCGTAGCCCGCATCGACCGCCTCACCGAGGTAGGTGATGTTCTCGCCCGCGTAGGCCTCGACCCGGTTGACGTAGGAGCGCTCGAGCAGCTCGGTGAAGAGCGCCACGAATTCGGCCCGCTCGTCGGCAGAGCGCACGGCCCAGTGACGGGACAGCGTACGCCGCGTCACCTCCTCGAAATCGAAGAGTTCGCGCGCGATCTTCCGAACCTCGGTGCGCCTGTCCACCGGCTGCCGGCCGGGTGTCGACTCCGGCTTCGCAGCATCGGCGTCCTGCAGGAGATTGATCACCCGGACCACGGCCGTCTCCACGGTTTCCCGTGGGCCCATCGCGGGGGCCGCGACGGCCCCGGCCATCATGATCCAGGCGGCTAGTGCCTTGCCCATGGCTAGATCCTCCGGCCCCTCTCTGAGCATCCGCCATGCCAGTGCCTGAATAAGCGGAAAGCCAGTTATTTCAGACGCCTTGGGATCACCCCGGGGGCCTCATAATGGACAGAGTGGCAATCACGTTCGCGGATAGACACCCGGCAAAACGGCAGGCAGTGTGCGTCGGCGCAGACGTCGGCGGGACGTGGATTCGCATCGCCGTCTGGGCCGGCCATCGCGTCTCCACCACCGTCGTGCCCGCCGACCGCGATCTGCGGCGGCTCGCATCGGTCTTGCGCGCGGTGTGGCGTCGGCGCGGGTGGAGCCGGCGTCGCGTCGCCGCGCTCGTCGTGGCGTCGCGCGGGCTCTGGACTATCGGCGAGCGGCAGACGCTCGCCCGAAGCTTGCGCGGCCTCGCCGGCCGCGTCCACGTCATCTCCGACGCGCAGGCCGCGCTGCTCGGCGCGCTCGGCCAGCAGCCGGGCGTGGTCGTCCTGTCGGGCACCGGATCGATCGTGGTCGGCTGGGACGCGCGCGGCCACTGGGCGCGCGCCGGTGGCCTGGGGCCCCTCATCGGCGACGAGGGCTCCGGCTTCTGGCTCGGCCGCGAGTGGCTCCGGACGACGGATCGCGACGGGCGCCTCCTGCCGACGCTCCGGGCCGCCCACGCGCCGGACCCGGTCCAGACGATCGCCGCCCTCGCCCCGGCGGTGCTCGCGCGCGCCCGCCGCGGCGATCGGCGCGCGCAGCGAATCGCGACGGCAGGCCAGCGGTATCTCGCGACAAGCGCGCTCAAGGTGGCGCGGGCGCTGAAGCTCGGCCCCAGGGTGAACGTGAGCTGGGCCGGCAGCGTGCTCGACGATCGATGGTTTCGCGCCGGGTTGATCCGCGCCGTTGCCCGCGCCGGCCTGCGGGCGCGCTGGCACCGACCCTCCGAAGAGCCGGTCGTCGCCGCGGTGCGGCTGGCCGCGACCCTGGCGCGCGCGTGACTTCGCGCCGGCTCGTGATCACGGTGTGCCCGCGAGAGCCGGGTGTCGTGGCGCTGCCGATCGCGCGCGGCGGACGGGTCGTCCGGCTGAGCTCGGAGGCGATCCTGCGCCACCTGCGGGAGCTCGTCGCCGAGCGGGGACTCGACGCGCGCGTGCGGCTGCGCGAGGGGTGCGCCGGCGGCTGCTCGGCGCCGGGTCCGAACGTGTCGCTCGAGATCTTTCCGCTGACGCGCCCCGGCGAGCGCGAGGACCACGTCGCCATCGACTGGAAGACCTACGTCTACTCGCTCGCGTCGCTCGACTGCCTGGCCGCCGTCATCGAGGACAATCTCGGACGGCCCCGGCGGTGAGCCGGCTCAGAGCCAGCCGGAGCGCTTGAAACGATAGTAGAGGAACCCGCAGGCCCCGACCATGAGGCCCATCGCCAGCGGGTATCCCAGAAACCACTCGAGCTCCGGCATGAACCTGAAGTTCATCCCGTAGATGCCCGCGATCATCGTCGGCACCGCGATGATCGCCGCCCAGCCCGCCAACCGCTTCATATCTTCGTTCTGGGAGACCGAGATCAGCGAGAGGTTCGCCTCCAGCGCGGTCGTCAGGAGCTCTCGCAGCGTGTCGACCATCTCGTTGATCCGGATCGCGTGGTCGTAGACGTCGCGAAAGTAGACGCGCGCGTCCTCGGGAATCACCGTGACGTCGGCGCGCACGAGCCGGTTGCACATGTCGACCAGCGGGGCGACCGCTCGCTTCACCTGGAGGAGGTCGCGCTTGAGCTGGTAAATGCGCTCGGTCGTCTCGCGGGTGAGGGTCTGTCTGAAGATGTTGTCCTCGAGCGCGCCGAGCTTGTCCTCGAACGCCGCGACCAGGGGGAAGTGCTGGTCCACGATGAAGTCCATGAGCGAGTAGAGGACGAAGCCCGGCCCCTTGGCCAGGAGATCCGGGCTCGCCTCGCAGCGCGATCGCACCTCGACGTACGGCAGCGACGGCCCGTGCCGGACCGAGACGACGTAGTTCGATCCGACGAAGATTTGCGTCTCGCCGAAATCGATCCCGCCGGTGGTGGGATCGAGGTGGGCGGTGCGGAGGACGACGAAGATCGAATCGCCGTAGCGCTCGAGCTTCGGCCGCTGGTGGGCCCGAGCGGCGTCCTCGACCGCCAGGTCGTGGAGCGAGAACTCCTGCTGGACTTCCGCGAGCACCTCGTCGTCCGGCTCGTGGAGCCCGATCCAGACGAACCGGCCCGGCTGCTTGAGGACCTCGCTGATGTCGGGGATCGCCACGTCCCCGATCCGGAGACCGCCCGCGTACGCCACGCTGTTGACCACGCCGTTCATGCCCGGCCCTCCCGGGCCAGCGTAGCGCGCCGGCGCACCAGGCGATACGCCAGCGGCCCCGTGAGCGCCGCCGCCACGCCGGCGATCGTGTTGGCCAAGCCCGCGGTCGCCATCGCGCCGACGCAGAAGAGCAAGGGGAAGACCACCACACCGATCGCCCCCGCGAAGCCGCCCGGAACCCGCCACGGCCGGGGCATGTCCGGCTCGGTGACGCGCAGCCGCACGAACGCGGCGAGCTCGACGACCAGACTGAGCGAGTAGAGCCAGACGTTCAGGACGATCAGCTCCTTGAACGAGAACACGGCGAAGGCCGCGTAGAACGCCGCCGAGACGACGATCGCCGCCCACGGCGTGCCGAAGCGCTGGTCGACGGCGCCGAGCCACGCGGGCATCGAGCGATCGCGCGCCAGCACGTACGGCAGGCGCGAATTGGTGAGCAGCAGCGACATGAAGAGCCCGGCCGTGCTCAGGACGGCGCCGGCGGCCACCGCGTGGCCGAGCCACTCGCCGCCCACCGATCGCGCGATCGCCGGCAGCACCCCGGTCGTCCACTGGCTCCACTCCAGGGCGCCGCTCGCGAGGGCCGCGCCCACGGGGAGCAGGTACGCCGCCGTCAGCACCGGCAGCGCCAGGAACATCGCCGACCGGAACGCGCGCTCCGGCGCACGAGCCTCGCCGAGGATCGTGGACGGGGTGTCCCACCCCGAGTAGTTCCACATGAGCACGGCGAGCCCGAGCCCCAGCGCCTCGAGGTCCTGGCCCGCCGGCGCCAGCGGCGTCCACGGCGTCGCGAGGGGCCCGAGCAGCGCGACGACCGTCAGCGCCGCAACCGGCAGGAGGGAGACGACGGCGAGGGCCAGGGCCGCCTGGCCGGTCGGACGCACGCCGAGCAGATTCAGCCCGGTCAGCACGACGATGAAGGCGACGACCAGGAGCCAGCGCTCCGTCGGAGTCATCGCCGGGAGCCAGAATCGGAGGTACTCGACGAACAGCGCCGGGTACACGGCGACGTCGACGAAGCTGTCGATCCAGCTCCACCAGCCGACCTGGAACGCCCAGCACGGCCCGAAGGCCTGGCGGGTCCACGTCACGTAACCGCCTTCGTCCGGCATCGCCGACGCGAGCTCGGCCATGGCCAGGGCGACCGGCAGGCTCCAGCAGAGCGGCGTGAGCACGAGAAGCACGAGCGTCATGCCCGGACCGAGCGTGGGGACCGTGTCCTCGATGCCGTAGGGCCCGCCGCTCACGTTGAAGAAGACGATCGCCGCGAGCGGGAAGAGACCAAGCCCGCGCCTGAGACCGGCCGTCAGCTCACTTCCCCTGAGCTCCCGCGATGAGTCGCGGAAGCTCCGTGACCCACTCGTCGATCGGGCGCGCGGCGTCGACCGTGATCT
Organism: Binatia bacterium; assembly: GCA_035635995.1. Classification (GTDB taxonomy): domain Bacteria; phylum Methylomirabilota; class Methylomirabilia; order Rokubacteriales; family CSP1-6; genus AR31. The sequence continues at coordinate 1,602 of DASPZZ010000258.1, read as the reverse complement.
CGAGCTTGCCACTCGGCAGCCGGCGGACGCGCCCGGGCGTGGCGGGCCCCAGGGGAATCACCAGCGCCTCGCGATGGATGCCGAGGGCGTCGGTCACCGCAAAGATCGCGTCGATCTCCTTCATCGTCACGACCTCAAGCATCGACGCCCACCTCGGCGGCGCACTCCCTGAGAATCTCCTCCGCCCCGCCGGCCAACGGCGCCGACCGCACGAAGCCGAAGAGCGACGCGACCTGGGCGTGAAAGTCGCCGGGCGGCAGGAAGCGCGCCGGATCGACGCACATCATCAAGACGCCGTTGCTCACCGGACCCTTGTCCGGGCGCGCCGCGCCGGTGCCGGACAGGATGCCCCCGAGGATCTCGACGGCGAGCGAGAGCCCGTACCCCTTGTGCTCTCCGGCCGTGATCAGCGAGCCCGGTGGGTCGGCGTAGTACTCGCGGGGGTCGGTCGACGGCTCGCCCCGGCCGTTGCGCATGATGCCGGGCGCGACCTTCTCGCCGCGGTTGAACTTCACCTTCAGCTTGCCCTCGGCGACGACGCTCGTCGCGAAGTCGTGCGACATCGCGACGGTCGCGTTCGGGCCGGGGACCGCCACCGCGTGGGGGTTGGTCCCGAGGCGGCGCGCCGCGCCGCCCCAGGGCGCCACGTTGAGCGCGGTGGGCGCGTTCACCCAGAGCATCCCGATCAGTCCCTGGACGGCCGCCAGAGCCCCTGCGCGCGCGCCTTCGCGATCGCCAGCGTGATGCCGTGCCGGGCGACGACCTGGCCGAACCCCCGGTCGCCGTCGATGCGCGCGATCGTGGGGGTCTCCGATTCGGTCTTGATGGACGGCGTCGGGTTCACCTCGCCGGCCTTGAGCGCGTGCACGTAGTGGGGGATCCGGATCACGCCGTGCGAGTCGTGGCCGCGCAGGTTGGCGCGAACGAGCAGTGCCGCGATCCACGCGGCGTCCTCTCGGAGTGCGCGCCAGCCGACGAAGATGTCCCGCGTGATCCGTTCGAGCGTCTCGACGTCGACCGTCCGCATGCCGTGTCCTCCTCTGTCTCCGATCGAACGCCCTGCTAGACTAATGGACCGACTGCGCGAAGGCGAGCGCGAAACGAGCTCGAAGGACAAGGAGATCCCATGCCCGCCCCTGACGACGCGCTGCTCGCCGGCCTCACCGTTCTCGACTTCACGCGCGTGCTGGCCGGCCCCTATTGCACGCGCCTGCTCGCCGACCTGGGCGCGCGCGTGATCAAGGTCGAGCGCCCGGGCGAAGGCGACGACACGCGGCGCGGCCACGCCCAGCTCGAGGAGGGACGGACCGATCAGGCGACGTACTTCATCAGGATCAACGCGGGCAAGTCGAGTCTCGCGCTCGACCTCGCGCACCCCAAGGCCCGCGAGGTCGTGCTCGACCTCGCGCGCGCCGCCGACGTCGTGGTCGAGAACTTCCTGCCGGGTGTCGTCGCGAAGCTCGGCTGCGACTACGCCGCGCTCTCGGCCGTGAAGCCCGACCTCGTCTACTGCTCGATCTCCGGCTTCGGCCAGAGCGGACCCCTGCGCCACCAGCCGGCCTTCCACCACATCATCAATGCCATGTCGGGCGTGATGCATCT
>DASPZZ010000257.1:0-12729 GCA_035635995.1 Binatia bacterium | reverse complement strand
GAGAAGATCGAGCAGGCGCTGGTGCGGACGGCGACGATGGACGCCCAACGGATCACGGTCGAGGTGCAAGGGAGCAAGGTCGTCCTGAAGGGCACGGTGCGCTCGTGGGCCGAGCGAGAGGAGGCCGAGCGGGCTGCCTGGTCGGCCCCGGGAGTCACCGCGGTCGAGAACCGGATCGCAATCTCGTTCGACTGATTTGAGGGAGGAGCTCTCATGGACACACGAGCGATGCGGGATCCCTGGCAGGAGATGCGGCGCCTGCAGCGTGAGATGGAGCACGTCTTCACGGACTTCACCCCGGCGTGGCGCTGGCCGCTCACCGGCGAGTATCCGCCCGTCAACCTCACGCGCGGAGACAAGGACATCTCGATCGAGGCGCTGTGCCCGGGCGTGGACCGCGCGAGCCTCGACGTGAGCGTCGTCGGCGAGACCGTGACGATCCGCGGCGAGCGGCACGCCGAGCCCGGCGTGACCGACGAGCAGTATCACCGGCGGGAGCGTCCGATCGGCACGTTCACGCGAAGCCTCAGCATGGGCGACCGCCTGGATCCCGATCGGACTCAGGCGACGTACAGCCACGGCGTCTTGAAGGTGCAGCTCTCCCGGGTTCCCGAGGCGACACCGAAGAAGATCCCGATCCAGAACTGATTCCGGACAAGGAGTGACATCCATGGCGACCATGACGACGACCCCGGCCGCGGCGTCAACCAGGCCCGAGCGCTCCGAGCGCGCGGCCCGCACCATCTCGCCGCCCGTGGACATCTACGAGACCGAGAAGACCTACGTCCTGCTGGCCGACATGCCCGGCGTCACGCCGGCCGGCCTCGAGGTCGTGGCCGAGCGCGATGAGTTGATCGTCCGCGGGCGCGTCGAACGGCCCGCCACCGCGCCGGACTACCAGGAGTTCGAGCTCGAGGACTACTACCGGGCCTTCAGGCTCACCGAGGATCTCGACACAGACGGAATCAGCGCCACGCTCCGGGATGGCGTGCTGCGGGTCGAGATTCCCAAGTCCCTCGGGGTGCAGCCGAAGAAGATCCCGGTTCGGACGGAGTAGGGCGCGAGTCAGGCGAAAAGGAGAGCACGATGAGCATCATCGATAAGGTCGGAGCACTCTTGCCGTGGCGGCGAGAGCGCCACGAGCTGGCGCCCGCGCGGACCAGGGGGCTCGCGTTCCGGGAGCCCGCGTTCCGCGAGCCCGGCGGGCTGGCGTTCCGCGACGATCTCGACCGCTGGTTGCAGCGCCTGGTCGAGGAGCCGCTGGGATTGCCCGGGTTCACCTCGTTCGTGTCGACGCCGCCCGTCGGCATGCACGAGACCGACGACGAGGTGGTGGTGACGGTCGAGGTCCCGGGTGTCAGTCGTGACGATCTCGATCTCATGATCGGCTCCGAAGGCCTGGTCATCCGCGGCGAAACACGCGACGAGCGAGAGGACAAGCGCCGCGACTACCGGCTCGTCCAGGCGCGCTACGGAAGCTTCGCCCGGACCGTGCCGTTGCCGCCGGGGCTCGACGTGGACCACCCCACGGCGCGCCTGAAAGACGGCGTGCTGACGGTGAGATTCCCGAAGGCGGACACGCGCCCAGGGATGCGCCGAGTCCCGATCAAGCACTGAGGCACGGAGATGGAAGCGGCCGCGGTCCCGCGCATCGCCGTCGAGGAGGCTCGCCGCAAAGTCGTGGCAGGCGAGGCGTTCCTCGTCTGCGCCTACGGCGACGATGTGAAGTGCCAGCAGCTGGGGCTCGAGGGCAGCATCACGCTCTCGGAGCTCGAGTCGCGGCTGCCCGCACTCACGAAGGACACGGAGATCGTCTTCTATTGCGCGTGACCGGCGGAACAGACAGCCGCCGGTCAGGCGGCGAAGTATCGGGCGCGAGGGTTCGTCAACGCCAAGGCGCTCAAGGGAGGCGTCGAGGCCTGGCAGCGGGCGGGATATCCAATGACGGCCGCGGCTCAGCGGTCTTCGTGAGGACGCAATGAGCAAGGTGATCGGCATCGATCTCGGCACCACCAACTCGGTCGTCGCGGTGATGGAGGGCGGGACTCCCGTCGTCATCCCCAACCAGGAGGGGAGCCGCCTGACTCCCTCGGTCGTGGCCTTCACGAAGGACGGCGAGATCCTCGTCGGCCAGGTAGCCAAACGACAGGCGGTCACGAATCCCGAGAACACCGTGTTCTCGATCAAGCGCTTCATGGGCCGCCGGTACGACGAGGTTCAACAAGAGATCAAGCTGGTTCCCTACAAGGTCGTCAAGGCGGCCAACGGCGACGTGCGTATCGACATCCGGGGCAAGCAGTACTCGCCGCCCGAGATCTCGGGGATGATCCTGAGAAAGCTGAAGGAGGCGGCGGAGGCGCACCTGGGCGGGAAGGTCGCCCAGGCCGTGATCACGGTGCCCGCCTACTTCAACGACAGCCAGCGCCAGGCCACGAAGGACGCGGGGCAGATCGCCGGCCTCGAGGTCCTGCGCATCATCAACGAGCCCACCGCGGCCGCGCTCGCCTACGGGCTCGACAAGAAGACCGACGAGCAGATCGCCGTGTACGACCTCGGAGGCGGGACGTTCGATATCTCGATCCTCGAGCTCGGCCAGGGCGTCTTCGAGGTCAAGGCGACCAACGGCGATACCCACCTCGGCGGCGACGACTTCGACCAGCGCGTGATCGACTGGATCGCCGACGAGTTCAAGAAGGAGCAGGGCGTCGACCTCCGCCGTGATCGTATGGCGCTCCAGCGGCTGAAGGAAGCGGCGGAAAAGGCGAAGATCGAGCTCAGCTCTACTTTACAAACCGAGATCAACCTGCCGTTCATCACCGCGGACCAGAGCGGCCCCAAGCACCTGGTGATGACGCTCACGCGCGCGAAGCTGGAAGCGCTCGTCGACGACCTGGTCCAGCGCACCGCCGAGCCTTGCCGCAAGGCAATGAAAGACGCGGGCGTCACCGCGGCCGACATCGACGAGGTCGTCCTGGTCGGCGGGCAGACGCGGATGCCGAAAGTCCAAGAGCTCGTCAAGCAGCTCTTCGGCCAGGAGGCTCACAAGGGCGTGAACCCGGACGAGGTGGTCGCGGTCGGCGCCGCCATCCAGGGCGGGGTCCTGGGCGGCGACGTCAAGGACGTCGTGCTGCTCGACGTCACGCCGCTCTCACTCGGTGTCGAGACCCTGGGCGGCGCCATGACCGTCCTGATCCCGCGCAACACGACGATCCCGACGAGGAAGAGCGAGGTCTTCAGTACCGCCGACGACAACCAGACCGCGGTGGACATCCACGTCCTGCAGGGGGAGCGGCCGCTGGCGAAGGACAACCGCACCCTCGGTCGGTTCCGCCTGGAGGGCATTCCGCCCGCGCCGCGCGGTATGCCGCAGATCGAGGTGACGTTCGACATCGACGCCAACGGCATCCTGAACGTCTCCGCTCAGGACAAGGCCTCCGGCAAGCAGCAGCAGATCACGATCACCGCCTCGTCCGGGCTCAGCAAGCAGGAAGTCGAGCGGATGGTGAGGGAAGCGGAGGCGAACGCGAGCGAGGACACGAGACGGCGGCAGGAGATCGAGCTTCGCAATCAGACGGACGCGCTCGTGTACGCGACCGAGCGCGCGCTCGCAGAGCACGGTGCGAAGCTCGCTGATGCCGAGCGCACGGCGATCGAGCAGGCGCTCGGCGAAGCGCGCGAAGCGGTGAAGGGAGACGACGTCGAACGCCTCCGGAGGGCGCAGGAGAGCCTGACGCGCGTGTCCAAGACGCTGAGCGAGGCAGCGTACCGCGAGGCCCGCGGCGGCTCCAACGGCCCCCAGAGCTCCGGACCGCCGAAGGACGACGTCGTGGATGCGGAATTCAAGAATGTGGACGACCGGAAGCCTTGACGGCATATGCGCCGCGCCGATGACGGGAGGGGCGATCTCGAGGACGACACCAGCGGACCGGGCGTTCAGGACGAGGATGCCGAGCACCTGCGGCGCGCCCTCGACGACGAGCGAGACCGGCACCTCCGCCTTCGCGCCGACTTCGAAAATGTTCGGCGGCGCGCGTCTCGCGAGCTGGAGGCCGCCCGCCGCGAGGGGCAGCGCGCGGCGCTGCTGCCGCTCCTGCCAGTCCTGGACTCCTTCGAGCGGGCGCTTGCCGCCGGGTCCACCGATCCCGACTTCTACGAAGGCATGGCCGCCACGCACCGGCTCTTCGCCAACGCGCTCCGCGAGGCCGGCGCCGACCCCGTGGAAAGCGTCGGCCGGCCGTTCGACCCGAAGATTCACGAGGCGGTCGCGACCGTGCCATCCGACAGCGTCGAGCCTGGAACTGTCATGCGTGAGATCCGGCGAGGCTGGCGACTCGGGAGCGAGCTGCTGCGTCCCGCCCAGGTCGTCGTCGCGGCCCCGCGAGCGGAGCCCGACTCGTGGCGGTGAAGTTTCGCGACTACTACGAGGTGCTGGGCTTGCCGCACACCGCCAGCGCTGACGACATCAAGCGCGCGTACCGTCAGCTGGCCCGCAAGCACCATCCTGACCTCCAGCCCGCCGCCGAGCGAGCTCGGGCTGCCGAGCGGTTCAAGGAGATCAACGAGGCCTACGAGGTCCTGAGCGACCCCGACAAGCGCGGCAAGTACGACGCCCTCGGGGCGAGCTGGAAGAGCGGCATGGACTTCACACCGTCCGGCGGCGAGCGCGCTTCCGCCGGCGCTGGGGGGTGGGAAGACCTCGGAGACGTCAGCGACTTCTTCGCGTCGCTCTTCGGCCGGGGCACCGGGCGGACGAGCCGCGGCGGGGTCCGCATCACGATCCCGGGAAGCGACATCGAGGCGGAGCTGCCGGTGACCCTGGAGGAGCTGCTCCACAGCGCCCGACGCCGGATCACGCTGAACGGCAGCCGGAACCTCGAGGTCGAGATCCCACGCGGCGCCCGCGAAGGCACCGTGCTCCGTCTCGCTGGCCAGGGGGAGCCTGGCGTGAACGGCGGTCCGCCGGGCGACGTGTACCTGCGCCTTCGGCTGGTCCCGCATCCGCGCTATCGCGTCGCCGGGGACGATCTGGAGATGGATCTGTCGCTCTGGCCGTGGCAAGCGGTCCTCGGGGCCGACGTGAGAGTCGAAACGCCCGATGGGCCGGTGACGCTCACGGTGCCGCCCGGCACCCAGGCGGGGCGGCGCCTGCGGCTGCGCGGACGTGGGCTGCCGCGTCCGGACGGAGGCCGCGGCGATCTCTACGCGGTCGTGCGGATCGTCGTTCCCGAGCGCCCGAGCGCGCCGGAGCGCGAAGCGTACGAAATCCTGAAACAGCGCGCCACCGCCCCGGCCGACCGGGCGGCGGTGGGATGAGCGGGACGTGAGCACACCACCACGGACACGACCAGGCGCTCCGACCGTCGAGAGCCCGCGGCTCGTCGAGGCGTGTCTCTCCGGCGAACAGCTCGCGCGCGCCGCGGGAATCAGCGCGGCGACCCTGTCGCGATTGATGAGTCTCGGGCTCGTGGAGCCGATCCCGAACGAGGGTGGCCTCACGGCGCCGACGTTCTCGGCCGCGACGGCGTCACGCCTTCGCCGGATGCTGCGCCTCCATCGCGACCTCGGCGTGAATCTCACCGGCGCGGCCATCATCGTGGACCTCGTGGAGCGGCTCGAGCGCGAGCCGGGCGAGCCCGGCCGGTGATGTCGGCGCGATGACCGACAACGTACAAAGGGAGCGACGCCCATGGACCTCAACCGACTGACCGAGAAGGCTCAGGACGTGATCCGCGAGGCGCAGGCGCTGGCGCAACGCCGTGGTCACGCGCAGATCGACGTCGAGCATCTGGCGGTGGCGCTGCTGAGCCAGGACGGCGGGATCGCGCCCCGCATCGTGGAGAAGGCGGGTGGCAACCCGGCCTCGCTCGTGCAACGGCTCCAGCAGGCGCTCGAGCGCCTGCCGCGCGTCTCGGGGCCCGGCGCGCCCGCGGGCCAGGTGTTCATCGCGCCGCGCGTGAACGAGATCCTGACCGGCGCCGAGACCGAGGCGCAGCGCATGAAGGATGAGTACGTGAGCGTCGAGCACCTGCTCCTGGCGCTCGCCGACCTCAAAGACGGCGCCGTGTCCGAGGCGCTGCGGGCCGCCGGCCTGACGCGCGAGAAGCTCCTCGAAGCGGCGGCGGCCGTCCGGGGCGGCCAGCGCGTGACGAGCCAGACGCCCGAGGGCACGTACGAGGCGCTCGAGAAATACGGTCGAGACCTCACGGCCCTCGCGCAGCAGGGCAAGCTCGATCCGGTCATCGGCCGCGACGAGGAGATCCGGCGCGTGATCCAGATCCTGTCGCGCCGCACCAAGAACAACCCCGTGCTGATCGGCCCGCCCGGTGTCGGCAAGACCGCGATCGTGGAGGGCCTGGCTCAGCGGATCGTGCGGGGCGACGTGCCCGAAGGGCTGAAGAAGAAGCGCATCGTGGCGCTCGATATGGGCGCGCTCATCGCCGGCGCCAAATACCGCGGCGAATTCGAGGAGCGGCTCAAGGCGGTGCTCAAGGCGGTGACCGACGCGCAGGGCGAGGTCATCCTCTTCATCGACGAGCTGCACACCGTGGTGGGCGCGGGGGCCGCCGAGGGCGCGATGGACGCGAGCAATTTGTTGAAGCCGTTGCTGGCTCGCGGCGAGCTGCACTGCATCGGCGCGACGACCCTCGACGAGTACAAGAAGCACATCGAAAAGGATGCGGCGCTGGAGCGGCGCTTTCAGCCCGTCATGGTCGACCAGCCGACGGTGGAGGACACGATCTCCATCCTTCGCGGCCTCAAGGAGCGCTACGAGGTCCACCACGGTGTGCGCATCAAGGACGCGGCCCTGGTGGCGGCCGCGGTGCTCTCGCACCGCTACATCGCCGATCGATTCCTGCCCGACAAGGCCATCGACCTCATCGACGAGGCCGCGGCCCGGCTCAGGACCGAGATCGACTCGATGCCGGCGGAGCTGGACGAGATCACCCGGCGAATCCTTCAGCTCGAGATCGAGCGCGAAGCCCTGCGCAAGGAGACCGACGCCGCGTCACGGGACCGGCTGGGGAAGCTCGAGAAGGAGCTGGCCGACCTGCAGGAGAAGGCCAGAACCCTTCGCGCCCAGTGGGAGAGCGAAAAGGCGGCGATCGAGCGGCCGCGCGAGCTCCGCAAGCGCATCGAGGAGACGAAGGTCGAGATCGACAAGGTGATGCGCGTCGGCGATCTCTCGCGGGCGGCCGAGCTCCAGTACGGGACCCTGGCCAGCCTCGAGCGCGAGCTGAAGGAGCTGGAAGCCAAGGCCCAGAGCACGGGCGGCCGGCGGCTCATCAAGGAGGAGGTCGACGAGGAAGACATCGCTGAGGTGGTGTCGCGATGGACGGGCATCCCGGTATCGAAGCTCATGGAAGGCGAGATGCAGAAGCTCCTGCGCCTTCCCGAGGAGCTGCACAAGCGGGTCGTCGGGCAGGACGAGGCCGTGAGCGCGGTGGCCGATGCGGTGGTTCGAGCGCGAGCCGGCATCAAAGACCCCAAACGCCCGATCGGCTCGTTCCTCTTCCTCGGCCCCACGGGCGTCGGCAAGACCGAGCTCGCGCGTGCGCTCGCCGCGACCCTCTTCGACGACGAAGAGAACATGATCCGCCTGGACATGTCCGAGTACATGGAAAAGCACACCGTCGCTCGGCTGATCGGCGCGCCGCCCGGCTATGTCGGCTACGACGAGGGCGGCCAGCTTACCGAGGCGGTCCGGCGCAAGCCGTATTCCGTCGTGCTGCTCGACGAGATCGAGAAAGCGCATCCGGACGTCTTCAACGTGCTCCTTCAAGTTTTGGACGACGGGCGATTGACCGACGGGCACGGCCGCACGGTGAACTTCAGGAACACCGTGATCATCATGACGTCGAACATCGGCAGCCAGCTCATCCTCGAGATGCGCGGCGCCGACGAGCGGACCTACCAGCGGATGCGCGAGCAGGTGCTGGAGGCGCTCCGGCGTCACTTCCGGCCGGAGTTCTTGAACCGCGTAGACGAAGTCGTGGTCTTCCGTGCGCTGACCGAGGCGGAGCTGGCGAAGATCGTCGAGATCCAGCTGGACGGGCTGCGGCGCCGCCTGGCGGATCGTCGGATCACGCTCGAAGTCACCGAGGCGGCGCGCAATCACCTGGTCAAGATCGGCTACGACCCCGTCTTCGGCGCGCGCCCGTTGAAGCGCGCCATCCAGCGGGAGGTCGAGACGCTCGTGGCGCGGCTGATCGTGGCCGGCAAGCTTCGCGACGGTGGGACCGTGCACGTGGACGTGGCCGGCGGCGCGTTGCGGGTGGAGCCGGCGTGAGGCCCTTCGAGGAAGCGGTGGCGTCGGAGCTCGCAGGACTCCTGCGGGCAGGCGTGCCGGCGCACGGTTTCCACATCGCCGTGCGCGAGATGCTGGTCACGCGGATGGAACGCGGTCCGCTCGGCGCGCGCGAGGTCGGCGACGCCATCGAGGGCGCCGTCCGCGCCGCCGGCCGCCTGGTGCGCGAGCTGGACGCCCCGGCGGAGCTGGCCGAGATCGTCTGTCGCGCCGCGCTCGAAGCCGTGCGAGGCCACGGTGGCGAGAGCGCTCGCTGGCTCGCCGAGGCGACGAGCGCGGCGTACGCGGCGCTCGACGAGCTGGCGCTGGAGCGCCCGGACGACGCGACCTGGCGCTGGCTCGTGGGGCGGCTCCCGCGCTGGTAGGTGCCTGCACTGGGAGGGCTGAGATGTAGGGAGCGGGATTCGAGACGGAATCGGCCTGGCGTTTCGACTCCGCGGGTTGCGGGCCGAGACGGAGCAAACCCTGTCGCGCGCGACATGATGCGGTGGGCGCGGCGCAAGGAGCTCACGATGCGGCGATGGCAGATGTGGTTCTACCGACGCCCGACTCAACTTCTGTTCTGGGCCGTTGTGCTGCTGGTCGGCTCGCTGCTCATCGGCAGGACCGGTCGGCCGCAATGGTGGTGGCCCTTCGAGCGGCCGGCGCCGGCGATCGCGCTGATGCCGGCGGCGGCATCGGCACCGGCGCCCTCCGGCTGGACGAGTGTCGCAAAGGCCGTGATGCCCGCGGTGGTGAACGTCGCCTCGGCCAGAACAGCGCGCGGACCCGACCGGCCATCGGGGCCTCTGTCCTCCGATCCATTCTTCCGCTTCTTCTTCGGACCCGAGCGGGGACCACGCCGCGAGCAGAGCTTGGGCTCCGGAGTCATCGTCACGAGCGACGGCTACGTCCTGACCAACAATCACGTCATCGAGGGCGCTCAAGAGATCCGCGTGACCCTCGACGACCAGCGCGAGTTCAAAGCCAAGCTCGTCGGGGCCGATCCGCACACCGATCTGGCGGTCCTGAAGCTGTCGGGCTCGGGCTTCACGCTCCTGCCCCTCGGCGACTCGAGCCGTGTTGGGGTGGCCGAGATCGTTCTCGCCGTCGGCAATCCGTTCGGGCTCAGCCGGACGGTGACGATGGGCATCGTGAGCGCCGTCGGCCGCGCCAACGTCGGGATCGCCGACTATGAGGACTTCATCCAGACCGACGCCGCGATCAACCCCGGGAACTCCGGCGGTGCGCTCGTGAACTCGGCCGGCGCGCTGATCGGGATCAACACCGCCATCTTTTCGCAGAGCGGCGGATACCAGGGCATCGGCTTCGCCGTGCCGGTCAACATGGCCCGCCAGGTGATGGACCAGCTGGTCACTCGCGGCCGCTTGACTCGAGGCTATCTCGGCGTCGCCGTGCAGGAGCTGACGCCGGCGGTGGCGCGAGGGCTCGGACTCACCGCGAGTCGCGGCATCCTGGTGGCCGACGTCACCCCGGACGGGCCGGCGGCGCGGGCTGGCCTCAAGCGCGGCGACATCATCGCCGCCGTGGGTGACAAGCCGGTCACCGACGCCGGCCAATTCCGCAATCTCGTCGCCGGCACGACCCCGGGCAGCCGCGTGCGGCTGACGATTCTTCGCGACGGCCGCGAGCAAAAAGTCGATGTCGTTGTCGGCGATCTACCCGAGCGCCCGGCCGCCGCGACGCCCGTATCCGGTACCTCGGCCCGCGTGGGCCTCGCCGTCGCCGACTCGACGCCCGACGTCGCGGTGAAGCTCGGCTTGACGCCTGGGCTTCAGGGCGCCGTCGTGGCCGAGGTGGCCCCAGACGGTCCCGCCGCCGAGGCGGGCGTGCGCCCCGGTGACGTGATCCAGGAGGTGAACCGACGGCCGGTGCGGTCGGCGAAAGATTTCTCGCAGGCCGTTGAGCACGCGGGCAACGGCGACCTGGTCATGCTCGTCAACCGCGCTGGGGGCACGGCCTACCTCGTCATCGAGCGTGCCGGATGACCCCGCGATGATTCCCCTCCGCGACTCCATTCCGTCACGCAGCTGGCCTGTCGTGACCTATCTCCTGATCGGGCTCAACGTCTGGGTGTTTCTCTACGAGCTGGCGCTCGGTCCTGACCTCGAGGCCGTCATCCAAGCCTGGGGCTTCGTGCCGGCGGACTATTTCGCGCTCGCCCGTGTGCCCGGGGCCGAGGTGGACCGCTACCTGCCGCTGCTGAGCTCGATGTTCCTCCACGGCGGCTGGCTCCACCTGATCGGCAACATGATGTATCTGTGGATCTTCGGCGACAACGTCGAGGACCGCATCGGCCATCTGCGCTATCTGCTCTTCTATCTCCTCGCCGGTCTGGGGGCGGCGCTCGTCCACGCGCACCTGCATCCCCAGTCGGCCGTTCCGACCATCGGCGCCAGCGGCGCGATCAGCGGCGTCCTCGGCGGTTACCTCCTCCTGTTTCCTCATGCGCGCGTGCTCACGCTCGTGCCGATCGTTTTCATCTTCGTCCAGATCGTGGAAGTACCCGCCGTGATCTATCTCGGATTCTGGTTCCTCATACAGCTCGTGGCCGGCACGCTTGCCTTCGCGTTGGCCGACGCGGCCGGAGGCGTGGCGTGGTGGGCGCACGTCGGAGGATTCACGGTGGGTCTGATCCTGGTGCCGCTCCTACTCCGCCGTCGCAGCTACCCGCGGGCCTGGCGGACCGAAGTCGGCCCGTGGTGAACGCAGTGAGACCGAAAAGGGAGGCTGGCGAATGAGTATCGGTGACGTGCTGTGGCTGTTCTTCATGATCTCGGCGCTGCAGCCGGTGATCCGGCAGAAGATGCTCGAGGCTGCGCGCCTGCGAGTGCTGCATCGGTTCGAGAGCTCGCGAAAGAGCCGGGTGATCGCGCTGGTGCACCGCCAGGAGACGATGAGCTTCCTGGGATTTCCCATCATGCGCTACATCGACGTCAACGACTCGGAAGACGTGCTCCGGGCCATCAAGCTCACCGATCCCGACTGTCCGATCGACCTGATCGTCCACACGCCGGGCGGCTTGGTGCTCGCCGCCGGCCAGATCGCGCACGCCCTCCGGCGCCATCGCGCGAAGGTCACCGTCTTCGTGCCGCACTACGCGATGTCGGGAGGCACGCTGATCTCCCTGGCGGCCGACGAGATCGTGCTGGACCCGAACGCGGTGCTGGGACCGGTGGACCCGCAGCTCGGTGAGTCGCCGGCCGCGTCCGTGCTGAGCGTGCTCGACAAGAAGAAGCCGGACGACATCGAGGACAAGACATTCATTCTGGCCGACGTCTCCCGCAAGGCCATCGTGCAGGTTCGACGGACGGTCCAGGATCTCCTCTCGGACCGGATGCCGATGGATCAGGCCGCCGCGCTGGCCGAGAAGCTCGCCACCGGCACCTGGACCCACGACTATCCGATCATGGCCGAGGAAGCCAAGGCACTCGGCCTGCCGGTCAGCACGGAGGTGCCGGAAGAGGTCTATCAGTTCATGGGGCTCTTCCCCCAGCCGACACGTACGCGGCCCTCGGTCGAATACGTGCCGACGCCGTACCGCGCGCGCAACAACTAATCGACGCGATGCCGGAGGCCATCGAGATCCCGACCATGGCCGGTACGATGGACGAGCTGGCCGGTCGGGGTTTCACCGAACACTTCATCCTGGCGAACGGAAAGCTGCGTGCGGCCGACAGCGGGAAGCTGTTCCCCGCAGAGGAAGTGATGGTCTCGGAGTATCACCGTTTCGAAGGCGCATCGGACCCGGACGACATGGCGATTCTCTACGCGATCCAGACCCGCAGCGGCCTTCGAGGGACCTTGGCCGACGCGTTCGGCGTCTACGCGGACCCGGCGGTGGGCGCGTTCATGCGAATGGTCGTGGTGCGGCACCTCGCCCACGCTGCGGCCTTCAACCCTCGCGATCGTTAGACCGATCGCAAGGCGGGCGAGGTGCCGTCGGGTCCCGGCCCGCACGCTACATCGCGTACTCGAACTTCGGCATGGCCTTGACGGCGTCTTTGGTCGCGCCGGGTAGGACGAGCTTGCCGTTGTCTTGCTTCAACATGCCCACCGGAATGGCCACGTTGCGCTTTCCCAGTCCGATGAACCCGCCGACCCCGATGATCGCGTAGGACACGGATTGGTCGGGTGTGATGATGAGATCGTCAACGGTTCCGATCTTCTCGTCGGCGTCGTTGTACACGGGCTTGCCCATGATCTGCTTCTTGGCGCTCCATCCGAGCGCCACGAGCTTCATCTGTTCCGCGCTGATTGCGATCGTGGTCGTGCCGGCGACTTGCGCGCTGACGCTCGCGGCACCGCCCAAGGTCACCGCGCAGACAAGCACGATGATGGTCACGACAGTCAGAAATCCCTTGCGTTCCATGATCTGCTCCCTTCTCCCTCGTCGTTGAATTGCCGCCTCGACGTTTCCTCCC
>DASPZZ010000256.1:0-4369 GCA_035635995.1 Binatia bacterium | reverse complement strand
GGCGCCCGGAGCGCGCCGCCGCCGGTGAGGAGGCCGCGATGAGCGACGAGTCGATCAAGGAGATCGTCAGGCAGAAGTACGGACGGGCGGCGCTGCGCGTCACGAGCGGCGACAGCGGCTGCTGTGGCCCGGTGTCGCCGTCGCGCGGGGGCTGCGACCCGATCACGTCGAAGCTCTACGGAGCCGGCGAGACCGCCGCGCTGCCGGCCGAGGCGGTGGCCGCGTCGCTCGGCTGCGGAAACCCGACGGCCCTCGCCGAGCTCGCCCCGGGCGAGATCGTGCTGGACCTGGGCTCGGGGGGCGGCATCGACGTCCTGCTGTCGGCGCGGCGGGTCGGCCCGCGCGGCAAAGCCTACGGCCTCGACATGACGGACGAGATGCTGGCGCTCGCCCGCGCGAACCAGGCGAAGGCCGGCGTCGAGAACGTCGAGTTCCTCCGGGGCGAGATCGAGGCGATCCCGCTGCCCGACGACTCGGTCGACGTCATCATCTCGAACTGCGTCATCAACCTCTCGGCGGACAAGGACCGCGTCTTCGCCGAGGCCTTCCGCGTGCTCAGGCCCGGCGGGCGGCTCGCGGTCTCCGACGTGGTCGTGCGCGGTCCGGTGCCGCCCGAGATCCGCAAGAGCGTCGAGCTGTGGATCGGCTGCGTGGCGGGCGCCCTGGAGGACGAGGAGTATAGGACGAAGCTCGCGCGGGCCGGGTTCGACGCGATCGATCTCGAGCCGACACGGATCTATCGGGCGGACGACGCCCGCGCCTTTCTGGCGGCCTCGGGGGTCGACGCGGACACGATCGCCCCGGCGGTCGACGGCAAGTTCATCAGCGCCTTCGTGCGCGCCCGCAAGCCTCCACGCTGAGGACCGCGGCGCCGCCGGGGTGAGCCTCGCCTACCTGGTGCTCCTCGGCGCGAACGTCGTCTACGCCACGTCGTACGTCGCGACGCGTGTCACGCTCGGGAGCGTCCCGCCGGCGGCGCTCGCGCTCGCGAGGCTCGTCATCGGCTGGCTGGTCCTGGCGCCGCTCGCCCCGCGGCGCGCCTCGGACGCAGCCCTCTCGCGCGGCGACCGCCGGGCGATCGCGTGGATGGGAATCCTCGGCTTCGCGGGCGCGTTCGTCCTCGCTCACTGGGGCATCGCGCGCTCCACGGCGACGAACGCGGCGCTCCTGATCGTCGTCGAGCCCGTCTCGCTGATGCTGCTGAGCCCGCTCTACCTCGGCGAGAGGCTCTCCCGGCGCGAGGCGTTGGGCGCGGCGCTCGCGGTGGCCGGCACGGCGGTCGTCGTCGTCAACGGGATCCCCGGCGTGACCGAAAAGCTCGTGCCGCACTGGCAGGGCGATGTGCTGCTCGTGCTCTCAGGGCTCGCCTATGCGTCCTACTCGCTCCTGGGGCGCCGTGTTCTCGAGCGCCACGCGGCGCTCGGCGTCACGACCCGGTCGCTGGTCTGGGGCACCGTGGCGCTCCTGCCCGTGGCGGGGGCCGAGTGGGCGTCCGGCTCACGGCCCGCGTGGACGGCCCCGGCCGTCGCCGGGACGCTCTATCTAGCCGTCGTCATTACCGCGCTCGGCTACCTCGCGTGGAACTGGGCGCTCGCGCGGGTCCCGGCGCCCCGGGCGGCGATCTTCCTCAACGTTCAGCCGATCGTGGGAGCCCTGCTGGGCGCGGCGCTGCTGGGGGAGCGCCTGACGCCGTTCACGATCCTCGGCGGCGCCTTGATCGTGTCCGGCCTCGCGGTGGCGTTCGGGCCCGGGCCCCGGTGACGGTATACTCGAAAGCGTGGCCGAGCCCCGCCGGTATCAGCTCCAGAACGACACCGCGAACCGCTTGATCGCCGACCTGCTCGATGCGGAAGGAGTGCCCGCCGAGCGCCGCGGCTATCTCCACCAGCTCCTCACCACCGTGCTCAAGCTCCACGAGGACGGGGCGGGGACGGGCGACCTCAAGATCACCAACACGGCGCTCAAAGAGCTCCGCTACGCCTACAAGGTCTTCGCCCCCTACAGCGGCGTCCGCAAAGTCACCGTCTTCGGCTCGGCGCGCTCGGCCTCGAGCGAAGAAGCCATGGACAGCGCGCGCCGCTTCGGTAGGCGGATGACCGAGGCGGGCTGGATGGTCGTGACCGGGGCGGGCGCCGGCATCATGGGCGCCGCGCAGGAGGGAGCGGGCGGCGAGAAGAGCTTCGGCCTGAACATCCGCCTGCCGTTCGAGCAGGAGGCCAATCCCTGGATCGCCTCCGACCCCAAGCTCATCACCTTCAAGTACTTCTTCACACGCAAGCTCTTCCTGGTGAAGGAAGCGAGCGCTGTGGCGCTGTTCCCGGGCGGCTACGGGACAATGGACGAGACCTTCGAGCTCCTTACGCTGATGCAGACGGGCAAGACGGCGCTCATTCCGGTCGTGCTGATCGAGGCCGGGCCCAAGCCGTTCTGGCGGATCTGGCACCGGTGGATCGCGGGCACGCTGGTGGAGCGCGGGCTCATCGACCCCGAGGACACCTCGCTCTTCCGGATCGTCGACACGCCCGACGAGGCGGCGGGCGAGATCACCGGATTTTACCGCGTCTACCACTCCTCGCGGATCGCGGGCGACGATCTGGTCTTCCGGCTCACGCACACGCTCGAGCCGACGCAGCTCGCCGACCTCCAGGACAAGTTCGCTGACATCCTCAAAGGGCCCGCAACGCTGGAGCCCGGTCCGGTGCCGCAGGAGCTGAACGAGTTCCCCGAGCTGCCGCGGCTGATCCTGCCGTTCGACCACCGCTCCTTCGGGCGGCTCCGCCAGCTGATCGACTTCGTCAATCAGTTCTAGGGCTTGGGGCCCGACGAGCCGCTGCGGGCCGCCCGCTCCGAGCCTTTCACGCCGGCCGGCCTGCGGTGTCTTAGGGAGTGGAGGCTGAAAACGATGCCCAACACAGATCGACCCGAGTCCGGATTCCTCGTCCTGGCGGATATTTCGGGGTTCACGGCGTTCGTAACCGCCACGGAGCTCGAGCACGGGGCGCAGGTGACGGGTGTGCTGCTGGCCGGAGTCATGGAGGCGCTCTCGCCGCCGCTCGAGATCCAGGAGCTGGAGGGCGACGCGGTGTTCGCGCTGGGCCCCGACGATGCCGAGGGGGCGGACCGTCGGCTCCTCGAGGCGTTCGGCCGCGCCTTCGCCGCCTTCGGCGAGCGGCGACGCGAGATCTCGCTGGACACGAGCTGCGCCTGCCGGGCCTGCCGGGGCGTGCTCGGGCTCAGCCTCAAGCTGATCGTCCATCACGGGAGCTTCTTGCGGCAGGTCGTGCGTGGTCGATCCCGCGTCGCGGGCCCGGACATCATCCTCGCGCACCGGTTCCTCAAGAACGACGTCGAGCCCACGACGTACGTCCTGTTCACGGGCGCGGCGGTGGAGCGCTTCGGCATCGACCCGGTCGCGGTCGGCATGGCCCACTACACCGGCACGTACGCTCACTTCGGTGAAGTGGACTGCTACGTCATCTCGCTCGACCGCTTCGGGCGCCTCGGCGAGGGCGGCAACGGCGAGGCGCTACTCGGGCTCCGGTCGCTCCTCGGTCGACTGACACTCGGTGCAGACCCAGGTCCGCAGGACGACCTTCGTCCGGTCGTCGCGGCGTAGGGTCCAGGGAATCAGGGCGAGACGTCCGCACTTGGGACAGCGCTCGGGACGGGCGTCGGGCGGGAGCGTCGACGGGAGCCACGGAATCTTCGCGGGCATCGGATCCGATGATATCAGGAGGACCCCCACCCGGGTACAATAGGGGCCCATGAAACGGTTCCGCGTCGCCCTGGGCCAGATCAATCCCACGGTCGGCGATTTCGATCGCAACGTGCGCATGATCGTGGACGGGATCGAACGGGCGCGCGCGCTCGGGTGCTCGCTGGTGGCCTTCCCCGAGCTCGCGATCACCGGCTATCCGCCCGAGGACCTTCTCTTCAAGCCGGCCTTCATCGAGGCCAATCTTCGCGCGCTCGACGAGGTGACGCGCGCCTCGCGCGGGCTGTCGGTGGTGGTCGGCTTCGTCGACAAGAACGACGACATCTTCAACGCCGCCGCGGTGCTGCACGACGGGACCCGCGCCGGCGTGTACCACAAGCAGTACCTGCCGAACTACGGCGTCTTCGACGAGAACCGCTACTTCCAGGCCGGGACCGAGGCGCCCGTCTTCGTGGTGGGCGACACGACCTTCGCGGTCAACGTGTGCGAGGACATCTGGTATCCGGCGGGGCCGACGACGACGCAGGCGCTCGCCGGCGCCGAGCTCGTCGTCAACATCAACGGCTCGCCGTACCACGCCGGCAAGGCGCGCTTCCGCGAGCAGATGGTCTCGACCCGCGCGGTCGACGACCTCGTGTGCGTGGCCTACGTCAA
>DASPZZ010000255.1:0-39433 GCA_035635995.1 Binatia bacterium | reverse complement strand
CGGGAAGAGCCGGTAGTGCAGATCTCGGGCTCGCTTCCAGTCGCCGTCGAGCGCCGCGTGCACCAGGTCGGCCGTCTCTCGCGGCACGATGTTCGCGATCACCGAGACGACGCCGCTGCCGCCGATCGCCAGGAGCGGAAGCGTGATGTTGTCGTCGCCCGAGAGGACCGAGAAATCGGGACCGCACGCCGCGATGACCTGGCTCATCTGGTCGAGCGAGCCGGACGCTTCCTTCACCCCCACGACGTTCTTCACGTCACGGACGAGCCGGGCCAGCGTGTCGGTCTCGACGTTGATCGCGGTGCGACTCTGGATGTTGTAGACCAGGATCGGGATCGCGACGGACTCCGCCACGGCGCGGAAGTGACGGTAGAGCCCCTCCTGCGTCGGCTTGTTGTAGTACGGGTTCACGACGAGCGCGCCCGCCGCGCCGGCCCGCTCGGCGTGCTTCGTCATGTCGATCGCTTCGGCGGTCGAGTTGGAGCCGGTGCCCGCGACGACGCGGATCCGACCGTGGGCGGCCTCGACGACGACCTCCACCACCCGCCGGTGCTCATCGTGATTCAGGGACGGGGACTCGCCGGTGGTGCCGCAGGGGATCAGCCCGTCGGTCCCGTTCGCGACGTGGAACTCGACCAGCTCCCGGAGCTTCGCCTCGTCGACCTTGCCGTTCCTGAAGGGGGTGACCATCGCGACGAATGAACCCTGGAATGTCTGGCTCATAGGGGCGTCTCCCCCGCCACCAGGTCTTCGTACGTCTCCCGGCGGCGCACGATCGTGTACCGATTGCCGTCCACGAGCACTTCGACGGCCCGCGGTCGCGTGTTGTAGTTGGAGGCCATGACGAACCCGTAGGCGCCGGCGCTCATGACGGCGAGCAAGTCGTCTGGCTCGACGCGGGCCAGCTCGCGGTCCTTGGCCAGGAAGTCGCCCGACTCGCAGATCGGGCCCACCACGTCGACGCTCTCCCGGTCCCGCGCGCGGCGCGTCTCGTCCACGGGGACGATCTCGTGATAGGCACCGTAGAGCGCGGGCCGGATCAGGTCGTTCATCGCGCCGTCGATCACCACGAACTTCTTGGCGCCGGTGTCCTTCCGGTAGAGGACCCGCGTGAGGAGGACGCCGGCGTTGCCGACGATCGACCGGCCCGGCTCGAGCAGGACCGTCGCGCCCACCTCGCGCAACGCGGGCAGCAGGACCGTCGCGTACTCCTCGTGGGTCGGCGGCGTCTCGTCGCGGTAGCGGATGCCGAGCCCGCCGCCGACGTCGATCATGCGGATCTCGATCCGGCGCTCGCGCAGCGCCTTCACCAGCGCGACGACGCGCGCCACCGCGTCGGCGACCGGCGTGGCCTTGGTGAGCTGCGAGCCGATGTGCATGTCGGCGCCGACGACCTCGAGACCCTGCAGCGTCGCCGCCTCCTCGTACGCCGCGAGCGCCTCGTCGTAGGGGATGCCGAACTTGGAGGTCTTGAGCCCGGTCGCGATGTAGGGGTGCGTCTGGGGATCCACGTCCGGATTCACACGGAGCGCCACCGGGGCGCGGACGCCCATCTCGAGGGCCACCTCGTCGAGGACCCGCAGCTCGCTCCGGGACTCGACGTTGAACATGAGGATCTCGGCCTTGAGCGCCTCGCGCATCTCGTCACGGCTCTTCCCGACGCCCGAGAAGATGATCTTCTTGGCCGGGACGCCGGCCCTCAGCGCGCGGTAGAGCTCGCCGCCCGAGACGATGTCCGCGCCCGCGCCCGCCTTCGCCAGCACCGAGAGGACGCCCAGGTTCGAGTTGGCCTTGACCGAATAGCAGACGACGTGCGGCACGTCGCGGAACGCGCGGCCGTACCCGGCGAGACTCTCGAGCAGCGCCGCCTTCGAATAGATGTAGGCGGGCGTGCCGGCGACGGCCGCCAGCGCGCGCAGCGACACCTGCTCGCAGCAGAGCTCCCCGTCACGGTATTCGAAGTGGCCCATGTATTCGTTGTTCGTAACATCCGGGCCAGATGAAGTCAAGGCACGCTGACCCTCGCTTCGTTCGAGCGCCGACTCTCGTTCGGTTGCGCGGCCGAGTCCACGGCCGTCACGACGTAGCGGTACGTGCCCCGGGCGACGCCGCGATCGACGAAGGTTGTGTCCAGCGCGCGGGTCGAGCCGACGCGCTCGAACGCGCCCCCCTCCGCCGCGCGGTAGACGATGTAGCCGGCCACGTCGCTCTCCGGGCTCGGGCTCCATGACAGGCGCACGATCGCCTCCCCGGGGATCGCGACGAGATTCGCCGGGGGCGAGGGCGGGGTCATGTCCCGCGGCGTCACCCCGACTCGCGGTGATGGGCCGCTGTAGGCGGTCGTGCCCGCGACGACGCGCACGGCGCGGACCGCATAGTAGTAGGTGCGGTCGTTCTCCAGATTGGAGTCGGCCAGCGCGCGCTCCTGGATGGGCGCACGCGTCACCGGCGCCAGCTCCGCATCGGCCGACGGCGCGCGCAGCACCTCGTACGCGAGCGCCTCTGTCAGGGCGCTTCCGTCGAGCAGCCGCGCCGGCGCCTCCCACCTGAGCCGGGCCGCGCGCTCGCCCGGCTCGGCGACGAGGTTGACGGGTGGCTCGGTCGCGGACACGTACGTCACCGAAACCCGGGGCGAGGGCCGACCGATGCGCCCCTGCGCGTCGCTCGCGAGGATCACGTAGGTGTACCGCCGCCCGTACGCGAGCCCCTGCCGGTCGGCGAACACGAGCCGGTGGTCGCGAGCGACCGCGGGCGCCGGCTCGTCGGCGCGGATCGCGGCGATCTCCGTGTAGCCGGCGATCCGTCCGTCGACGAGCATCGCCGCCTTGGGCTCGCCGCCGCCGCCGTCCTCGACCCGGAAGATCCGCATCAGCCCGAGATCGCGCAGACGCGTGTTGTCGACCCGGCGGGTCGGCGGCGTCCAGCCGACCGCGATTGCGGACTCGTCCACCGCGCCCGTGACATCGGTGGCCGGCGAGGGCGCCCGCAGCTCGGGCGCGACCGGCGGCCCCTTCTTGCCGCACGCCGCGAGGAGCGACACGGCGAGCCCGAGGCAGGCGGCGAGCGCCCGCCCGCGCCTGGTCATGCGCGGGCGATGAGCGTGCGGGCCAGGGCGAGCGAGCGCCGCACCGCCTCGGGCGCCGTCCCGCCGGTGGCCGCGCGGGCGCGCAGCGACGCCTCGACCGTGACCGCGTCCTTCGCGTCGTCGTCGAAGAGCGGCGAGAATCGGCGGAGCTCGACCAGGCTGAGGCCCTCCAGCGGCTTGCCCTCGGCCTCGCAGAGGTGCACGATCCGCCCGATGAGCGTGTGCGCCTGGCGGAAGGGCACGCCCTTGCGCACGAGGTAGTCGGCCAGATCCGTCGCCGTCGCGAAGCTCTCGGCGGCGGCCCGCCGCATCCGATCGGTCCGGAAGGTGAGCGACGCGAGCATCGGCGGCAGGACGGCCAGGATCGCCTCGAGGGTGTCGATCGAGTCGAAGAACGGCTCCTTGTCCTCCTGCATGTCCGAGTTGTAGGCGAGCGGCAGGCCCTTCATCGTCGTGAGCACCGCCATGAGATTGCCGTAGAGCCGGCCGCTCTTGCCGCGGACCAGCTCGGCCACGTCGGGGTTCTTCTTCTGCGGCATGATGGACGAGCCGGTCGCGAAGGCGTCGGAGAACTCCACGAACCCGAACTCCGCGGTCGCCCAGAGCGTCAGGTCGGCGGCGAGCCGCGACAGGTGCATCCCGGTGATGGCGGCGGCCGCCAGGAACTCGAGCAGCGCGTCGCGATCACTCACCGCGTCGAGGCTGTTCGGCGAGACCGCGGCGAAGCCGAGATCCTTCGCGAGCGCCTCGAGGTCGATCGGGAACGCCGTGCCGGCGAGCGCCGCCGCGCCCAGGGGCAGCGTGTCGGCCCGCGCGCCGCAGTCGCCGAACCGCTCGCGATCGCGCTGCAGCATGAAGACGTACGCGAGCAGGTGGTGACCGAGGACGACCGGCTGGGCCCGCTGGAGGTGCGTGTAGCCCGGCAGCGGCGCGTCCACCGTCTCGGTGGCGCGGGCGACGAGCGCCTCCTGAACCCGACGGAGGCCCGCCCGGACGCGCGCGATCACCTCGCGCAGGTAGAGCCGCTCGTCGAGCGCGATCTGATCGTTCCGGGAGCGCCCGGTGTGCAGCTTGCCGCCGACGTCGCCGATCAGCTCTTGCAACCGCCGCTCGACGTTCGTGTGGATGTCCTCGAGCTCGGCGCGGTACGGAAAGGTTCCCGCCGCGAGCTCGTCCCGCACGGCGGCGAGCCCCTTCACGAGCGAGTCGCGCTCCGCCGCCGACAGGAGTCCGGCCCTGGCCAGGGCCTTGGCCCACGCGACGCTGCCGGCGACGTCGTGCGGCCAGAGTCGCCGGTCGAAGGCGAGCGAGCCGGTGAACCGTTCGGCGGTCGGATCGGCGCCCCCGGTGAACCGTCCGCCCCAGAGCTTCTTGGACTGCGCCGCGCCGCTCCGGGCGGTCCCGCGCTTTCTGGGTCGCCGCGACCTCACGGCAGGAGGGCCGCGATATCGTCCATGATCCGACGGGTCACGTGGATGCGGGCGCTGCGCCGTCCGCGGGAGCCGTCCCCCAGGAAGCAGCGCGCGGGTCCGAATTTGACGCCGAGCGGGACGCGGCGAGGGATGTAGCCTCGGCGTCCCGCCAGGGCCTCGTACGTGCCGCGGATGCCGGCGGGCACCACCGGCACGCCCGAGCGGAGTGCCAGCAGCGCCACGCCGGGGAGGCCGGGCTCGAGGCGGCCGCGGACGCTGAAAGGGCCTTCGGGGAAGATGCCGACCACCCCGCCCTCCTGCAAGATTTGCAGCGCGCGGCGGAGCGCGCCCACGTCGACCCGCTCCAGGTTGATGGGAATCGAGCCGATGTGACGGTGGAACATGGGGTGGAGCGGCGTCGCGCGCCAGACGCGGGGCATGACGAGGAACGAGATCGGCTCCGGCGCGGTGACGCCGAGGACGACGCCGTCCAGATAGTTGTGGTGGTTCGCCGCGATGAGATACGGGCCGCTGGTGGGAAGGTGCTCGAGCCCCTCGACGCGCAGATCGAACCAGCGTCCGAGCGCCTGGCGTACCGGACCGCGGAGCGCGCGATAGAGGAACGGCACGAGCGGCCCCTCGCGGGCGAGGCGCTGGGTCGCGGCAAGCGTGGTGGGGCCGGCCATGTCGCGCGTTTTATAGCACGGTTCACCGAGCGCGGGCGAGCCGGTACCGGGCGACCGCCGCGTTGTGCTCTCCGATCGTGGACGAGAAGTGGTGATGGGTGTCGTCCATCGCGACGAAATAGAGGTACTTTACCGGTGCCGGATCGAGCGCCGCCTCGATCGCCGCGAGGCCCGGGCTTGCGATCGGCCCGGGCGGCAGCCCCGGCCTGCGGTACGTGTTGAACGGATGCTCGATCCGGAGATCGGCGCGCGTGAGCGCTCTTCGCTCTTTGCCGGTCGCGTACTGCACGGTGGGGTCGGCCTGGAGCGGCATGTTGAGCTTGAGCCGGTTCCAGAAGACCGCGGAGATGGTTCGCATCTCGCTGCGCTCCACCGCCTCGCGCTCGATGATCGAGGCGAGGGTGAGGAGCTGGTGCACGCTGAGCCCGCGCGTCGCGGCGCGGGCCATGATGTCCGATCCGAGCTTCGCCCGGAGACGCTGCACCATGCGCGTCAGAATCTCCTCGGCGGTCATTCCGCGCACGAACTGATACGTGTCGGGGAACACGTAGCCCTCGAGGCTCGGCGCCTCGATCGCGAGCGTCGCCAGGAAGGTCTGGTCGGCCGCGAGGCGAGTGACCGCGGCGCCCGGTGCCAGTCGCTCGCTCTCGAGCGCGCGCGCGAGCTCGGTCAGCGTCGCTCCCTCCGGGTGCAGGACGACGTGCTGCTTGACCCGGCCGGACTCCAGCTGGGTCAGCACGCCGAACGTCGTGGCCCCGCGCTCGAGCTCGTACTCCCCGGCCCTGAGGTGTCGCGCGGTGCCGCGGACCCCGGCCAGGAGGACGAAGCCCACGCGGCTCCGGATGCCGCCCGCCCGGTGCAGGCGAGCGGCGATGGCCATGACCCCGTCGTGGGCCGGAATCTCCACGACCACGGGTGCGGCCTCGAGCCCGTCGGCCGGGGTGAGGACCTCCTGCCCCACGAGGACGAGGGCGCCGGCACTGAGAAGCACGGAAAGGGCGATGGCGGCACGCAACCCCATGATTTCCCAGTGTAACATTCAGCCTCTGGTATACTGTGGTGCCTTGGTGGCCGAATCACCCCAATCACACTGGCTCGTCTCGAGGGGGTCGCATGCTTGAGCTTCAAGTTCCCACCCGTCATGACTGGACTGTCCAGGACAAGACATACGGCAAGCTGTCCATCGAGCCCTGCGAGGCCGGCTTCGCCCTGACCGTCGGCATCGCCTACCGGCGGGCCCTGCTGTCGGCGATCCACGGTGCGGCGCCGACCTGGGTGAAGATCGAGAACGTCCTGCACGAGTTCTCGCACCTGCCGGGCGTGATGGAAGACACGCTCGACATCATGATGAATCTCCGCAAGGTCGTGTTCGCGCTCCACGTGAATCGGCCCAAGATCCTCCGGCTTCGGGCCCAGGGCGGCGCGATCGTCAAGGCCAGCGACTTCGAGGCGGACGCCGACATCGAGATCCTCACGCCCGACGTGGTACTGGCGACCCTCGACAAGGACGGCGTCCTCGAGATGGAGGTCTGCGTCGAGCGCGGCCGGGGGTACGTGTCGGCCGAAAAGCGCGAGCCGGAGGCGCTGCCGATCAACGCGATCCTGCTGGATGCCGACTTCTCGCCCGTGAAGCGCGTGAACTTCCATGTCGAACCGGTCGCCGAGGGACACGAGCGGCTGGTGCTCGAGGTGTGGACCGACGGCAGCGTCAGCGCGGTCATCGCGGTCGCCGAGGCGTCACGGATCCTCGAGGATCACTTCGACCTCCTCATGAATTTCCCGGAGGTCTCGCCCCAGGAGGAGACCGCCGAGCGCGACGAGACGCGCCCGCGCACCGAGCTGAACGAGAATCTGTTCCGCAACGTCGACGAGCTGGAGCTGTCGGTCCGCGCGTCCAACTGCCTCAAGACGGCGAACATCCGGACGATCGCCGACCTGGTGCAGAAGACGGAAGCCGAGCTGCTCAAGACCAAGAACTTCGGCAAGAAGTCGCTGAACGAGATCAAGACGATCCTGGGCGAGATGAGCCTCTCGCTCGGCATGCGCCTCGACCCGGAGGAGCTCGAGCGGCTGCGCTCGCAGTACGAGCGCGCCTACGAGGCGTAGCTGGGACGGAACGCTCACGGAGGAGCCGTCTACAGCGCGAGGCGGCTCTTGATCCGCTCGACCGCTTCCTCGGTGGCGGCGCGGCCGCCGAACGCGGTCAGCCGGAAGTAGCCCTCGCCGCTCGGTCCGAAGCCCGCGCCGGGCGTCCCCACCACGTGGGCCTCGTGCAGGAGCTTGTCGAAGAAGTCCCACGAGGAGAGCCGCCCCGGGGTCTTCACCCAGATGTACGGCGCGTTCCGGGCACCGTAGACCGAGAGCCCCGCCGCCTCGAGCCCCTCGCGGATGATCCGCGCGTTCTCCATGTAGTAGTCCACCAGCGCCGCCACCTGCTTGCGCCCTTCGCCGGTGTACGTCGCGGCCGCCGCCCGCTGGATCACGTACGCCACGCCGTTGAACTTGGTGGACTGCCGCCGGACCCACAGCGCGTTGAGGCTCACCGGCTCGCCGGACGCCGACCGCCCCTGCAGCTCCTTGGGCACCACCGTGTAGGCGCAGCGCGTGCCCGTGAAGCCGGCGGTCTTGGAGAAGGAGCGGAACTCGATCGCGACCTCGCGCGCGCCCTCGATCTCGTAGATCGAATGCGGAATGTCCGGCTCGCGGATGTACGCCTCGTACGCCGCGTCGTAGAGGATGACGGCGTTCCGCTCGCGCGCGTAGTCGACCCACGTCTTGAGCGCCGCGCGCGTCAGCACGGCGCCCGTCGGGTTGTTGGGATAGCAGAGGTAGATCAGATCGACCGGGCGGTCGGGGATGCGCGGCTGGAAGTTGTTCTCGGCCGTGCAGGGCAGGTACACGATCCGGTCGTAGCGCCCGCTCGCATCGGCGCTCCCGGCGCGCCCGCCCATCACGGTGACGTCGAGGTACGCGGGATACACGGGGTCGCTGAGCGCGACGACGCAGTCCGGCCCGAAGATCTCCTGGATGTTGCCCGTGTCGCTCTTGGCGCCGTCGCTCACGACGATCTCGTCGGGGGCGAGCTTGATGCCGCGTTCCCCGTAGTCGTGTCCGACGATCGCCTCGACGAGGAAGTCCCAGCCCGTCTCCGGGGGGTAGCCGCGGAACGTCTCGGCCCGCGCCATCTCGTCGACCGCCTCGTGCATCGCGCGGATCACCGCGTCCGGCAGCGGCCGCGTCACGTCGCCGATGCCGAGCCGGATGAGCTTCGCGTCCGGGTGCGCCGCCTGGAACTCGCGGACGCGCCGCCCGGTCTCGCTGAAGAGGTAGCCGGCGCGGAGCTGCAGATAGTGGTCGTTGATGCGGGCCATGGCCGTCGATTCTAGCAGATCGCTTCGGGGTCGAGGCAGAAGCGGTCGACGCGTCGCGTGGCCCAGCGCGTGACCGTGAGCGTGCCGCCGTCGGTCTCGACGATGACCGCGCCGTCACGGTCGGTCCGGTAGATCTGCGCGCCGGTCTCGCCGAGGCGGGCGAGCACGCCCGGATCGGGATGTCCGTAGGGGTTGCGCGCCCCGACCGAGATCGCCGCGACCGTCGGACCGATCGCGCGGAGGAACTCGGGGCTCGTGGAGGAGCGCGACCCGTGATGGGCGACCTTGAGGACGGTCGATCCCAGGCGTGTCCCCGACGCGACCAGCTGGCGCTCCCGGGCGACCCCGATGTCGGACGCGAGCAGGAACGAGGCCAGCCCCATCTCGATGCGCAGGACCAGCCCGGCCTCGTTCCGTCGGCCGCCCGCTGCCGCGAGAGGCGGAAGCGGTATCACCAGCACGCGGCCGAACCGGCGCGGCTCCACGGGAAGGCTCGCGCCGGTCCACTGTTCGTCGATCGAGAAGAGTCGCCGGATGGCCGGCGCGCCGCCCGCGTGATCGCTGTCGTCGTGCGTGACGGCCACGGCGGCGAGCCGGAGGATGCCGCGGTTCCAGAGGAACGGGGCGACCACTCGCTCGCCGGCGTCGAGACGCGCCGGGCCCCCCGATCCGGCGTCGACGAGGAGCGCCCGGCCGTCGGGCAACTCGACGACGATCGCGTCACCCTGACCGACGTCGAGGATCGTGAGGCGCAGGCGGCCGTCGGGCGGGCGCACGAGCGGCCACGCGGCGCAGCCGACCGCGAGGGCGAGCAGCGCGACTGCGAAGAGAAGGGAGCCCCGCCCCCCTCTCGCCGGAGCTGCGGAGTTCCCGTCCTTCCCTTGCGCGGGACGCCCGTCTCGTACTCGAGTCTCATGCCAGGCGACGAGCAGCGCGAGCCCGCCGACGTAGCACGTCACGGCGATCCAACCGGGAGCCGGCAGATGGACGACGGCGCCGGGTACCCCGGCGGCGAGCGCGACGACGCCACGCAGCGCCAGCAGCACCGGCCACACCGCGTCGAACGCCACCGCGGCCAGCGTCTGGCTGAGGAACGACAGGCCCACGGCGACGAGTCCCACGATCGTCGCGGCGCCCGCGAGCGGAACCACGCCGAGGTTCGCGACCAGGCCGATCGTCGAGAGCTGGTTGAAGTGCGTCAGCGTGATCGGCAGCACCGCCAGCTGAGCGGCCGCGCTCACGCCGAGCGCGCCGAGGATCGCGCCGCGCGGCAGGGGGGCGACGACGATCCCGAGGGTCGCGGCGAACGAGAGCTGGAAGCCCGGATCGAAGAGGTCGCCCGGTCGAACCGCGAGGATCGCCAGAGCCGCCAGCGCGAGGCTGTTCGTCACCGACGCGTCCCGCTCCAGGAGGACTGCGGCCAGGACGAGCACGGCCATCACGACGGCGCGCAGCACGGAGGGCTCCGGCCCCACGACGAGGGCGAACCCGACGACGACGACGATCGCCGTCGTGGCCGACAGGCGGCCAGGGAGGCGAAGGAGCCGGCAGAGCGCCCACACCGAGGCCGCAAGGAGCGCCACATTGAAGCCGGAGACGGCCAGGACATGGTAGACGCCGGCGCGCCGGAAGGCGTCGTCGATGTCGCGCGGGAGCTCGGTGCGGTCGCCGAGCAGGAGCCCGGCCAGCAACGCCGCCGACGCCGGCGGCAGCGCGCGCCCCATGGCGGCGACCGACTCGCGCTTCACGCGCACGGACCACGGCGGTGCGGGGGCGTCCAGGGGCGTCACGGACTCGGCGCGTGCCGTCGCCACGACGCGAATGCCTTCGCGCGCGAGGTGCGCCCCGTAGTCGTAGGTGCCGGGGTTTTGAAAGCCCCGGGCGGGATGGAGCCGGAGCGGGGCCGTGATGCGCTGACCTTCGGTCAGCGGCGGCAGCACGCCGTACGCGGCAACCTGGATGCGCCCGGAGGCCGGCACGCCCTCCGCCCGCTCGGCGTCGACCAGGAGACGAGCGCGGTCGGGGGCCCAGCGCCTGGGCTCCGCGGCGAGCCGTCCCTCGACGCTCAGAGTCCGCGGAAGACCGAGATTCCCGACGTGGTCCGGTGGAAGCGGCGCCTCGGCGCCGCGCAGCCCGCCCACGGCCACGACCCCGAACAGCAAGGCACCCGCGGCCGCCGCGGTCCAGCCGGCGGCCACGAACCCGACGCCGGCGGCGACGGCGACGAGCGATGCGGCCCAGAGAGCTCCGGGAGCGGCCAGGGGCGCGAGGGCGATTCCCACTCCGAGGGCGGCGGCCAGCGGAGCGAGGGGCGTTCGCTTCAGGCTCACTCGGAGATCGTCACGAGAGCCCGGAGCTGCTCGAGCTTCCTGGCGCTCAGGCCCCGCACGCGTCCGAGCTCGTCGACGCGCGCGAACGGCCCCTCGGCGTCGCGGGCGTGGACGATCCGTCGCGCCAGGACCGAGCCGATTCCGGGCAACCGCGTCAGCTCGACCGCCGTCGCGCGGTTGAGGTCGATGGTCGGAAGCGAAGCCCGCGCCGGCGAGGTCCGAGCGGTCCCCGGCGCTGGAGGCGCCCTGCCGCGCCGCGCGCGTCGAGGCTCGGGCTCGGCGGCGGTAGGCGCCGGCGTCGGAGACCGGCCGTCGGATTGAGGTGCGGCGACGCTCGGACTGAGCGCCGGCGCGCGGTCGAGCTGCTCGAGATAGTCGGCGACGTCGGGCTTGGCCCGGCGCCAGTGGCCCACGGCGATGCCGAGGCCGGCGATGGCGAGCAGGATCAGCAGCACGAGGATCTGGCGACGTGTGTAGAGGGTCATGAGCCGACGATCCCACGCCGCCGGATGCGCGACTAGAGTCGAAAAATTCAGACGGTACACCACGAGGCTCGGCGGCGCGCGCGCGCCGCGTCAAAACAATTC
This sequence comes from Binatia bacterium, assembly GCA_035635995.1. GTDB lineage: Bacteria > Methylomirabilota > Methylomirabilia > Rokubacteriales > CSP1-6 > AR31. The sequence continues at coordinate 27,962 of DASPZZ010000255.1, read as the reverse complement.
AGCGGACGGCGGACACCTTTGTGAGTGCTATGCTGCCGCCGACCACGACAGCGTATGGCCGCGCCGCGGCCGGCGGGTCCGGCTCCGCGACGGCCTGCGGCGCACATCGTTCGAGCCAGGAGGTCGCCATGATCTCGTTCACCGTCAACGGCAGGCAGCGGCAGGTCGACGTCCCGCCCGAGATGCCCCTTCTCTGGATGATTCGCGAAACGCTCAACCTGACGGGAACCAAATACGGCTGCGGCATCGCGGTCTGCGGGGCCTGCACCGTTCACGTCGACGGCACGCCCGTGCGCGCGTGCATCACGCCGGCCTCGGCGGTCGCCGGTCGACGCGTGACCACGATCGAGGGACTGTCGGATCGCGGCGATCATCCCGTGCAGCGGGCGTGGATGGAGGTCGACGTCCCGCAGTGCGGCTACTGCCAGTCCGGGCAGATCATGTCGGCGGCGGCGCTGCTGGCCCGCAAGCCCGCCCCGACCGACGCCGATATCGACGACGGCATGTCCGGCAACATCTGCCGTTGCGGGACCTACCAGCGGATCCGGGCCGCCATCCATCGCGCCGCGGCGCTCCAGAAGGGAGGCGCGTGATGAAGACGCTCGTCACTCGCCGCGAGATTCTCAAGGGCGGTCTCGGGGTCGGCGCAGCGCTCACCCTCGGCTTCGCGCTCCCGGTGCGGGCGCGCGCGCAGACCCCGGGCGTGTTCGCGCCGAATCAGTGGCTGCGGATCGATCGCGACGGGGTCGTGACCATCATCAACTCGGTGCCCGAGATGGGCCAGGGATCCTTGACCACGACGCCGATGATCATCGCCGACGAGCTGGACGCCACGCTCGACAGTGTCAAGGTCGAGCAGGCGCCGGCCAATCCGGCGCTCTACAAGAACCCGGTCACCGGCACCCAGCTCTACGGCGGGAGCCGGGGCGTTCGCGACCACATCGAGATGTGGCGGAAGGCCGCCGCCTCCGCCCGCGAGATGCTCAGGCAGGCCGCGGCGAACGAGTGGGGCGTGCCGGTCGAGAGCGTGGACACCGAGGAGGGCGCCGCGGTCCACCCGCCGACCGGGCGGCGGCTCCAGTACGGGCAGCTCGTGGACAAGGCGCAGGCGCTTCCCGTTCCGCAGAATCCGAGGCTGAAGACTCCCGACCAGTTCCGCTACATCGGCAAGCCGGTCAAGCGGCGCGACACGCCTGACAAGGTCACGGGCCGCGGCATCTACGGCATCGATGTGCAGGTTCCGGGAATGCTCGTCGGCTCGATCGAGCGCTGCCCGGTGTTCGGTGGCACGGTGCAGAGCTTCGACGCAACGGCGGCCAAGGCGATCAAGGGCGTCAAGGACGTCGTCCAGGTGTCCAACGGCGTCGCCGTGGTCGCCGACAACTTCTGGACGGCGGTGCAGGGACGCCGGGCGCTCAAGGTGACGTGGAACGAGGGCCCGATCGCGCAGGTGTCCAGCGCCACGATCACGCGCGAGTACGAGGCCGCGGCGAAGCAGCCGGGCCAGGTCGCGAAGAACGAGGGTGACGCCGAGAAGGTGCTGGCCGCCGGCGGCAAGGTGTACGAGGCCGTGTACCAGGTGCCGTTCCTCGAGCACGCGTGCATGGAGCCGATGAATGCCACCGCGCAGGTCAGCCGCGAGTCGTGCGTGATCTGGGCGCCGACCCAGAATCCCGGCGGGACCCAGGCGACGGCCGCGCGGCTCACCGGCCTGCCGCCCGAGAAGGTCTTCGTGAACACGACGCTGCTCGGCGGCGGCTTCGGCCGGCGCGCCGAGATCGACTTCATCGTCGACGCCGTCGAGACGTCCCAGGCCGTCGGCGCGCCCGTGAAGGTCGTGTGGACGCGGGAGGACGACATCACGCACGGCTTCTATCGCCCCGCCACGTACAATGTCTTTCGCGCCGCCCTTGACCCCAGCGGCACTCCCGCCGCATGGTTCACCCGCGTCGTCGGCCCCGGCATCCTCATCCAGAAGGGGATGGCCCAGCCCAATACGGTCGACGCGTCCGCCATGGCGGCCGTCCGCGATATGCCATACGACATCCCGAACCTCCGCATCGAGTACGTGCACAAGGAGTTCGGCATTCCGCTCGGGTTCTGGCGTTCGGTGGGCTCCTCTCAGAACGGCTTCATCGTCGAGAGCTTCATCGACGAGCTGGCGCACGCGGCCGGCAAAGACCCCTTCGAGTACCGGCGCGCGTTGCTCGGCAAGTCTTCGCGTCACAAGGCAATCCTCGAGCTGGTCGCGAATCGCGCCAACTGGGGCGCGCCGCTGCCGGCCGGCCGCGGCCGCGGCATCGCCGTCGTCTTCTCGTACGGAAGCTACGCCGCCACCGTGGCGGAGGTCTCGGTCGCGCCGGACGGCGCCGTCAAGGTTCACCGGCTCGTCTGCGGGATCGACGCGGGCCTCGCCGTGAATCCCGACGCGGTGAAGGCGCAAATGGAGGGCGGCGCCGTCTACGCCCTGACGGCCGCGTTCTACGGGAACATCACGATCGACCGCGGCCGGGTGCAGCAGTCGAACTTCCACGACTACCAGATGCTCCGCATCAACGAGATGCCGGTGGTCGACGTGCACATCCTCGATTCGGGCCAGGCGCCGGGCGGTCTGGGCGAGCCCGGTGTGCCGACCGTAGCCCCGGCGGTGACCAACGCGATCTTCGCCGCGACGGGCAAGCGCGTCAGGAAGCTTCCGATCGACCGCAACGAGCTCAAGCGCGCGTAACACCCGGGGCGGATGACCGGTGCGCCCGGTCACCGGCCCGGGCGCCGCGCCCTCAGGGGACGAGCGCGGCGCGCGTGATGCTGGTCGTGTCCTTCGCGTGCCACTCGGAGTCGGCGAACGCCTGATTGATCTTCTCGAGCGGATACTTGTGCGAGATGAGCCGGTCGAAAGGCCACCGGGTCCGGTTGCGCACGAGGAAATCGAGGGCCCTGGGAATGACGCCGGGGTCGTACTGGATCACGCCCACGATCCGCTTCGATCCCCAGACGAGGAGCGAAGGTTCAAGCTCGATCTTGGCTCCGCGACTGATCGTCCCGATTTCCAGATAAGTCCCTCCCGAACGCAGCATCTCGATGCCTTCGGGGATGACCTGAGGAAACCCGACGAAATCGCACGCGACGTCCGCGCCCACGCCGCCCGTCAACCGGCGGACGAGGCTCACGCGCTCCTTACGGTCGGTGACCTCTTTGAGGTTGATCGTGTGGTCGGCGCCGAAGGCGCGCGCCAGATCGAGCCGGCCCGCCAGCTGGTCGATGACGATGACGGTGGCCGCGCCCATGTCCTTGGCGACGGCGGCCGCCTGGATCCCGAGACCGCCCGCGCCCTGGATGACGACGCTGCCGCCGAAGGTGAGCCCGGCCCGGCCCAGGCCGAAGATCACCTGCGACAGGGCGCAATTGACCGGCGCGACCAGCTCGTCGGGAAGCGAGTCCGGCACGACGAAGATCGCGCCGCGGGGGCGCAGGTAGTAGTACTCGGCGAAGGCCCCGTGGAAGTGCGGAAATTGCGAGGGCCCGAGCGGGCGCTCGATCTTCGCCGGACACGCCGCCGGCTCGTTCGCCAGGCACGCGTAGCACCGCCCACACGGGTAGAAGTACGTGTAGGCGACCCGATCGCCTTCCCTGAGCGGACGGCCCAGCGAGTCGGTCTTCACGCGCGCGCCGAGCCTGGCCACGCGGCCGGTCATCTCGTGGCCGGAGATCCAGCCGTCCTCCGGCAGACGCAGCGGCGCGTCGCCCCGCCAGAAGTGGAGGTCCGAGCCGCAGACGTTGGCGAGCGAGACGCGGATGAGGACGGCGTCGGGCTCGACGTCGGGCAGGGGTACCTCACGGATCTCGAAGGGCTTGCCGGGCCCGAAGAAGACGGCCGCCTTGCCGGTGCTCATCGGGCGGCTCCTCTCGCGACGTCGAACGCGTCGTGCAGGGTCCGCACCGCCAGCTCGGCGTACTTGTCCTCGATGACACACGACACGGCGATCTCGGACGTCGAGATCATCTGGATGTTGATGCCCTCGCGCGCGAGCGTGGCGAACATCGTCGACGCGACGCCGGAGTGGCTGCGCATCCCGACGCCGACGATGGAGACCTTGGCGACCCGCTCGTCGTGCGCGATGCCGCGGGCGCCGATCTCCCGCACCACGTCCGCGAGCTCGGCGACCGCCCGGGCGCGGTCACCGCGCGGCAGGGTGAAGGACATGTCGGTGTAGCCGTCCTGGCTGATGTTCTGGACGATCATGTCGACGACGATGTTCTTGGCGGAGATCGCCCCGAAGACCCGCGCGGCGATCCCGGGCCGGTCCGGCACCCTCAGGATGGAGATCTTCGCCTGGCTCCGGTCGTGCGTCACGCCGGTGACCACCGCCTGTTCCATGCCGTGCTCCTCCTTCGTCACGAGCGTGCCCGGGTCCGGCCGGAACGTCGAGCGCACGTGGACCGTGACACCGTATTTCTTGGCGAACTCCACGGAGCGGGTCTGGAGCACCTTCGCGCCGAGGCTCGCCAGCTCGAGCATCTCGTCGTAGGCGACGCGCGCGAGCTTCCGGGCGTCGGGGACGACGTTCGGGTCGGCGGTGAACACGCCGTCGACGTCGGTGTAGATCTCGCACACGTCCGCCTTCAGCGCCGCCGCCAGCGCGACCGCGGTGAGATCGGAGCCGCCCCGCCCGAGCGTCGTGATCTCGTCCTCGTCCGAGAGCCCCTGGAACCCGGCGACGACCGGGATCTCGCCGGCGTCGAGCGCCCGTCGCACGCGGTCGGCGTCGATCTGAGTGATCCGGGCCTGGGTGTGCGAATGGTCGGTCCGCAGGCCGACCTGCGGGCCGGTGAAGGACCGCGCCTTGAGCCCGAGCGACTGGAGCGCCATCGCCAGGAGCGCGATCGTGACCTGCTCCCCGGTGGAGAGGAGCATGTCCATCTCTCTCAGATCCGGGCCGGTGGAGATCTGCCGGGCGAGCGCCAGGAGGCCGTCGGTCGTCTTGCCCATGGCGGAGACGACGACGATCAGCTGGTTGCCCGGCGCGCTCGCGGCGACGCGTCGCGCGACGCTCGCGATCTTCTGGGCGTCGGCGACGGACGAGCCCCCGAACTTCTGGACGAGCAGCGCCATGCTTTCGAAAGCCTACACGACGCTCGCGCGCACCGCAAAGATCGGGCGCGGCGCTCGCCGCTGACGCCGCCAGCCCCGGGGCACGCGGTGCCGCACGCCTACCCGGCTGCGCCGGGTTCGGCGCCCGGCCGTGCGTGCGTGGCTTCGCCGAGGCTCACGTGCTCCCGAAACAGATAGAACCAGCCGAGCAGCGTGACCGGCAGGATCTGGCTGGCGTGGAGAAGCAGCGCATAGCCGACCGCCGCCGACTGCGACACGCCGAAGAGGCCGACGGCTTGCACCGCGGCGAAATGAAAGACGCCGACATAGCCCGGGGCTGACGGGATGGAGACGCCCAGGCTGACGAAGGCGAGCACCGCCCAGGCCGCGAGGAAGGGGAGGTGCAGATCGAGCGCGAGCAGCGCCGTCCACGCGGCGAGCGCGGGCGCGAGCCAGACGGCGATCGTCCACGCAACCAGCGGCACCGCGTGAGACGGCGTGCGGATGCCGTCGAGGCCGTGGACAAAGGTCTCGAAGGCGTTGAGCGCCCGCCGCAGGAGCGCGGGCCAGCGCCCGGCAAGCCGTGTGATGAGTCGCGCGCAGCCTTCGGGCGCCGCGACGAGGGCGATCAGGATCGTGATACCGACCAGGTCGATGGTCAGCACGACGAGCGCGGCCACCTCGAGGAACCGCGGCACCGGGATGATGAGGATCAGCATCGCGAGGATGAGCACGACGGCCAGGCTGTCCAGGACCCGCTCGACGACGAGCGTGGCGAGCGTCGTCCAGAACGGATGGATGCGCCCCGCCGCGCCCGGCCCGGCCGCGCTCCAGCGTCGGGCGACAACGTAGACGCGCACGACCTCGCCCGCGCGGAGCGGGAGCACGTTGTTGGCCATGTAGCCGATCATCATGGCCGGCGTGAGGCCCGGCGGGTTCGAGCCCGGCGGAAAGAGGTACCACCAGCGCCGCCCGCGCACCCAGACCTGCAGCGGCGCTATGACGACGGCGACCAGGACCCAGCCCCAGTGGGCGCCGCGCAGCTGGCGACCGAGCTCCGCCAGATCGACGCTGCGGAAGAGATAGACGAGGAGGGCGACGCTGATCGCGACGCCGAGCGCGACCTTGAGCCGGTTCAGAGGCCGAGCTGCGCCAGGACGGCGTCGACCTGCGGCGGCACGGCGGTCGGGCGCGACGCGGACTCGAGCGCGGTGTCCGGGTCCTTCAGCCCATGGCCCGTGAGGGTGAGGACGAGGGTCGACCCGGCCTCGAATCGCCCCGCCTTGACCAGCTTGATCAAGCCGGCCACCGTCGCCGCCGACGCCGGCTCCATGAAAATGCCCTCCTCGCGGGCCAGCAACCGGTAGGCGCGGAGAATCTCCTCGTCGGTGACGATGTCGATCCAACCCCGGGAGTCCTTCATGGCCTCGAGCGCCGGGCCCCACGAGGCCGGATTACCGATCTTGATCGCGGTCGCGACCGTGCGGGGCTCCTCGATGACCCGGTTCTCGTAGATCGGCGCCGCGCCCGCCGCCTGGAAGCCGACCATCCGCGGCAGCTCCGTCACGCGCCCCGCCCGGTGATACTCGCGGTAGCCGCGCCAGTACGCGGTGATGTTCCCGGCGTTGCCGACGGGAATCAGATGGTAGTCCGGCGCGCGCCCGAGCTGATCGCAGACCTCGAAGGCGCCGGTCTTCTGCCCCTCGAGCCGGAACGGGTTCACGGAGTTGACGAGCGTGACCGGGTGACGCTCGGCGATCTGACGAACGATCGTCAGCGCCTGGTCGAAGTTGCCGTCGACCATGAGGACCTTGGCGCCGTGGATGGCGGCTTGCGAGAGCTTGCCGAGCGCGACCGAGCCCTTCGGCACCATGACGAAGGCGCGGATGCCGGCGCGCGCCGCGAAGGCGGCGGCGGCGGCCGAGGTGTTTCCGGTCGAGGCGCAGATGACGGCGCGCGAGCCCATCTCGAGCGCCTTGGAGATCGCCACCGTCATCCCGCGGTCCTTGAACGAGCCCGTCGGGTTGAAGCCTTCGCACTTCAGGTAGATCTGCATGCGCGCGTCGGTCGCCGCGGCCAGCCGGGGCGCCGGCACCAGGGGCGTGTTGCCTTCGAAGAGCGTGACGATGGGCGTCTTGTCCGTCACCGGGAGAAAGTCCCGGTACTCCTCGATGACGCCGCGCCACGCCTTCACGCCGGGCTGCCCTCCACGCGGATCATGGTCGTCGCGGCGGCGACGTCGCGCAGCCGGTCGATCTTGGCCAGCGCGGCTCGCATGTCGCGCTCGCGCGCCTCGTGGGTCAGCATCACCACGGGCACCGCCTCGCGCGTCCCGCGGCCCTTCTGGATGACGTTGGCGATCGAGATGTCGTTGTCGCCCAGGATGCCCGCGACCTTCGACAGGACGCCGGGCCGGTCCTGGGCGGTCACGCGCAGGTAGTAGCGGCAGCGGATCGCCTCCATCGGCGTGAGCGACAGCGGCGCCGGGCCGACCGAGGGCAGCTCGAGCGCGAGCGAGGGGATGCCGTGCGCGATGCGCCGGGCGATCTCGACCACGTCCGACAGCACCGCCGAGGCGGTGGGCATCTGGCCCGCGCCTCGGCCGTAGAACATGAGGTCGCCGACGGCGTCGCCGGTCAGGAAGATTCCGTTGAAGACACCGGACACCGCGGCCAGCGGGGAGGCGGCGGGGATCATCGTCGGGTGAACGCGGACTTCCACGCCGGCGCCGCTGGCGCCGGCCGCGTCCGTCGCCTTGGCGATGGCCAGGAGCTTGATCCGATAGCCGAGCTCCCGCGCGTAGTCGATGTCCTGGGCGGTGACGCGCGAGATCCCCTCGGTGTGGATGTGCTTGAGATCCACGAAGGTGCGGAAGGCCAGCGCCACGAGGATCTGCAGCTTGTGGGCCGAGTCCATGCCTTCGATGTCGAGCGTGGGATCGGCCTCGGCGTAGCCGTGCGCCTGCGCCTCCTTGAGGACCAGCGAGAAGTCCAGGCCTTCGTCGGTCATCTTGCTCAGGATGTAGTTGCAGGTCCCGTTGACGATGCCCGCCAGCGACAGCACGCGGTTGGCGACCAGGCCGTCCTTGACGGCGCGGATCAGCGGGATGCCGCCGGCCACGGCCGCCTCGAAGCCGAGCGCGACGCCGGAACGCCGCGCCTCCTCGTAGAGCTCGGCGCCGTGATGAGCCAGCAGCGCCTTGTTGGCGGTGACCACGTGCTTGCCGGCGGCGAGCGCACGCGAGATGAACGTGCGCGCGGGCTCGAGGCCTCCGACCAGCTCGATCACGACCTGAATCGAGGGGTCCGCCAGGACGCGGGCGGCGTCGCCGGTGAGCGGCAGCGTCTTGAGGTCGAGGCCCTCGCGCGGGCGGGTGAGGTCGGTGTCGGCCACCGCGGCCAGGGTCAGGCGGGCGCCGGCGCGCTCCTCCAGCATTTCGCGGCGGCTCTCGAGGATCTTCGCGACCCCGGCCCCGACCGTGCCGAGCCCCAGCAGGCCGATGCGCACGTCGCTCGCGGCGCTCACTGACGGATTCCCGTCGGCCCGGTCAGCGGCTCAGTTGCTTGAGCCCGCGCAGCGCCTGGCGGATTCGCTGCTCGTTCTCCACGAGCGCAAAGCGAACGTAGCCTTCACCGTACTCGCCGAAGCCGATGCCCGGCGACACCGCCACCCTGGCCTCCTGGACGAGCAGCTTGGAGAACTCGAGCGAGCCCAGGCCGCGGAAGGCTTCGGGGATCGGCGCCCACACGAACATCGTGCCCTTCGGCTTGGGCACGCTCCAGCCGAGCTTGTTGAGCCCATCCACGAGCACGTCGCGGCGCTTCTGGTGGACGGCGACGATCTCGGCGACGCACTTCTGATCGGCTTCGAGCGCCACGATGCCGGCGATCTGGATCGGCTGGAAGGCGCCGTAGTCCAGGTAGGACTTGATGCGGGCGAGCGCGTGGATCATCCGCGCGTTGCCACATACGAAGCCGAGGCGCCAGCCCGCCATGTTGTACGACTTCGAGGTCGAGAAGATCTCGACGCCGACGTCTCGCGCCCCCGGCACCTCGAGAAACGACGGTGGCTGGTAGCCGTCGAACGTGAAGTCGGCGTACGCGAAATCGTGCACGACCATCAGCCGGTGCTCGCGCGCGAAGTCGACGACCTTCACGAAGAAGTCGCGATCCACGCACATCGTCGTCGGGTTGTGCGGGAAGGAGAGGATCAGCAGCTTGGCCTTCGGCCACGCCAACCTCGCCGTCTCCTGCAGCCGGGCGAAGAAGTCCCCATCCGGTGTCAACGGCACCGAGCGCAGATCGCCGTCGGCGATGACCACCGAATAGGAGTGGATCGGATACGTCGGGTTCGGCACGAGCGCGCCGTCGCCCGGCTGGAGTACGGCCAGCGCCAGATGCGCCATGCCTTCCTTGGCGCCGATGGTGGCGATGACTTCGGAGTCCGGATTGAGATCGACCGCGTAGCGGTCGCGGTACCACTTCGCCATGGCGACCCGGAGCCGCGTGATGCCCCGCGAGGCGGAGTACCGATGGTTCTTGGGATTCTTCGCCGCCTCGACGAGCTTGTCGACGATGTGCTTGGGCGTCGCCATGTCCGGGTTGCCCATGCCGAGGTCGATCACATCCTCGCCGCGCGCGCGCGCTTTGCTCTTGAGGTCATTGACGATCGCGAAGACGTACGGCGGCAGGCGCTTGATTCGATAGAAGTCGTCCATGAGGAACTCCTCTTCGAGCTAGCCCAGCGATGATACGCGCTCACCCGGGGAAGTGTCAAAGAAATCGACGTTCCCATGCGGGGTTAGACGTCACGGCGACGCCCAAATTGTCGCAGCGTGTCCATCGGATTTGCCGTTATGGCAACGGGGTGCTTCCCAAGTCCTTGATAGTTCAGGCTGGACTCTCGGCATGGCCCTTGCCTTTTCTTGAGGAACGTGAGTCGCCAGGAATCGTCTGTTGACAGTTTGGCGGGCCCAGCAGTCGAGCCCTCCCGGCCCCTGACGGCGAACGCCGGGCCGGCGCGGCCGCGGTGGACGGGCCGCCAGCAGTTCAGCCTGCTCATCGTCCGGGGCGACGGAAGCCGCGTCGTCCGCTTCAACTTCCCCCGGCCGGCGGCCCTCGCCGCGTTCGCCGGTGTCGCGCTCGCGGTCACGACCTTCGGCGCCCTGTTCGGCGACTGGGTGCAGCTCCGGCAGCTGACGATCGAGGCCAGGACGTTCAAGGCGCAGCTCGCCGAGCGGCAGGCGACCATCGACTCCTTCAATCGCCGCGTCGTCGATCTGCGCACGGAGATGACGAGCTGGCGCGACCTCCACGCGAGAATCTGGGAGCCCTTCGGGCCCGAGCTCCAGCCGGGCGGTCGCGACCGTGCGATCGGCGGTGGCGCGCTCCGGGCCGACCGCGTGACCGGCCGGTTGTCGCCGAAGGACGAGCTCGAGCGCCTCGCGGAGAACGTGACGGAGCAGGGCGAGAGCCTCAAGGCGCTGGACCGGCTCGTGGCGCGCGCCGGCAAGGCGCTGATGGCACTGCCGTCGCGCTGGCCGATCCGCGGCGCCGTCAACTCCGAGTTCGGCATGCGGCAGTCGCCCTGGTCGTCGGGGACCGAGTTCCACAGCGGCATCGACATCCGGGCCCAGCACGGGACGGCGATCCGCGCGCCGGCGGGTGCCGCCGTCACCATCGCGGGGCCCTACCAGGAGTACGGCATCACGGTCATCCTCGATCACGGCCAGGACATCAAGAGCGTGTACGGCCACCTGTCGAAGACGAACGTGAAGGTCGGCGACCGGGTCGAGCGCGGCACCGTGGTCGGCTGGTCCGGCAACACCGGCCGCTCGACCGGCGCGCACCTCCACTACGAGATCCTGGTCAAGGGGCAGTCGGTCAACCCCCGCGCTTACCTCTGGGATTAGGCGTAGTTCAAGCCCGCCTTACGTTCGGAGCGTCCCGGCAAAGCCGTGACGCTCCTCTGCCCGAGGCAGTTCTGAGCGCCACGGCCTTCCCAGGGAGGTCCTCGATTTCTCGGCTAGCTCGCAGTCTCAGCGGACGGAGGAGCGCGCCAGGAAGTCGAGGCTGAGATCGTTGAAGACGTCGGGGCGCTCCAGGAAATAGCCGTGCCCGGCGGTGGCGACCATCCGGAGCTCGGCGCCGGGAACCCGCGCCGCGATCTCCCGAGCAAAGCGCGGCGGCACCAGGATGTCGTCGTCGGCGACGCTGACGAGCGTCGGACAGCGGATGGCCGGGAGCCGCTCGAGCGCGTCGTGGGCGGCGACCGCCTCGCCCTGGCGGAGAAAGCCGACGAGCGACTGCGGGTAGGGGCTCGCCAGGGCGTTCTGAAGCAGCGCCTCTATCAGTTCCGGCCGCTCGGCGTAGGTCGTCGGGGAAAAGAGCCACAGGCCCAGCGTCCGCAGCGTCGCCTCACGGCCGAGGCCGATCCGGATCTCGCGCCACGCCGCGTTCAGCGCCAGCACGTACGCGTCCGGGCGCGCGAACGTGCAGGCCAGATGGAGAGAACGCACGCGCTCCGGGTGCCTGAGCGTAAGCTCCTGGGCGATCATGCCCCCCATCGAGACCCCGAGCACGTGGGCGCGCTCGATGTCGAGCGCGTCCATCAGGCCCAGCGCATCCCCGGCCATCATCCCGGTCGTGTACGCGTGATCGGGAGCATCGGTCCGGCCGACGCCGCGATTGTCGAACGCGATCACCCGGTACCGCGCGGAGAAGGCGGCCATCTGGAGCGCCCAGGCCGTGTGATCGCCGCCGAACCCCATGATCAACACCAACGGCTCGCCGCTACCGACCTCCAGGTAGTACATCTCGATGTCCCCGACCCGAACCGTGGGCACCGGACGCCCTTCAGATGCGCCTGGCGGCGCGGTCGGAAACGTCAGGAGAGGGGACGGGGGTGGGGCGGGCCCCTGTGAGCCCCGTGTAGTCAGGAATATCAGAGCCGCAGAGCAGCGACTTCAACCTCACGCGCCGGTTGGCTAGCGGGGCTCACAGGGGCCCGCCCCACGCCCGTCCCCTCTCCGGCGCTCAGCGAATAGCGACGCCAGTACGAACCTGGCAAGCGACCCAGTGCCCCGGAGAAATTTCCTTGAGCGTCTGCTCGTTCTCCGAGCAGGACGGCACCCGGAGCGAGCACCGCGTGTGGAAGCGGCAGCCGGAGGGCGGGTTGATCGGGCTCGGCACGTCGCCCTCGAGCAGGATCCGCTTGCGCTTCATCGTCGGGTCGGGGATGGGAACCGCGGACAGGAGCGCCTCGGTGTACGGGTGCCTCGGGTTGGTGTAGAGCTCTTTCGCCGGGGCGATCTCGACGATCTTGCCGAGGTACATCACCGCGACGCGCGTCGAGATGTGCTCCACGACCGAGAGATCGTGGGCGATGAACAGGTACGTGAGCCCGAACTTCGCCTGCAGATCCTCGAGCAGGTTCACGATCTGCGCCTGGATCGAGACGTCGAGGGCGGAGACCGGCTCGTCGGCGACGATGAGCTTCGGGCTCACCGCCAGCGCCCGCGCGATCCCGATCCGCTGCCGCTGGCCGCCGGAGAACTCGTGCGGATAGCGCCGCAGGTGATCGGGGAGGAGGCCGACCGTCTCGAGCAGCTGCGCGACGCGCTCCTCGCGCGCCTTCCGCGTCGGCGCGAGCTTGTGGATCACGAGCGCCTCGCCGATGATCGAGCCGACCGTCATTCTCGGGTTGAGCGACGCGTACGGGTCCTGGAAGATGATCTGCATCTCCTTCCGGAGCGCGCGCAGCGACCGCTTGTCGAGCGTCGTCACGTTCTTGCCCTGGAAGGTGACCTCGCCCGACGTCGGCTCGATCAGCCGGAGGATCGACCGGCCCGTCGTCGACTTGCCGCAGCCCGATTCGCCGACGAGCCCGAGCGTCTCGCCGGCCATGATGTCGAAGGACACGTCGTCGACGGCGTGGACCCGGGCGACCTCGCGCGAGAAGAGTCCCCCGCGAATCGGGAAGTACTTCTTGAGGTTCTTGACCTTGAGCAGCGCGTCTGGCATGGCGGGCCTCAGTAGAGGAAACAGGCCACCTTGTGGCCCGGCCGGACTTCTTTGAGCGGTGGCGTGTTTTCGAAGTGCATCGGCTTGGCGAACGAGCAGCGGGGCGCGAAGCGGCAGCCCGGCTTGATGTCCCCGCGCAGCGTCGGCACGGTGCCGGGAATCGCCTCGAGCCTCTGCTTCTGCGTGGCGGCCAGATCGATGCGGGGGATCGAGCGGAGGAGCCCCTGCGTGTAGGGGTGGAGCGGCTCCTTGAACAGCTCGCCGACGGGCGCTTCTTCGACCACCTGCGCGCCGTACATCACGATGACCCGCTGCGCGGTCTCCGCGATCACGCCCATGTCGTGGGTGATCAGCAAGATCGCCATTCCCAGCTTCGCCTTCAGCTCGTTCAGGAGCTCCAGGATCTGCGCCTGGATGGTGACGTCGAGCGCGGTCGTCGGCTCGTCGGCGATCAGGAGCTTGGGGTTGCACGACAGCGCCATCGCGATCATGATGCGCTGCCGCATGCCACCCGAGAGCTGGTGGGGGTACTCCTTCACCCGCCGCTCGGCGTTGGGGATGTGCACGAGCTTGAGCATGTCGACCGTCTTGGCCATCGCGTCGCGCCGCCCCAGGCCCTCGTGGAGCCGGACCGCCTCGGCGATCTGCTCGCCCACCGTGAATACCGGGTTGAGCGAGGTCATCGGCTCCTGGAAGATCATCGAGATCTCTTTGCCGCGGATCTTCCGCATCTGGGCCGGCGGCAGTTCGAGGAGGTTCTTGCCACTGTAGTTGATCGTGCCCTCGACGATGCGGCCGGGCGGCGTCTGGATCAGGCGCATGATCGACAGCGCCGTGACGCTCTTGCCGGAGCCCGACTCGCCGACGATGCCGAGCGTCTCGCCCTTGTTGATGTAGAGATCGATCCCATCGACGGCGCGTACGACGCCCTCGTCGGTGAAGAAGTGGGTCTTCAGCCCCTTGACCTCGAGCAGTCGTTCGGCCATGGCGCCCCCTGGAGCTACCACTTGCTTGTGATTTCCGCGAGGGCATCGAGCGTACGGCCGATGTCCTCCGCGTCGATGTCCTTGTGGGTCACGCACCGGATCGAAGCGAGCCCGATCGCGTGGATCTTCACCTTGCGGGCGGCGCATCCGGCGACCAGCTCGGCCGTGGCGGCCGCCGACGCGGCCGGCGTGCCGCCGCGATCGACCCGGAAGATCACGATGTTCGTCTGGACGCTGGCCAGGTCCACGCAGAGCCCGGGCCGCCGGGCGACGCCCTCGGCGAGGGCGCGGGCATTGGCGTGGTCCTCGGCGAGCCGGTCCACCATCCGCTCCAGGGCGACGATGCCCGCGGCCGCGATGATTCCCGCCTGGCGCATGCCGCCGCCGAGCATCTTTCGCACGCGGCGAGCCCGCGTGATGAGCTCGGCGGAGCCGCAGATCACCGAGCCGACCGGGGCGCCCAGCCCTTTCGAGACGCAGAACGTGACGGAGTCGACGTCGCGGGCGAACTCGCGGGCGGGGCGCTTGAGCGCGACCGCCGCGTTGAAGAGCCGGGCGCCGTCGAGGTGCACCGGGACCGACGCCTCGTGGGCCGCGGCCGCGATGGCGCTGATCTCCTCGGGCGTGCAACAGGTGCCGCCGTGACGGTTGTGGGTGTTCTCGACGCAAACCAGGCCGGTCGGCGGCAGGTGGATGTTCGCGGGGCGCAGCGCCTCTCGAACCTGGTCCGGGGTCAGGAACCCGCGCGCGGTCTTGACGGGCCGCATCTGGACGTTGCCGACCACGGCGGACCCGGCGACCTCGTAGTTGAAGATGTGCGAGTCCAGGTCGAGCACGACTTCCTGACCGGCCTGCGTCTGGCTCACCACGGAGACGAGGTTGCCCATGGTGCCCGAGGCGACGAAGAGGCCGGCGGCCTTCCCCAGTCGCTCGGCCGCCAGCGCCTCCAGCCGCTTGACGGTCGGGTCCTCCTCCCAGACGTCGTCGCCCACGGGCGCGCGCGCCATGGCCTCGCGCATCTCGGGCGTGGGGAGCGTGAGCGTGTCGGAGCGGAGGTCGACGATGTCGTGCATGGGATCTATCTCGTGCTGCCGCTGAGCCCGGCGCCGTTGAGCCGCTGCCGCCCGCGGCGCCCCCACTCGGTGAAGTCGAAGTCCGCCGCCAGCCGGCGCAGCAGGGCGATCGCCTCGGCGTTCTTCCCCTCGTAAAAATTCACTTCGGCAAGCAGGAACAGCGTCTCCGGGATCACGAGGGTCCGCGGATAGTCCTTGAGGACCAGCTCGAGCCGCTGGCGCGCCGCGCTCGGGTTGCCCTGGGTGAAGTAGTAGTTGGCGACCCACACTTCCTTCTGCGCGAGTCGCTCGCGGCACTTGTCGATCTTCGCCAGAGCGTCCCCGAAGTACCGGCTCTGGGGATAGTCCTTGGCGAGCTTCCTGAACTGCTCCAGCGCCTTTTGCGTCAGCCCCTGATCCTGCTCGACGGGTTTCATCTGGTCGTAGTAGCTCATCGAGAGGCGGTACTGGACGAGATCGGCGATCTCGTGGCGGGGGAAGAAGGCCAGGAAGCCCTCGAACTCGCGTGCCGCTTTGTCGAACTCGGCTTCGCGATAGAAGGCCTCACCGATGTAGAACCGGGCCCGCGGCGCGTACGACGAGTTCGGGTGGCGCTCGGCGATCTTCCGGAAATTCTGTCGCGCCTCGTCGTACCGCCGGTTGTTCAGCTCGGTTTCGCCGATCTGGTAGAGCTCCTCCGGCGGCAGGATCGGCGTCGGCGCAGGGGCCATCCATGCGCAGCCGCCCGCGAGGAGCAGCAGGCCTGTCACGAGGACGCGTACGAGCGAGGCGGGATACCCTTGCATCGAAACTGGCCCATACATATAGCACACTCCAAACGGAAAAGACTCACTCCCCGGCCCCCCGGCGGCCGGACCTGCCTATCCCCGAGCCGGCCATCGGGGGTAAGATGTGGGACGCCCAATGAAGCGCAAGCTGCTCCTCACGCTCGGCTGCCTGGTCGGCCTGGCGACACTCTGCTACGGTGGCTACGTCTGGTACAACGCGATCACCTACGTCTCGACCGACGACGCGTACGTGGAGGGCACGATCTCTCCCGTCAGCGCGAAGGTGGCCGGGAACATCGTGGAGCTCAACGTCCAGGACAACCAGGTGGTCAAGAAGGGCGACCTGCTGGTGCGCGTCGATCCGCGCGACTTCCAGGCCAAGCGTGATCAGGCACGCGCCGCGGTCGCCACCGCGGAAGCGGCCCTCCGCGGGGCGCGGTCCGAAGTACCGCTGACCCGCGAGGGCACGCGCGCGCAGATCGACCAGGCGCGGGCGGCGCTGCAGGTGGCGATGGTCGGCGTGAAGTCCGCCGAGTCGGCCGTCGACGAATCGCGCGCCCGGCTCGAGGCGCGGCGGTCGGCGACCGACGCGATGCGCGCCGACGTGAACGGCTCGCAGAGCACCTACCGGCAGGCGGGCCGCGAGCTCGAGCGGGTCCGGAGCCTGCTCAAGAGCGATCTGGTGGCCCGCCGCGAGTTCGATCAGGCCGAGTCGGCCTTCGAGACCGCCGGCTCGACAGTCGAGGCCTTGCAGCGGCGGATGGCGCAGGCCGAGCGGGAGGTCCAGCAGGCCGAGGCGGAGCTCGCGAACCGGGCCCACGCCGTGGACCAGGCGCGGCAGCGCGTCGTCGAGTCGCGTGCCGCGTTGGCGCTCGCCGAGAGCCAGATTCACCAGGTCGCGATCAAGGACGCGGACGCGAGTCGGGCCGAGGCCCGGCTACGCGAGGCACAGGCGGACCTCGTCTTCGCCGAGCTCCAGCTCGGGCACACCGAGGTCCGCGCCGCGATCGACGGCGTCGTGTCCAAGCGGAACGCCGAACTGGGGCAGGTGGTCCAGATGGGACAGCCCCTCCTCGCCATCGTGCCGCTGCAGGACGTGTGGGTGGTCGCGAACTTCAAAGAGACGCAGCTCGGGCGCCTCAAGCCCGGCATGAAGGCGCAGGTGGAAGTCGACGGCTACCCTGACAAGGCCTACACCGGCACGCTCGACTCGATGAGCGCGGGCACCGGCGCGAGGTTCTCGCTCTTGCCTCCCGAGAACGCCACCGGCAACTGGGTGAAGGTCGTGCAGCGGATCCCGGTGCGCATCCATCTCGACGGAAAGGGAATCGGCAACCCCCACACGCTCCGCGCGGGGATGTCGGTGGTCGTCACGATCCGCGTCCGGTGACCGACGAGCCCCTCGCGCCCGGCCTCCGCTGGGCGATCACCGTCTCGGTCATGCTGGTGACCGTGATGCAGATCATCGACACCCGCGTGACCAACGTGGTCCTCCCGCACCTGCAGGGCTCGCTTTCGGCCGGCGTCGAGGAGGTGGCGTGGGTGGTCACCTCCTACCCGGCGGCGAACGCGACCACCAGACGACGCTCGTGGGCCACGTCAACATCTGGAGCGTCGACACCGCGGCGCGGCTCAAAGAGTGGAGCGATCACTTTGTCAGGGAGGGCGGCGCCCCGTTCACGGCGCAGAGCCGGGCGCTCGCGATGATCTACCGCGACACGGTCGGCCAGGCCCGGGTGCTGGCCTACGCGGACGAGTTCTGGCTCCTCGCCATGATGTTCTTCGCGATCACGCTGCTGGTCCCGCTCATGCACCGGATACGGACCGAGCGGCTCATGGCCGAGGCCAGGCATCCGACAAGAGCCTCTCCATGACGACCGTGTCCACCCACTTGCCGTCGAGCAGGCCCTGCTCGCGATAGATCCCGACCGTGCGGAAGCCGAGCTTGGTGTAGAGGGCCATCCCGCCGGCGTTCCCGGGGAAGGCGGAGAGCACGAGCTTGTGGAAGTCGTGCTGGCGGGCGAGCTCGACCAGCTTCTCGAGCAAGACGCGGCCGGCGCCCTGGCCGCGCCAGCCCCGCTCGACGTACACCGAGATGTCGGCGACGAAGCGATAAGCCTCGCGCGGGTTGAAGACGTTGAGGCTCGCCCAGGCGGTTATCGTGACGGGGGCCGCGAGCCCGCCTTTGATTGTTGTAGCGGGGACCGTGAGGCCGGCTCGCTCCGAGGGTGGCCTGAGAGAGGCGCGACCCGGCTCCGGGTCCGCGGACAACCCGTCCGGCTCCATCACTTCGGCGACGATGACCGGGTGGCGGGGGCTGCGGTTCGCGAGCCACTGGCGGCGCTCGTCGGGCGTGCGCAGCTCGGTCTCGAGGGTGGCGACGCGGTCCTCGATGCCCTGGTTGTAGATGCGGCAGATCGCCTCGGCGTCCGGCGCCGTCGCGAGGCGGAGTCGGTAGGCCGTCACGTCAACTCTCGGCTGTCGAGCCGCCCATCCTTCCGCAGCCGCTCGAACTCGTCGAGCGTCTTCGCGACGCCGTCGGCGAGCGAGGTGGGAGGTGCGGGACCGGCGTGGTCATGAACGGGAATATAATGCCCCTCGTGTTCCAGAGCGAGCGGTTCTTCCGTGAGGCGTGGCCGCAGATCTCGCAGTCGGTCGAGTCGGGGACGGACGCGGCGAGCGACGTCCAGTGGATCACCGGCGCCACCGGGCTCGAGGCTGGCGCGCGCGTGCTCGACTCGCCCTGCGGCTTCGGCCGCCACTCGGTCGAGTTCGCGCGCCGCGGCTGCGACACGACCGGCGTCGACTTCAGCGAGACGGAGCTGGGCCGCGCGCGCAAGGCGGCCGGCGAGGCGGGCGTCGCGCTCACGCTCGCGTGCCAGGACATCCGCGACATGGAGTTCTCCAGCGAGTTCGACCTCGCGGTGAACCTGTTCAGCTCGATCGGCTACTTCTCCGACGACGAGGACCGGCTGGTGCTCGACCGCTTCTGGCGCGCGCTCAAGCCCGGCGGCGCCTTCGTCGTGGACACGCGCAACCGCGACCAGTGCGTGCGGTCGCTGCCGCCGGAGGAGCGCATGCGGCGGGGCAGCGCGACCATCCGCGTCGAGAACGAATTCGATCCGACGACGAGCCGCTGGCGCGCCCGGTGGTGGCGTCTCAAGCGGGCGTCGGCGAAGTCGGAGGAAGGCCCCCAGGAGCTGATCGGCGAGAGCGAGATCCGGCTCTACTCGGCCCACGAGCTGCTTCACATGCTGCGCCCGGAGCGCTGGCGCAAGGTCGAGCTCTTCGGCGGCCTCGACGGCACGCCCTTCTCGCTGGACGCCCGGCGGCTCGTCCTCGTCGCCTGGAAGTAGTAGAATTCGAGACCTGCCGCGCAGCGAAAGGAGATCCGCTCGATGGCCACTGTGCGTCCGCTGATCGTGCTCGCCGGCGCCATCCACCCCGACGGCAAGGCGATCCTCGAGAAGGAAGCGCGGGTCGTCGTGTGCGAGGACGAGACCGAAGCCGGCCTGGCCAAGGCCGCCGCCGAGGCACAGGGCATCCTGTTTCGCGTCCGGCCGCGATGCACCGAGAGCCTGATGGCGGCCTGCCGGACGCTCAAAGTGGTCGGCCGGCACGGCGTCGGGCTCGACACGGTGGACATCCCCGCCGCGACCCGGCTCGGCGTCGCGGTCGTGCACGCCCCCGGATCCAACTCGCAGGCCGTCGCCGAGCACGCGCTGATGCTGATGCTGACCTGCGTGAAGCGCACGCTCGCGGTCGACAAGGCGACGCGCGGCGGTGAGTGGGGCACGGCGCGCGCCGGGAACACCGAGCTCGGCGGCAAGACCCTCGGCATCGTCGGCGTCGGCAACGTCGGCCGGCGCGTCGCGAAGTTCGCCGGCGCGATCGGGATGCGCGTTCTCGGCTACGACAAGTACGTGCCCGACGACGAGCTTCGACGGCGGGGCGCGGAGCCGGTGACGAGCCTCGACGCGATGCTGCCCCAGGTCGACGTGCTCACCTGTCACACGCCCCTCACGCCCGAGACGAAGCACATGATCAACGAGAGGACGATCGGGCTCATGAAGCCGGGGGCGGTCTACGTCAACACGTCGCGCGGCCCGGTGCAGGACGAGCGCGCGCTCTTCGAGGCGCTCACCCGCGGCAAGCTGGGCGCGGCCGGCCTCGACGTCTGGGAGGACGAGCCCACGTCCCAGGACAACCCGATTCTCAACCTCCAGAACGTCGTGTGCTCCTCGCACGTCGCCGGCGTCACGCGCGAGGCCACCCGCCAGGCCGCGATGCAGGTCTCGGGCGAGATGCTCCGCGTGCTGCGCGGCGAGCTGCCGGACGTGCTCGTGAATCCGGATGTGTGGCCGCGCCTGGGCCGGAGGTAGAATCCGGCTATGCCGATCGACACGCGCCATCCGCGGGAGATCCGGCAGGACATCCGAAACGGCAAGCTCACCGGGATCACCGCGGGCCTCGGCCAGAACTACGTCCAGGCCAACCTGGCCGTGCTCCCACGGGACCAGGCCTACGATTTCCTGCTGTTCTGCCAGCGCAACCCGCGGCCGTGCCCGCTCCTCGAGGTGACGGACGTGGGCTCGCCCGAGCCGGTGGGCGTGGCGCCGGGCGCCGATCTCAGGACCGACATTCCCCGGTACCGGATCTACAAGGACGGGGTTCTCGCCGACGAGGTGAGCGACGCGACGCCCTACTGGCGGGACGACCTGGTCGCGTTCCTGCTCGGCTGCTCGTTCACCTTCGAGTGGGCGCTGCTCGACGCCGGCATCCGGCTCTGGCACGTGGAGCACGGAAAGAACGTCGCCATGTGGCGCACGTCGACCCAGTGCCGGCCGGCCGGCGTCTTCCACGGGCCGATGGTCGTGTCGATGCGGCCGATCGCCGCCGCGCAGCTCGCGAAGGCGGTGACGGCGAGCGCCCGATTCCCCGGCGCGCACGGCGCTCCCGTGCACGTCGGTGATCCCGCCGCCATCGGGATCGCCGACCTCACGCGCCCCGACTGGGGGGACCCCCAGGAGTTCGGCCGGGGCGACGTGCCGGTCTTCTGGGCGTGCGGTGTCACGCCCCAGGCCGTCGCGCTCGCATCGAGGCCGCCGTTCATGATCACGCACAGCCCGGGGCACATGTTCATCACGGACCTGCCGAACTCCGCGCTGTCGGCGATCTAGCGCGTTGCGGTTTCTGCCGGCGGGCGATCTCGCCGTCTGCGTCGAGCTCGGCGAGGAGATCAGCGTAGAGGTCAACACGCGAGTCCGCGCGCTCGAGTTCTTGATCCAGCAGAAGGGGCTGACCGGTGTCCTCGAGATGGTCCCGGCGTACTCGTCGCTGCTCGTCTACTACGATCCGCGCGCGGTCGCGTACGAGCCGCTCTGCGCGGCGATCGCGGAGCTGGCACCCCAGGCGACCACCGCGGTGCTGCCGCCGGCGCGGACGGTCGAGCTGCCCTGCTGCTACGACGATCCAGCGCTCGGCTTCGAGCTCGAGGCGGCGGCGCGACGCCTCGGTCTCTCGACCGACGAGCTGGTGCGGCTCCACGCCGGCGCCGAGTACCTCGTGTACTTCATCGGCTTCACGCCGGGGCTGCCGTACATGACCGGCATGCCCGCGCGGATCGACATCCCGCGGCTCGACACGCCGCGCACGAAGACCCCGCCGGGCAGCGTCGGCATCGGCGGCATCCAGTGCTGCATCTATTCGGTCGAGAGCCCGGGCGGGTTCTGGATTCTCGGGCGCACGCCGGTGGCCCTCTACGCTCCCGACGCCTCGGAGCCGACGCTGCTGCGTCCCGGCGACCGCGTGCGGTTCCGGCGCATCGACCGCGCGGAGTTCGACGCCATCAGCGCGGCGGTGGCCGCGCGGACCTACCGCCCGGTGATCGCGTGATCCGGATCCTCGACCCCGGCCCTCAGACCACGGTCCAGGACCTCGGCCGCACCGGCCAGATGCGCTACGGCATTCCCCCATCGGGCCCCGTGGACCGGGTCGCGTTCGTGCTCGCCAACCGTCTGGTCGGGAATCCCGACACGGCGGCCGCGCTCGAGTGCACGCTGCTCGGCCCGCGTTTCGAGGTCGATGCGCCGGGCGCGATCGCGGTGACGGGCGCCGATATGCCGGTGACCGTGAACGGCCGGGAGGCGTCCCGGTGGGCCACGATCAACGTGAAGCCCGGCGATGTCGTGAAGCTCGGCGCGGCGCGTGCCGGCGTGCGCTCGTACGTCGCCGTTTCGGGGGGCCTCGACGTGCCGCTCGTGCTGGGGTCACGGTCCACGTACCTTCGCGGCCGGCTGGGCGGGGTCGAGGGGCGCGCGCTCCGGAAGGGCGACGAGCTCCGGGTCTTCGCGGCCGGGGACGTCCGGCCCCGGCGCGTCGAGCCGCGCGCGATTCCCGACTACGCGGGCGTGGCGCCGGTCCGCGTCGTGCTCGGACCGCAAGCCGACCGCTTCACGGGCGACGGGATCCGCGCGCTGCTCGAAGGTGCGTATCAGGTGCTGCCGCAGTCGGACCGAATGGGCGCGCGGCTCTCCGGACCGCGGGTCGAGCACGCGCGCGGCCACGACATCATTTCCGACGGGATCGCGCTCGGGTCCATCCAGGTCCCCGGTGACGGGCAGCCGATCGTGCTCCTCGTCGACCGGCAATCCACGGGCGGCTACACAAAGGTGGCGACCGTCTGTTCCTGCGACGTCGGACGCGTCGGCCAGGCCAGGCCTGGCCAGTCACTGCGCTTCCACTCGATCGACGTGGTCGAGGCGCACCGGCTGCGACACGAATCCGACGCGGTGCTGGGAGCCGCGGTGAGAGAGGAGATCGCATGAGCGTCGACAAGGAGCTGAACGAGTACATGGCGAAGACCACGCGCTCGCGTGTCCTGCACGAGGAGGCGCTGGCGGTCATGCCCGGCGGCAACAGCCGGACGACGACCTTCTTCGATCCGTACCCCTTCGCCATCCAGCGAGGGCAGGGCGCCCACATCTGGGACGCCGACGGGATCGATCGCCTGGACTTCAACGGCAACTACACGAGCCTGATCCTCGGCCACGCCCCGCCGGACGTCGTGAAGGCGGTGCAGCAGGCGGCCGAGCAGGGGCTGTCCTTTCCCGGGCCGACCGAGCACGAGGTGCGTCTGGCCGAGCTCTTGACCCGCCGGGTGCCGTCCGTCCAGGCGATCCGCTTCACCAACTCGGGCACCGAAGCGACCATGAACGCGATACGCCTGGCGCGGGCGTTCACGGGCCGGGCAAAGATCGCGAAGTTCGAGGGCGCCTATCACGGCACGCACGACTGGGTGATGGTGAGCGTCAGCGGCGACACCAAGGCCAACGGCAGCCGGAGGCGGCCCAAGGCCATCGCCTGGTCGGCGGGCCTGCCGCCGGCGGTTCTCAAGCACGTCGTGGTGCTGCCGTGGAACGATGCCGAGGCCTGCGCGGAGATCCTGGAGGCGGAGGCAGCGCAGCTGGCCTGCCTCATCGTGGACCCGATGATGTGCAACGCCGGCCTGCTGCCGCCGGCCGAGGGGTTCCTGGCGCGGCTGCGCGAGATCACCGAGCGTCACGGGATCGTGCTGATCTTCGACGAGGTCATCTCCTTCCGCACCGCGTGGGGCGGCGCCCAGGAGCGGTTCGGCATCCGGCCCGACCTCACGGCCTTCGGCAAGATCATCGGCGGCGGCCTGCCCGTCGGCGCCTTCGGCGGGCGGCGCGACATCATGGACTTCTACGACCCCCGCAAGGGCGGCGCCCGCATCAGCCACGGCGGCACCTTCAACGCGAACCCCGTGACGATGGCGGCCGGCGTCGCCACGCTCAACGCGCTCACGCCCGAGGCGTACGCGCGGCTCGACGTGCTGGGCGAGCGCCTCCGCGGAGGCATCACGCGGCTCCTGGCCGGCACGCGCCGCCGCGGCCAGGTGACGGGTCTGGGCTCGCTCTTCTGGTTACACTGGACGTCGGAGTCGCTGACCGATTATCGTTCCGCGCGGCCCAAAGAAGGGGAGGCGCCGTTGCGCGTGTTCCTCGGCCTCCTGAACGAAGGGGTTTTCATGACGCAGCGGGGCCTCGGCGCGTGCTCCCTCGCGATGACCGACGAGGACGTGGACCGCTTCATCAATGCGCTCGCGCGCGTGCTCGCGCGAGGATAAGGAGCTTTCGGCATGGCCAAGTTCATCGACCTCAACGCCGACATGGGTGAGAGCTACGGCCGCTGGACGCTCGGGGCGGACGAGGAGATCATGCCGCACATCACCTCGGCCAACGTCGCCTGCGGGTTTCACGGCGGCGATCCGCACGTGATGCGCAAGTCGGTCCTGCTGGCGCTCCAGCACGGCGTGGCCGTGGGCTCGCACCCCTCGTTGCCGGACCTGATGGGCTTCGGGCGGCGCGTGATGGACGTCTCGCCCCAGGAGCTGAAGGACTACCTGTGCTACCAGACCGGGGCGCTCCGCGAGTTCCTCCGGTCGTCCGGCGGCGACCTGCAGCACACCAAGCCGCACGGCATTCTCTATTCCATGATCGAGAAGGACGAGCCGCTCGCCGCCGCGGTCGCCGAGGCGGCCCGAGAGTCCGGGCGCGACCTGATCCTCATGGCTCTGGCGTCCGGCAAATACGATCGGACGGCGCGCAAGATGGGGGTGCGGGTCGCGTCGGAAGGATTCGCCGATCGCGCGTACAACGTCGACCTCACGCTCGTCTCGCGCAAGCTCCCCGGCTCGCTCATCACCGATCCCGAGCGGGCCGCCGCCCAGGCCGTGAAGATGGCCATGGAGGGCAAGGTGCGCACGATCGACGGCGTGGAGATCGACATCTCGGTCCAGACCATCTGCTGCCACGGCGACACGCCGGGGGCGCAGCGGATCGTCCGCACGGTGCGCGAGGCGCTCGACCGCGCGGGATGCCAGGTCAAGCCGCTCCGCGACTGGTTGCCGAAGGCGTGAACGGCGCGCCCCTCAAGCGCACGCCGCTCTATCACGAGCACGTCGCGGCCGGCGCGCGCATGGTGCCGTTCGGTGGATGGGAGATGCCGGTGCAGTACACCGGGATCATCGAGGAGCACCGAACGGTCCGCAACGGTGTTGGACTCTTCGACGTCAGCCACATGGGCGAGTTCGAGGTCGAGGGCCCGGGCGCCCTCGCCGCGCTCCAGCATCTGACCACCAACGACGTCGCGGCCCTCGAGGTGGGCCAGATCCAGTACTCGGTCTTCTGCTACCCGACCGGCACGATCGTCGACGACCTCACCGTGTACCGCGTGGGCGACGACCGCTACATGGTCACCGTCAACGCCGGGAACATCGACAAGGACTGGGCTCATGTGACGAAGTCCGCGGAGCACGTCAAGGACGCGCGCTGGCGCAACGCGTCCGAGGGCACGGGGCTCATCGCGGTGCAGGGCCCGAAGGCCGAGGCGCTCGTCGGCCGGCTCGCCGACCGCGACGTGACGGCGATCGGCTATTACCGCTTCGCGCGGGGCGCCGTCGCCGGGGTGCCGACGCTGATCTCGCGCACGGGCTACACGGGCGAGGACGGCTTCGAGCTGTACGTGCCCGCGGATCGGACGAGGCATCTCTGGAAGGCGCTCGTCGAGGCGGGCCGCGCCGACGGCGTCGCGGCGATCGGGCTCGGCGCGCGCGACACGCTGCGGCTCGAGATGAAGTACGCGCTCTACGGCAACGACCTCGACGACACCACCAACCCGCTCGAAGCGGGGCTCGGCTGGGTCGTCAAGCCCGCCAAGGGCGACTTCATCGGCCGCGAGGCGCTCGAGAAGATCCGCGCCGAGGGCGTGCGGCGGCGGCTGGTCGGCATCGAGATGGTCGACAAGGCCGTCGCGCGTCACGGCTACCCCGTGCTGAAAGACGGCCGGCCGGCCGGGATCGTCACCTCGGGCTCGTACGGTCCCTCGGTCGACAAGTACATCGCGATGGCGTACGTGGAGACGGCCCACGCGGCCGTCGGCACGGCGCTCCAGGTGGAGATCCGCGGGCAGGCGAAGGCGGCCCAGGTCGTCCGCACACCGTTCTACCCGTCCCGGGTGAAGAAGCAGGGTTGAGAGGCCGAACGTCGAGCGCCGGAGCCCTGCGGAGGCGCGCCGACGGCAAGAGGAGATGATGGCCAACGTTCCCCAGGACCTCAAGTACACGCGCGAGCACGAGTGGGCCAAGCCGGAGGGCGACCGGGTGCGCGTGGGCATCACCGATTACGCGCAGGAGCAGCTCGGCGACGTGGTCTTCGTCGAGCTGCCGAAGGTCGGCGCCAAGGTGACGGCGAGCAAGAACTTCGGCGTCGTCGAGTCGGTCAAGGCGGTGTCCGACCTCTTCGCGCCGGTCTCGGGCGAGGTCGTCGAGGTCAACGGCGAGCTGCCGCAGAAGCCCGAGACCGTCAACCAGGACCCCTACGGCAAGGGCTGGATGATCGTCGTCAAGCCCTCGAGCAAGGGCGAGTGGGACCAGCTCCTGACGGCGCAGCAGTACGAGGAGTTTCTGGCGCAGGGAGGCCACTGATGGCGTCGCGCTACATCGCCAACACGGCGGACGAGCAGAAGCGGATGCTCGGCGTGATCGGCGCCGGCTCGCTCGAGGAGCTGCTCGTCAAGATCCCCCCGAAGGCCCGGCTCCAGCGGCCGCTCGGCCTCACGCCGGCGCTCGCCGAGACGGACTTGATCCGCCACATGACGGCGCTGGCGGGCCGGAACGCCAACGCGGACTCCCACGTGTCGTTCCTGGGCGCGGGCTCGTACGATCACTACATTCCGAGCCCGATCGGCCACATGGTCCTGCGCGGCGAGTTCCTGACGTCGTACACGCCCTACCAGCCCGAGGCCAGCCAGGGGACCCTCCGGACGATCTACGAGTACCAGACGATGATCGCCGAGCTGACGGGCATGGACGTCGCGAACGCGTCGATCTACGACGGCGGCTCCTCGCTCGCCGAGGCCGCGCTGATGGCCCACGCGGTGACCGAGCGCGGCGAGATCGTGCTGTCGCGCGGCGTGAACCCGCTCTACAAGCGTGTCACCGCCACTTACTGCGAGGGCCCGGGCGTCCGGCTGCGCGACGTCGCCGCGCCCGAGGGCGTCACCGATCTCGCGGCGGCGAAGAAGCTCGTCGGCCCGAAGACGGCGGCGCTGGTCGTCCAGACGCCGAACTTCTACGGCTGCCTCGAGGACGTGGCGGCCGCGGCCGAGGTCGCGCACGCGGCCGGCGCCCTGCTGGTCGTCGTCGCCGACCCGGTGAACCTCGGTGTGCTCGAGGGGCCGGGGAAGCTCGGCGCCGACATCGTCGTCGGTGAGGGGCAGGGGCTGGGCGTGCCGGTCGGCTTCGGCGGGCCGAACCTCGGCGTCTTCGCCGCGAAGAACGAGCTCGTGCGCCGCATGCCCGGGCGCCTCGTCGGCGCCACCGTCGATCGCGACGGCCGGCGCGGCTTCGTGCTCACGCTCCAGACCCGCGAGCAGCACATCCGCCGCGCGAAGGCGACCTCGAACATCTGCACCAACGTGGCGCTCTGCGCGCTCATGGCGACGATCTACATGGCGACGCTCGGGCGCCGGGGGCTCGTCCGCGTCGGCGAGCTGTCGACGGCGAAGGCCCACTACGCGGCCGAGCGGTTGGCGAAGGTGCCGGGAGTCGCGCTGCGCTTCGCCGCGCCCTTCTTCAAGGAGTTCGCGCTGAAGCTGCCCAAGCCGCCGGAGCGCGTCGTCGCCCGGGTGGCCCGGCAGGGCTTCCTCGCCGGCGTCCCGCTCAAGACCTTCGAGCGCGCCCTGGGCGACTGCCTGCTGGTCGCGGTGACGGAGAAGCGGACGAAGGCCGAGATCGACGCCTTCGCGGCGGCTCTCGAGAAGGCGGTGGCGTGATGGCCGACGCTTACGACAAGCTGATTTTCGAGCTGTCCTCGCCGGGGCGCGTGGCCTGGTCGCTGCCCGAGGCGGATGTTCCCGAGGCCGACGCGCGGAAGCTCCTGCCGGCCAAGCACCTCCGGAAGGACGCGCCGGATCTGCCCGAGGTCTCCGAGTTCGACATC
>DASPZZ010000254.1:0-9356 GCA_035635995.1 Binatia bacterium | reverse complement strand
GCCCCGGGCGGCACCTTGGCGCGGTTGAAGACCGGGCCCGCGCCGGCCAGCACCCCGCAGCTCACGAGGCACACGACGTCGAGCGGCGCGTCCTTCCGGATGGGGATGACGCTTTCCTCCGGGAGCACCGAGTGGGTCGCGAAGCGCGGCGTGCCGTCGAGCATGAACCACCGGGGCTTGTCCCGGAGCGCGCACATCGTCGGCTGGCCGCCGATGCAGTACCAGCACTTGCCGCACGACGGGATGTAGCTCGAGCAGACGTGGTCGCCCGGCGCCACCGTCTCGACTCCCGGGCCGATCTTCTCGACGACGCCGGCCGCCTCGTGGCCGAGCACCACGGGCAGGGGATGCGGGGAGTCGCCCGTGATCACGTGCAGGTCGCTGTGACAGACATGTCCGTCCTCCTCCCGACGTTGTTTGCGTAGTCTGCGCGAGCCGGGTCGCCGGCGCAAGGCCGCCCCCGCTGCCGGCCGCGGCCATTTGCCTTGACCGACGGGGTCGCTTATTGTTTGCTGCGCGGAGGCGTTGGAACGGGATGAACGGCGAGGCGAAAAACCAGAGCGCGGCCGGGACGGGGACGGCACCGCATCCGGTCCTCAAGAAATATTACGAGCGCGAGAGCGACCGGCGACCCTTCGTCAGTGCGCTCTTCGACAACGCCGCCGCGCACTACGACTGGGTCTGCGGGCTGGGCTCGATGGGCTCCGGCCGGTTCTACCGCCGCTGGGTCCTGATGAAGTCCGGCCTGCGCGCCGGCATGAAGCTCCTCGACGTCGCGACCGGCACCGGCCTCGTGGCTCATGCGGCCACGCGCATTCTGCGCCAGCCGGGGGCCGTGGTCGGGCTCGACCCGAGCAGCGGCATGCTGCGGCAAGCGCAGAAGACCCTGGCGATTCCGCTGGTGCAGGGGACCGTCGAGGAGCTGCCGTTCGCGAACGACCACTTCGACTTCCTCAGCATGGGCTACGCGCTGCGCCATGTGGCCGACCTCGGCGTGGCCTTCCGGCAATGCCTGCGGGTCTTGAAGCCGGGCGGTCGCATCATGATCCTCGAGATCACGCTGCCGCGTTCCGCGGTCGGCCGCCACGTCTTCCGCATGTACTTCGAGAAGGTGTTGCCGCGCGTCACGCGGCTCAGCACGGGAAGCGCCGAGGCCGAGCTGCTCATGCAGTACTACTGGGACACGATCGCCCACTGCGTCCCACCGGACATGATCCTCGGCGTCCTCGGATCGAGCGGCTTCGTCGACATCGAGCACCGCGTCCGCGGCGGGCTCCTCAGCGAGTACATCGGCTCGAAGTCGGCCTGATCGGGCGCGTCAGCGGATCGCCATCTCGGCCGGCTGGACCCCGCGCAGCCCGTAGCGCCCCATGAAGCGCAAGAGGCCCCGACTGTAGCGCCGGGTCGTCCCCGTCCCGGAGGCCTGCAGCGCGATGTGGCGCTCGATGTGGCTCTGCGCCGCGCTCTTGAGGACGCTGCGCCCGGCGGCCATCCAGTCGCGCCCGGAGCGGAAGAGGGCCGCCATCCGCCCATCGTAGAACGTGGCCACCAGATCCACCCAGGCGGCGAGCGTGGCGGTCTGGAGCGTCGCGTACGGTCGCAGCGCCTGTTCGAGCTCGGCCGGCGTGGGCGGCGCCGCGCGCCGCAGGAACGGGCGGAGAGCGTCGGCCACGAGCTCCGCCGAGCGCAGCGCCAGGTAGACGCCGGGCGAGAGCATCGGATCGACGAAGCCGAAGGCGTCGCCGACCATCACCCAGCCCGGGCCGACCCCGCGCTGCGAGATCAGCTGATAGTTGGCGTAGGTCGCGACCGACGTCACGCGCTTGGCGCCGCCGACGACCGTCGAAAGCCAGGCGTCGGTCGCGACGGCCCGCTCGAGCCGCTCGGCCGGGCTCGCGCCGAGACGCTCGGCGTCGTGCCGGCCCACCACGATGCCCACCGACAGCCGGTCTTGCAGGGGGATGCACCAGCTCCAGCCCGCCTCGAGGCGGCGGATGAGCACCTGGCCCGGCGCGTCGTCCCAGCCGAAGTTCTCGAAGTGGGCGAAGTGCGCCACGTCCTTGCGCGGGCCGACGTGGGCGGAGATGCTCAGGGCGCGGGCGCCGAGCCGAGCGCGTCCGGTGGCGTCAACGATGAGATCGGGCTGGCGGCCGCCGAGCGTGGGCGCCGCCGCCAGCGTCAGGGCCGCGAGCCGGAGCCCACCGTCATTCTCGGCGTCCGGCTCGAGCCGCGCGTGGGCGACCACGCGCTCGACTCCCGAGACGGCGGCCGCCGCGAGCACGGCCTCGTCGAACCGCGGTCGCGGGATGTTGTACGCGTAGGGGAACACGCTCGGCGCGAACCGCGCGAAGGTGAAGCTGAAGCGGTCCGTCGGCGACCAGATGAAGGACACGCCGGGCTTCACGCGGCTGAAGCTGGCGGTCTCGTCCTCGATGCCCAGGCGCTGGAGGATCGGGATCACGGCGGGCACGAGGGACTCGCCGACCAGCAACTCCGGACGTCGCCCGTCGTCGAAGAGCACGACCTCGACGCCCTGCCGCGCGAGCAGGATGCCCAGCGCGGAGCCGGCGGGCCCGGCGCCCACGATGGCCACCCTCATCGGTAGATCTTTCCGCTGGGCGTCCGGGCGACGGCGTCCACGACCGTGAACTCGATCGGCACCTTGAAGGAGGAGAGAACGCGGACACAGTGCGCCTTCAGCCCGCCCAGATCGCAGCCCCGAGCGTCGAGGACGACTTCGGCGCAGGGCACCTCGCCCACGTGCGCGTGCGGCCGGCTGAACACGCGGGATTCCGTGATCCCCGGGAACTGGTTGATGCAGTCCTCGACTTCCTCCGGGAAGAACTTGAGCCCCGCCACCAGGATGACGCTCTTCTTCCGGCCTTTGAGGTGAAGGGCGCCGGCGCGGTCCAGCCAGCCGAGGTCGCCTGTCAGGAACCAGCCGTCGCGGGTAATCTGCTCGCGAAGCCGCCACGGCGCGTAGTAGGCGGAGAAGAGACCATCGCCACGCACGGCGACCTCGCCCATCGTTTCGGGCGCGAGCCCGGGAGGCTCCGTCTCTTCGGAGAGCACGGCGACCTCGTAGCCCGGAACGGGGCGGCCCACGGAGGTGGCTGGAAGACCCTCGATGCCCAGGTTGATGCAGGCCAGGCCGGCCTCGATGATGCCGTAGGCCTGGCCGACCGGAACGCCGTAGACGGACTCGAAGCGATCCATCACGGCGGGCGAGATCGGAGCGGCCGTGGAGAGGGTCACCCGGATGCTCGTGAGCGGCCGGCTCGGCCCGAGATTCGCCATGCGCTCGAAGTGGAGGGGCGCGGCATAGAGCACGCTCGGCTCGAGCCGGCGCGCCGCGTCGAGCATCCCATTCGGCAGCGTCTCGGAGCACATGAGGATGTGGGCTCCGGCCCGCACGTAGGCGACGATCGTGACGGCGAAGTGATAGGCGAGCGGAAGCACCCACAGGATCCGGTCCTCTTCGCTGAACTTGAGCACGCGGTCGGCGGCCTCGACTCGCGCGGCGGTGGCCTCGTGCGACAGCACCACGCCCTTGCTCCGCGCGGTGGTCCCCGAGGTGAACCGGATGAAGGCGGCGTTCAGCGCGTCGAACCCAGCCGGGGCGCGGGCGCCACGATCGATCCACCGGAACGTGAAGCCGTCGCACTCGCCGCCCCGCACGACCGCACGTCTCACGGCCGCGTCCGCGGGGCCTCCGGGTACATCCGCGCGCCCATCGGCCCTCGGCCAGGCGAGGCAGCCGTTCAGCTGGACCTCGCGGACGATCTCGGCGACCTCGACGGGCGTGAGGTTGCTGGCGAGCGGTACCAGACAGGCACCCGCGGCCAGGAGACCGAAGGCGGCCGGCAGATACGCCGGGTCGTTCGGGGCGAGAAGCCCGATCCGCTGGCCGGGCTCCACGCCCTCGCTCTTGAGGAACGCGGCGACCCGCTGCGTCTCTCGAGCGAGCTGTCCGTAGCTCAGCGAGCGGCCCGAGCGCACGTCGGTCACGGCCCGGCGGGCCGAATACCGGTCGGCCGACGCATAGAGCAGCTCGACGAGGTTCATCGCGCCCCGCCGTGGCGGGCGGCCGCGCGCCCGACCGCCTCACCCGCCGCCAGGCAGGTTCCGATCACGCGCGCCGAGCCGAGCGCTTCGTGCGTGGCGCTCATGCAGCGTCCGGCGACGAAGAGGTTCTCGAGGTCCCGGGCCTGGAGGCAGCGAAGCGGAATGTCGTAGTGGGTCCCGTCGGGGAGATACTCGTACGTGGCGCCGAGCCGCCCTTCCTCCCACAGCTCGATGGGCCAGCTTGCGCGGGCGACGCCGTCCGCGAACGTGCGACCGCTCAGGACGTCGTCACGCGTGAGCTGATAGCGCCCGATCACCCGGCGACTCTCGCGGACGCCGACCTGAGGCGCCGCGTGGGAGACGAAGGCCCGCGCGAACGCGGGCATCGTTTTCAGAAACTCGGTGACGGCGAGGGCGCGCTTGCGACCTTCCTGCTCGGCGACGGTCAGGAAGTCGCGGCTCGGGGGAAGCTCTTCGGCGATCCCGCTCAGCGTCAGCTTGCAGACGACTTCGCCCGGCTGCGGCGACGGGGCCAGCGCGAGGTTGGCGGCTCCCTTGGGCAAGCGTCCCTCCTGCTCGGCCGTGACCAGCGATCTCAGGAGCGCCACGCGTGGGCCGGAGCCGAGGGCTTCCGTGTCGACGTGCTGGAGAACGAAGACCAGGGACGGCAGCTGGCGCTCGGCCAGCGGCGCCGTCACCGTGGCCACGCCCGCGAGGTGGGCCACGACGGCGTCGCCGCTCGCGTCCACGACGGCCCGCGCTCTCAGCTCGACGAGCCGCTCCCAGGTCGCGACGCGGACCGCTTCGACCCGGCCCGCGGCGGCTTCGAGCCCCACGAGGAAGGCGTGAAGATACACGTCGAGGTGCCGAGCCGAGGCCGCGAGCTCGTCGGCCAGGCAGGCGAAGGCGAACGGCGTGTAGGGCAGGACGTAGGTTCGCCCCCGACGCACCGGCGCGCCGCAGCCGGGCATCGCCCGGAGCCGCTCGGCGACGGTCTCGGCGAGGCCCTCGTTGAGCGGCTCCGGGGGCCCGGAGGACGAGGTGCGATAGAGGCCGCAGATCGTGCTCACCATGCCGGCCGTCGCCATGCCCCCGAGAAAGCCGTAGCGTTCGACGAGCGCGGTGCGCGCGCCCGCGCGCGCGGCGGCCACGGCGGCGGCCACGCCCGCGGCGCCGCCCCCCACGACCACGACGTCGTAGCTCAGCGGACGCTGGTCCACCCCATGCCCTCGCGAACGAGCTCGATGGTGCGCGCGACCTCGTCCTCCGTCACCGCTCCCTCGATCCACGATACGACCAGGTTGTTCCGGATCCCGCATCGATTGAAGAATACGCCGATCCCGGGCCGGGGCAGCACCGAGGGGGCGTGGTACGCGTTGACGACGCGTCGCCCGAAGAGCTTCTCGAGCGCCGGGGGGAAATCCATGAGGTCCGCGCAATTGAAGGAAAAGGTCTCTTGGCTGGCCGTTCCGGGCAGATCGCGCAGCATCACCGAGAGGGGACGGTACGCGAGGAACTCCATCGCCACCGCGTTGGCGTCGATCTGCCCGTCGCGGAGAGCGTCGGTCATCTGACGGCGCAGCGCCGCCGTCAAGCCGGGCACGTCGGCCGTTTCAGAAGGCCGGAACCGAGCGAAGTGGAAGGCGAGCACGTTGCCGAAGGTCGCCCCGGGCTCGCCCTTGGGTCGCAAGTCGACGGAGATCGGGACGAGAAACGGCACGTCGGGCAGCCCCCGCTGGCGCCAGAGCTCGGCCATGGTCTTGCCGACGAGCGCCAGGCGCCAGCAGATCTCGCGCGTCGAGCGGACGCCGCCGGTTCCCTGATCGTCGCCGACGAAGCTTTCCTGTCGGAACCGCGCCCGTCCGGGCCACGTCAGGCCGCTTCCCGGCGACACCGGTGGCGCGGGCATGAGCGTCCGCATGTAGCGCTGGCTCCGACGCCCGAGCCGCCCGCGTTCCTTCAGCGGGCGCGGATCGGGCTCCGACACGAACACCGGCGGCGCGCCGCCCCACGGCGCCCGCCCGTCGATCTGGTCGAGGTGCGCCAGATGCGCGAGAAGGTTCTGTCCTCCGCGCGGGTCCATGAGGGGATGAAACCAGGTGACGACCAGGACGCTCTGCGGTCCCGCCGCCTCCGACGTGCAATTGAGGATCGAGAATCGAAGCGGCGGCTCGCGCCGGGGATCGATCGCCGCGTTGAGCTCGGCCTCGAGCACGGCGTGGAGCGCGTCGGGCGAGCTCAGGTACCGGTGGCGCAGCGGCGGCGCGCCCATCTCAGCACGCCGCCGGGCCGCCCAGTGCAGCCTGCCCCAGGGGAACGGACGGGAGAGACGTGCCGCCGGCCACGGGCAGAAGTCCAGGAACCGGTCGATGGCCCGCCGGATCCGCTCGGGATCGAGCAGCCCGTCGCACTGGACGACTATGAGCGTGTTGTTGCTCACGCCGGCGCGCTTCCAGAGCGCTTGCATCGCGACGAGCACGAGGTCGGCGCCGCGCAGGGGCAGCCGACGGAGCCCGGGTGTTCTCACGCGCTCCGTCGGCAGATGTAGGTCGCGAAGGCCCGGGCGGTCCTGATGTTCTCGGCGACGAGATCCTCGTCGGGCATCCAGAAGCCGAACTGAGCCTCGATGAAGAGCAAGACCCTGAGCAGCGCCATGGAGTCGAGCCCGGCCAGCTCGAGGTCGTCGTCGGGCTGCACCGGATGGCTGCGAGCCATGATGGTCGCGTTGATGAAGGCCGTCACGGCTTTGGCGACCTCTTCGGGGTCGAGCCGGGAGAGGGGCCTCGTGGACATCGGTAGACACTACCGTCGGCGCCGACGCGAGGTCAATAGCCTCTGGCTGGCCGTGTTTCGCTGCGCCCTCTTGCGCCGGACGAGGCTAGAGTTATACATTCTTTCTTGAACGTATAACGCCGAGGAGGCCGAGTCATGTCTGTCATTGTCTCCGAGAAGGGCTGGGTCGTCATTCCGGCCGACCTGCGGAAGAAATACAACCTGCATCCAGGCGCCGAGGTGTCCGTCGTCGACTACGGCGGCGTCCTCGCACTCGTTCCGGCGATGCGGAGACCCGTGCGGCAAGCGGCCGGCATGTTGAAGGGGCGAACGTCTCTGACCCGCGCGTTGCTCGCCGAGCACAGACGAGAGCGCTCGCGTGGCCGGTAGCCTCTCGGCCTATGTGCTAGACAGCTTCGCGCTTTTGGCTTATCTCGAGGGCGAGGCGGGAATGTCGCGAGTCCGATCGATCCTCACCGGCGCGGAGGCGCGACGTCACACCGTGTACCTGTCACTGATCAACCTCGGCGAAGCCCTCTACATCACTGAGCGCGAGCGTGGCATCGTCGAAGCCCGTCGCACGCTCGGGGCCATCGATCAGCTCCCGCTGGAGATTGTGGGGATTTCGCGGTCGACGGTGCTGGCGGCGGCCCACATCAAGGCCCGCTTCCCCATCTCGTACGCCGACACGTTCGCCGTCGTCGCCGCTCAGGATCTCCGCGGTGTCGTAGTCACTGGGGACCCGGAGTTCAGGCGGCTGGCCGCCGCCGGTCTTGTCACGGTCGAATGGCTGCCCCGGCGCCAGTCAGTGCGATAGGCGCGGCTCTTGTGAAGAAAGCTCGGTCGCGAATCGGGAAGCAGGGGGCGGAGCCGTTCGACGGCTATCGCCGCCGCGAAGTTCCGCCGGCCGATGCCGAGCTGACCCGGGTGGGCCCCGGGACGCCGTGCGGCGAGTACCTGCGCCGGTTCTGGCAGCCGGTCGCATTCGCCCGCGATCTGACGACCACGCCGCTGCGCGCGCAGATTCTGGGCGAGGATCTGGTGGTCTTCCGCGATCGCGGCGGACACGTCGGCGCGCTGCACTTGCACTGCGCCCATCGCGGGACGTCGCTCGAGTTCGGGATCCCCGTCGAGCGCGGCATCCGCTGCTGCTATCACGGCTGGGTCTACGACGTCGACGGACGGTGCCTGGAGACTCCGGGCGAGCCGACGGGCAGTCGGCTCAAGGAGCGGGTCTGGCAGGGCGCCTATCCGACGCACGAGTTCGCGGGCCTGGTGTTCGCCTATCTGGGGCCGCCGGACCGACGGCCCGCGTTCCCGGTCTACGACAGCTACGAGGTGCCGGGCTATCAGCTCATGCCGGCCGCGAAGTTTGGGCTGCCGTGCAACTGGCTCCAGGTGAAGGACAACAGCATGGACCCGGTGCACACCGCGTTTCTGCACGCGCTGAGCAGCGGCTACCAGTTCACCGAGGCGTTCGGCGCCGTCCCCGAGCTCGACTGGAAGCTGACCGAGGCCGGTATGGTCTACCTGGCGACCCGGCGCGTGGGCGATCTCGTGTGGGTCCGCGTGTGCGACTTCATGCCGCCGAACGTCCACCAGTTCACGCGCGAGATCGAAGAGGCCAGCGAGCCCAAGCCGGCGAGCCGGCCGGTCATCATTCGCTGGGCCGTGCCCAACGACGACACGCACACGACGAACTTCGAGCTGGCGCAAGTGGATCCGGCCTGGGGGCTCACGGCCGAGCAGGTGGCCCAGCCGGGCTTCGGGCAGTCCGGCGACCGGACCTACGCCGAGCGGCAGTGCTTCCCGGCGGACTTCGACGCCCAGTCGAGTCAACGGACCATCGCGATCCACGCGCTCGAGCATCTGGCGTCGACCGACCGCGGCGTCATCATGCTCCGGCGCATCGTGCGCGACGGGATTCACGCGGTCTCGCGCGGCCGCGATCCTCAGGGAACGCGCTGGCCCGAGGGGAAAATCATCCGGACCTTCACGCAGGACGTCGTGCGTCGCGTCGCGCCGGCGTCGAGCCCGGAGGCCGATCGGCGACTGCTGCGCGCCACCGGGCGCTCCGTGATCGCGAACGACGGGGGATAGCGTCCTGAGGTGAAGATCGGCGTATCGAAACGTCGACAGTAGACGCGAGGAACGCCGCGGCTCGACCCGCGATTCTCCGCTTGACAGATTTCCGCGTGGGCACGCGCCGCGTGTTGGCAGCACGCGGCGAATACCGGCCCAGCGGCCCACGGAAGGCCGGAGTGGCGCATCGGTTCGGCTCGTCGCGAAAAATGTCGATCGTGTCGAGATTGCCGCTCGTCGTGCCTCCCAGATAGCTCCGAAACTCGGGTGTAGAGTCGCCCCAAGCGGAAGGAGGGCTCGTCATGGAAATGCTCTCACTGGACCGACTGGGCGACGAGATCGCTGAGCTGTCGGCGCATCTCGAAGCCGCGACCGCTCGCCTTCTCGACCTCATCCGTGAGTTCGACGCCCGCGGCGGCTGGAACACCGGATTCAGT
>DASPZZ010000253.1:0-20743 GCA_035635995.1 Binatia bacterium | reverse complement strand
CGGCAACGCCCACTCGCACCTGCGCGCCGCGCTGCTCGGCCGCAATGTCGCGGTCGCCGTCAACAACGGCGAGCTGACGCTCGGCCGGTTCCAGTCGGTCATCTTCGCCGAGCTCGATGGCCCGCGGAAGCGGGAGATCAGCATCCAGGTGGTCGGCGAGTAGCCGGATCGCGCCCGGCGACCGTCAGCGGAGCGCCGGGTCCCCGCTCTTCCTCAGCACGAGGTTGAAATAGGGTAGCGCCAGCGAGGGGGGCAGTCCGAGCAGCCGCAGCGCCCCGCACGCCATCCCGAACAGGGGCAAGAGGGCGCGCCGCGTGCGCGAGCGCGCGGTGTCCCGGAAGAAGCGCCAGCCGTAGCCGGCCTCCTCGGTCACGTCCCGCAGAGCCGTCCGATCGCCCGCCGGAAGGCACTCCCGCAGCCAGGCGTTGCGCCACGCGCCGTGCCGGTCGAACTGCTCGAACGAGACGCCCCGGAATTGCGCCCGCGCCAGACGCGCATAGGCGAACGCGATTCGTGGGGGCAGCCACTGGATCGCGGGAAGGCCGACCGAGTGCGTCTCGAGCGGAAACGCCCGGTTCGGCGTGTCCAGGACGACGAGGTGGCCCCCGGGGGCGACGACGCGCCACCATTCGTTCACGTGACGGGACCGGCCGGCGGGCGCGAGATGCTCGACGACCCCGATCGCCAGGACGAGACCGAAGCTCCCGTCGGGGAACGGGAGACGGGTGGTCTCGTCGTCGGTCAAATCGAGGAGCCGCCTCACCTTCGAGAGGCGGAGATCCTCGACCTTGGCGCGGGCCATCTCCACGAAGTCCGGGTCGACGTCGAACGAGTCGATCGTGGCGACCAGGGGCTGATCGTTCAGGTATTCCGTGATGTGCCCGAAGGAGCAGCCGACCTCGAGCACGGCCAGCCCCGCGGCTCCGCGGGCCGCCAGGTAGGTAAAGAGGCGCTCGAGGAAGTAACGGCCCCGTGTCTCCTTGAACGGAAAGTAGAGGGGAGTGCGCTCGACGCCCTTGCGCTCGATCAGCATCCGGATCAGGCGCTCGGTGTAGTAGGTGGGGTGCTCGCGCCCCCCGAACCGGAGGATGCGCTCGCTCCCGCGGTCCTCGATCGCGTACCGGATCCCGTCCGAAGTCACCGCGGGCGATTATAGGCAACCCCGTGACTTCAGGGGAGTTTTCCTCGGCCGCTCGAAAAATTTCTTGACCGGCCGGGGCCGGGCATGTTCAAGTACTGAACGTTCAAATGATGAACACCGACCGGCGCCCTGCCGCCTGACCGTACCCGTGGAGCGCAACGCCGCGCGCGACCTCGAGATCCTCACCGCCATCGGTGAGGGCCGGCCCCTGAGCCAGCGGGCGCTCGCCCAGCGTCTGGGGGTGGCCCTCGGCCTGACCAACCTGCTGCTCAAGCGCCTGGCCCGCAAGGGGTCCATCAAGATCGTCGAGTTCCCGAAGAAGCCGGCGGCGGGCAAGCGCCTCCGGTACCTCCTCACGCCGAAGGGCATCGCCGAGAAGGGCCGACTGACCTACGAGCACATGGCCTACTCGATTCACCTGTATCGCCGCTCGCGGCAGACCCTTCGCGAGTCGCTGAGCCCGCTCGCGAGCGCCGGCGTCAAGCGCATCGTGCTCTACGGCACCGGGGAGCCGGCCGAGCTCGCCTATCTGACCCTCAAGGAATTCGGGCTCGAGCCCGTCGGTGTTTTTGCCCGGGAGGCCAGCGGCCACTTCCTCGGCTTTCCGGTGCGCCCGATCGCCGAGATCCTCGGCGAGGAGTTCGACGGCGTCATC
Source organism: Binatia bacterium (assembly GCA_035635995.1). GTDB lineage: Bacteria > Methylomirabilota > Methylomirabilia > Rokubacteriales > CSP1-6 > AR31. The sequence continues at coordinate 18,947 of DASPZZ010000253.1, read as the reverse complement.
GTGGCGGCCTTCGATCACCCGGAGCAGCACGTCGCCGAGCTGGCGCGGCTGAACGTGCCGCGCGAGAAGATTCTCACGCTTCGTCAGCTCGCCTCGCCGCCGTCCGCGGCCGGGAGCGCAGCGGGGATCGGATGAGCGTGGCGGCCGGGCGCGGCTTCTGGGATGACCGCCGCGTGCTCGTGACCGGAGGCGCCGGGTTCCTCGGCGCGCGCGTCGTCGAGGCGCTCGAGGCGCGCGGGTGCCGCACCGTGGTGGTCCCCCGGAGCCGTGACTACGACCTCCGCCGGCTCGCCGATATCGAGCGCGTGCTCCGCGACACCGGCCCCGACCTGGTCATTCACCTGGCCGCGAAGGTCGGCGGGATCGGCGCCAATCGGGCGCATCCGGCCGAGTTCTTCTACGACAACCTGCTGATGGGCACGCAGCTCCTGCACGAGTCGTGGCGCGCCGGTGTCTCCAAGTTCGTCGGCGTGAGCACGATCTGCGCGTACCCGAAGCTGACCCCGGTGCCGTTCTCCGAGGACGATCTGTGGAGCGGCTATCCGGAGGAGACGAACGCGCCGTACGGCCTCGCCAAGAAGATGCTGCTGGTGCAGGCGCAGGCCTATCGCCAGCAGTACGGCTTCAACGCCACGCACGTGATGCCGGTCAACCTCTACGGGCCGGGGGATCACGTCGACCCCGAGAACTCGCACGTGATCCCGGCGCTCATCGAAAAGTGCGTCGAGGCCATCGAGCGGGCCGCGCCGGAGATCGTGTGCTGGGGCGACGGGACGCCCACGCGCGAATTTCTCTACGTGGACGACGCGGCGGAGGCGATCGTGCTGGCCGCCGAGCGCTACGACGGTCCGGAGCCCGTCAACCTCGGCTCCGGGATGGAGATCAGCATCCGGGACCTCGTCCAGGTCGTGGCGAAGCTCACGGGCTTCACCGGCGGCATCGTGTGGGACACCACCAAGCCCAACGGGCAGCCGCGCCGGTGCGTCGACACGACCCGGGCCGAGCGCTGGTTCGGCTTCCGGGCGCGCACGGGCTTCGAGGACGGCCTGCGCCACACCGTCGAGTGGTACCGGTCGCAACGGACGCACGGAGCGACGCGATGAACTGGACCGAGCAGAGCATCCTGATCACCGGCGGCACCGGGTCCTTCGGCCGAAAATTCGTGGAGCTCGTCCTGCGCGAGCTGCGGCCCCGAAAGCTCATCGTCTTCAGCCGCGACGAGCTGAAGCAGCACGAGATGCGGCAGCAATTTCCCGACACCGGGGATTCGCCCCTCCGCTACTTCCTCGGCGACGTGCGGGATCGCGAGCGGCTCTACCGGGCGTTCTACGGCGTCGACGTCGTCGTGCACGCGGCGGCCCTGAAGCAGGTGCCGGCATGCGAGTACAACCCGTTCGAGGCGATCCTGACGAACGTGATGGGCGCGAAGAACGTCATCGACGCCGCGATCGACTGCGGCGTCAAGCGCGTGATGGCGCTCAGCACCGACAAGGCCGTCAGCCCCATCAATCTCTATGGCGCGACGAAGCTCTGCGCCGAGAAGCTCTTCGTCGACGGCAACCAGTACGCGGGCGGCCGCGAGACCCGGTTCGCCTGCTCCCGGTACGGCAACGTCGTCGCCAGCCGCGGCAGCGTCATTCCCGTCTTCCTGGAACAGCGCCGCAACGGCCGCATCACGATCACCGACCCGGCCATGAGCCGCTTCTGGATCACGCTCGAGCAGGGCGTGCGGTTCGTGGTCCGGTCCGTCGAGGAGATGCACGGCGGGGAGATCTTCGTGCCGAAGATCCCGTCGATGACCATTCTCGAGCTGTCGCGGACCGTCGCGCCCGACTGCGAGATCGAGGTGATCGGCATCCGGCCCGGCGAGAAGACGCACGAGATCCTCGTGTCCGAGGACGAGGCGCGCTACACGGTCGAGCTCGACGACAAGTTCGTGATCCTGCCCCTCGGCTCCGAGCAGGCGTCGAAGCGGTGGAAGGGTGGCCACCCGCTCCGCGCCGGCTTCCGGTACGCGAGCGACACGAACACCCAGCAGCTCACGCCCGAGACCCTCTCGCAGCTCCTCGGACCCCTGGCATGACGGCGCACGCCCCGCTCGCGATCGATGGCGGCCGCCCGGTCCGGGCCGCGATGCTGCCCTACGGGCGGCATCGGGTGGATCAGGCCGACGTCGACGCGGTGGTGACGGCGCTCCGCTCGGACTGGCTCACGACCGGCCCCGCGGTCGACGAGTTCGAGGCCGCGTTCGCCAAGGCCGTCGGCGCCCCGTACGCCGTCGCCCTGAGCAGCGGGACGGCCGCGCTCCACGCCGCCGCATTCGCCGCCGGCATCGGGACCGGCGACGAGGCGGTCACGACCCCGCTGACCTTCGCGGCGACCGCGAACTGCGTCCTCTATCTCGGGGGCGCGGTCGTGTTCGCCGACGTGCGGCCCGACACCCTCAACCTGGATCCCGCCCGGGTCGAGGCGTGCGTGACGCCGAGAACGAAGGCGGTGATCACGGTCGACTACACCGGCGAGCCGTCGGATCTGGACGAGCTGGACGCGCTCTGCGCGCGCCGCGGGCTGACCCTCATCGAGGACGCCTCGCATGCCCTCGGCGCCGCGTACCGGGGCCGTCCCGTGGGATCCATCGCGCGGTTGACGACGTTCAGCCTGCACCCGGTCAAGCACATCACGACCGGGGAGGGCGGCATCGTCACCACGGACGACGCGAAGCTCGCGGCGCGTGTCCGCATGTTTCGCAATCACGGCATCACGCGGGAGCACCAGCAGCGCGAGGACTGGCGCTACGAGATGGCCGAGCTCGGCTACAACTACCGGCTGAGCGACATCCAGGCGGCGCTCGGGCTCTCTCAGCTCGGGCGGCTCGGGGACCAGATCGTCCGGCGCCGGGAAATCGCCGCACGGTACGCGCGCGCCTTCGCCGCGCTGCCGGAGATCGAGCCGCCGGTCACGTTCGGCGACCGCGAAGCCGCGTGGCATCTCTATGTCGTTCGCCTGCGGCTCGAAGGCCTCCGCGTCGGCCGGACCGAGGTGTTCCGCGCGCTGCGCGCCGAGAACATCGGCGTCAACGTCCACTACATCCCCGTCCCCTGGCACCCCTATTACGAGCGGATCGGCTTCCGGCGCGGCGGCTGGCCCGTGGCGGAGGATGCGTACGAGCGGATGCTCAGCCTTCCGATCTTCCCGGCGATGACGGACGCGGACGTCGACGACGTCGTCCACGCCGTGGACAAGGTGCTCGGCCACTACCGGCGATGACGGCCACGCCGCGTGTCGTCTTCCGTGCCGACGCGGGGCCCGACATCGGGCTGGGCCACGCCCGGCGCTGCCTGACCCTCGCGGGGGCGCTGCGCGAGCTGGGGGTGGAGAGCCTGTTCGTCTTCGCGGGTGAGGGGCGCGCGCGCGAGTGGCTCCAGGCGTCGGACTTCGAGGTCCTGCCGGTCGAGCCCGCGCGCGATCTGGCCGGCACGCTCGCGCACTGTCGCGCGCGGCAGGTGCCGGTGATCGTGGTGGACACGCCGGCGCGTGAGGCCGGGTATCTGACGAGGCTCACCGGCGCCGGCCTTCGCGTCGTGGTCATCGACGATCTCGCCGACCACGAGCTGCCGGTGGACCTCGTCGTCAACCCGAGCGCGGGCGCGGGACGGCTCCGCTACCGCGGAGCGGCGCGCACGCGCTTCCTGCTCGGAGCGAGCTACGCGCTCCTGCGCCCGGCGTTCAGCCAGGCGGGCGCGCGAGGCATCCCCGCGCGTGCGCGGCGGGTGCTGGTGACCGTCGGCGGCGGCGACCCGGACGATCTCACGTCGCGGCTGGTCGGCTGGGCCGCGCAAGCCCTCGGCGCGGTCGAGCAGGACGTCGTCGTCGGACCCTTCACGACGCGGAGCCGGGCGCTGCGGGTCGCGGTCGACGCCGCGCCCGGCCGCGTGGCGATCCACGAAGATCCCAAGGACGTCGCGTCGCTCATGCTGTCGGCCGACGTCGCGCTGTGCGGGGGCGGCCAGACGACGTACGAGCTCGCGGCGACCGGGACGCCGGCGGTCGCGATCCGTCTCGCCGACAACCAGACGCTGAATCTGACCGCGCTCGCGGAGGCCGGGACACTCGTCTGGGTCGGCGATGCCGGCGACGCCGACCTCGGCGCCAGGATCGGCCGAGCGCTCGCGGACCTCGCCGCCGATGCGGAGCGCCGGGCGCGGATGAGCGGCCAGGGGCAGACGCTCGTCGACGGCCGCGGCGCCGGGCGGGTCGCGCGCGAGATCGCCGCCCTCGGGGTCGCCGCATGACGAAGGTGAAGATCGGCGAGCGCTGGGTCGGCGACGGTGAGCCCGCCTACATCGTCGCGGAGGCCGGCAGCAATCACAACGGCAGCTTCGAGCAGGCGCTCCGGCTCATCGACGCGGCGGCCGACGCGCGGGCCGACGCGGTGAAGTTCCAGCAGTTCAAGGCCGCGAAGCTCTACCCGCGGTCGGCGGGCGCGAGCGACTACCTGAACACGTCGCGCTCCATCTACGACATCATCCACGACATGGAGACACCCGACGACTGGGTGCCGGAGCTCGCCGGACACTGCCGCCGCCGCGGGCTCGCGTTTCTGTCCTCGCCGTTCGACGAGGAGTCGGCCGACCTGCTCGATCCGTGGGTGCCGGCGTTCAAGGTGGCGTCGTACGAGATGACCCACGCGCCGCTGTTGAAGCACATCGCGCGCAAGGGCAAGCCGATGATCGTGTCTACCGGCGCCGCGGTCCTCGACGAGGTCCTGCACGCCGTGGAGATCATCCGGTCGGAAGGGAACGATCAGATCGTCCTGCTCCAGTGCACGGCGAAGTATCCGACGCCCCTCGACGCCGTCAACGCGCGGGCGCTCGTCTCGTTGCGGGAGGCTACCGGGCTGCCGACCGGGCTCTCGGACCACTCGCGCGATCCCCTCGTCGCCCCCGTCGTCGCGGTCACGCTCGGCGCCTGCCTCATCGAGAAGCACTTCACGCTGTCGAACCGCCTGCCCGGGCCCGACCACGAGTTCGCCGTCGAGCCGCACGAGCTCCGGGCGCTCGTCCAGCGCGTGCGCGAGGCCGAGCAGGCGCTCGGCCACGGCCGCAAGGAGACGCTGCCCGAGGAGGAGGAGCTGCGCGCCTTCGCCCGGCGGAGCATCTTCGCCGTGCGCGACATCCGGCCGGGCGAGGCGTTGACGCGCGACAACGTCGCGGTCCTGCGCTGCGGCAAGCTCGGCTTCGGGCTGCCCCCGGAGGCGCTCGAGCGGGTCATCGGCCGCACGACGGTCCGCGCGATCGGCGCCGAAGCCCTGATCCGCCTGGAGGACCTGAAGTGATCGAGGGCGAGCGCGTGCTGCTGAGACGGATGAGCCGGGAGGACGCGGCCGACGTCGTGCGCATGCGCGCCGACCCGGAGGTGCAGGCGCAGCTTTTCAGCGGGCGGCCGCCGACCATCGAGGAGCACCTGCGATGGCTGGCCGACGTGGAAGCGCGCGGCGATCGGCACGAATTCATGATCGTGGAGCGCACGAGCGGCCGGAGCGTGGGGACGATCGGACTCAGCCACATCGATCGGGTGAACCGGCGCGCGGAGTACGGCGTCCTGATCGGCGAGCCGGATGCGCGCGGCAAGGGACTCGCCGCCGAGGCGAGCCGCCTCCTGCTGGCGTACGCGTTCGGGACGCTCGGACTGCGGCGCGTCTATCTTCACGTGCTCGCGCGCAACGAGGATGCGGTCCGGCTCTACCGGCGCGTGGGCTTCCAGCCCGAGGGCGTGCTGCGGCAGCACGTCCGAAAGGGAGACGAGTTCCTCGACGTGGCGGTGATGGCGGTCCTGGAGGCCCCGCGATGAGATCCGTCAGGTACTGCGCGCGGTGCGTGATGCCGGAGACCAAACCCGATCTGTTCATCGACGGCGACGGCGTCTGCAGCGCCTGCCGTAACTACGAGCGCCGCGGGGCCGTCGACTGGGACCGGCGCCGGCAGGAGCTGCAGGCGATCCTCGAGCGCTACCGCGCGAAGAACGGCGAGAACTACGACTGCGTCGTGCCGGTGAGCGGCGGCAAGGACAGCCACTTCCAGACCATCCGCCTGCTCGAGCTCGGGATGAACCCGCTCGCGGTCACCGCCACGACCGACCACCTGTCGGCCATCGGGCGGCGCAACATCGAGAACTTGAAGAGGCAGGGCGTCGACTACATCGAGGTGACGACCAATCCCGTCGTCCGCCGGAAGATCAACCGGCTGGCGCTCACGCAGGTCGGCGACATCTCGTGGCCGGAGCACGTCACGATCTTCACGATTCCGGTTCGCATCGCCGTCCAGCTCGGCATCCCGCTCATCGTCTGGGGCGAAAATCCGCAGAACGAGTACGGCGGCCCCGCCGGCGCCGCCGAGGACAACGTCCTGACGCGGCGCTGGCTCGAGGAATTCGGGGGGCTCCTGGGCCTCCGCGTCTCCGACCTCGCGGGGAAGGAAGGGCTCGAGCCCAAGCACCTGATCCAGTACACCTATCCGAGCGACGAGGCGCTGCGTCGCGTGGGCGTGACGGGCCTCTTCCTCGGCTACTACGTGCCGTGGGACGGCTATTCGAACGCGCTCTACGCTCAGGCCCACGGCTTCGAGACGTACCCGCAGCCGGTCGAGGGCGCGCTGGTCAACTACGAGAACCTCGACAACGCCCAGACCGGCGTCCACGACTACTTCAAGTTCCTCAAGTACGGATTCGGGCGCGCCACCGACCTGGCGTGCCTGCACGTCCGGCGGGGCCGGCTCCCCCGCGCCGACGCCGTCAAGCTGGTGCGGATGCACGACGGCAAGTTCCCGTGGGTGTACCTCGGCACGCCGATCGAGGAGATCGTGAAGTCGATCGACATGACGCTGGACGAGTTCATCCGGATCTGCGACCGGTTCACGAACAAGAAGCTGTTCGAGTGCGACGCGCGCGGCAACCTGGTCAAGGACCGGGACGGCAACCTGACCAAGATCAACTACGACAATCCATGAAACAGGTGGCGGTGGTCGACTACGGAATGGGAAACCTCGACTCGGTGGCGCGCGCCATCGAGGAATGCGGGGGCCGCCCGGTCGTGACCGACCGCGCCGCGGAGATCGAGAGCGCCACGCACATCGTGCTGCCGGGCGTCGGCGCGTTCGGCGACGGTATCCGCAACCTCCGCGCGCGAGGCCTCGACGAGATCCTGAGGGAGCACGCGGTGGTCGGGGGCATCCCGTTCCTGGGCATCTGCCTGGGCATGCAGCTGCTCGGCACGCGCGGCTACGAAGGCGGCGTCACGGACGGCCTCGGGTGGATCGAGGGCGAGGTCCGGCGCCTCGAGCCGGCCGGCGAGGATCAGCGGATCCCGCACATCGGCTGGAACGAGGTCGCCTTCACGCGCGCCTCGCCGCTCTTCGCCGGTGTCGACACGGGCCGCGATTTCTACTTTGTCCACAGCTACCACCTGGTCTGCCACGACAAGGAGGACGTGCTCGCGGTGACGCCCTATTGCGGCGGATTCGTCTCGGCGATCGCGCGCGGACGGATCCTCGGCGTCCAGTTCCATCCTGAGAAGAGCCAGCGGCTGGGCTTCCAGGTTCTCAGGAACTTCCTGGCGCTGTAGGAAGCACGATGCCGAAGATCCGCGTGATGCCGACCTTGCTCTTCAAGGACGTCGGGCTCGTCAAGGGCGTGGCGTTCGACTCGTGGCGCCGGGTGGGCAGCGCGATGCAGGCGGTGAAGGTCTACAACATGCGCGAGGTGGACGAGCTCGTCTACCTGGACATCACCGCGACCAGCGACGGACGGCCGCCCGACTTCGAGACCGTCGACGACCTCGCCGACGAGTGCTTCATGCCGCTGACGGTCGGCGGCGGCGTGCGAACGGTCGAGCACGTGCGGCGGCTGCTCAAGGTCGGGGCGGACAAGGTCGCCATCAATTCCGCGGCGGTCGAGCAGCCGGCGCTGATCCGGGAGATCGCCGATCGCTTCGGGTCGCAGTGCGTGGTGGTGTCGATCGACGCGCGGCGCCGGGCCGACGGCACGTACGAATCGTACACGCACGCGGGGCGGCGGCCGGTCGGCAAGGACCCGGCCGTGCTCGCCAAGGACGCGGAGGCGATGGGCGCGGGCGAGGTGCTGCTGACCTCCATCGACCGGGACGGCACGCTGCAGGGCTACGACGTCGAGCTCACGCGCCTGGTGAGCGACGCTGTGTCGATCCCGGTGATCGCCTCCGGAGGCGCCGGGACCTACGCGCACATGGCCGAGGTCCTCCGCGAGGGCCGGGCGTCGGCGGTGGCGGCGGCCAGCATGTACCACTTCACCGAGCAGACGCCCCTCGCGGCCAAGCAGTACCTGCGCGAGGCCGGCTTTTCGGTGCGCCTGTGAGCGTCGGGAATCGCGCCGACGCCCGGACGCCGCCGGATGCCGCGCGGCTCGAGGCCCTGTGGTCCGGCGAGTTCGGCGACGCCTATACCGAGCGCAACGCGGCGGCCGGAGAGGAGCGGCGGCGCTTCTGGCGCGCGACGCTGGACGAGTTCCCGGCCTCGCGCGTGCTGGAGGTGGGCTGTAACCTCGGCGCGAACCTCCGCTGGATCGCCCCGGAGGGCGCGCCCGGCGCGGTCTGCGGCGTCGACGTCAACCTTCTGGCACTCGGCCGGCTTCACCGCGCGGTGCCCGCGGCGCGGCCGGTGAACGCCGCCGCCCTCGCCCTGCCGTTCGGCGACCGCGCGTTCGACCTGGTCTTCACGGTCGGCGTGCTCATCCATCAGCCGCCCGCCGCGCTGCCGGCGGTGATGGCGGAGATCGTGCGCTGCTCCCGGCGCTTCGTCATGTGCGGGGAGTACTACGCGCCGGAGCCCACCGAGGTCGCGTACCGCGGCCAGCCGGGTGCCTTGTTCAAGCGGGATTTCGGCGGCCTGTACCGGCAGCTCTTCCCCGGCCTCGCGCTGCGCAAGCAGCAGTTCCTCTCGAAGGCCGAGGGGTGGGACGACGTCACGTTCTGGATGTTCGAGAAGGTCGGCGGATGAGGCGCGTCATCGTCGTCCAGGCGCGCATGACCTCGACCCGCCTGCCGGGCAAGGTCCTGGAGGACCTGGCGGGACGGCCGATGCTGGCCCAGCAGCTGCGGCGGCTCGCCGGCTGCCGGCTGGCGGACGAGCTCGTCGTCGCGACCACCGTCAACGCCACGGACGACGGGGTCGTCGCGGTCGCTCGCGGCGAGGGCGCGCGCTGGTTTCGCGGCAGCGAGACGGACGTCCTCGAGCGATACGTCGGCGCCGCCCGCGAGGCGAGAGCCGACCTCGTCGTGCGGGTCACCGCCGACTGCCCGCTGATCGATCCGGACGTGAGCGACCGGGTCATCGCCGCCCTGTCCGGCGCGCCGGCGCGATGGGACTACGTCTCGAACGTCGCGCCGCGGACCTATCCCCGGGGCCTCGACACGGAGGCGCTGTTCGCCGACACGCTCGAGCGCGTCCACCGCATGGCGCGCTCCGACGCGGCGCGGGAGCACGTGACGCCCTTCATCTATCAGGAGCGCCCGGATCTCTTCGCGATCGGCTCGGTGACCGATCGGGAGGATAACTCCGATCTCCGCTGGACCGTGGACACGAAGGCCGACCTCGAGCTCGTGCGCCGGCTCTATTCCGCGCTGGGGGTCGGCGAGCGCGCCGTCGGCTATCGCGAGCTGCTCGCCTACACGCGGGCGCATCCCGAGCTCTCGGCGCTGAAGGCGCCGATCGCGACGCGGGGGGCCTAGGAGGATGGCGGATCGCGCGGGCCTCAAATGCGTGGCCACCGTGGAGGCAAGGATGACGTCGTCCCGCCTTCCCGGCAAGGTGCTGCTGCCGGCCGGGGGCCGCCCGCTGCTCGAGATCCTGGTGGAGCGGCTCCGGCGCGCGCCGGGCCTGGACGGCGTGGTGATCGCGACGACCGTGAACGCCGGCGACGACCCCATCAGCGCGCTCGGCGAGAAGCTCGGCGTGGGAGTGTTCCGCGGGAGCGAGAACGACGTGCTCGGTCGCGTCTGCGGTGCCCTGCGGTCGAGCGGCGCGGACGTCGGCGTCGAGATCACCGGCGATTGTCCGCTGATCGATCCGGACATCGTCGGGGAGGCCCTGACGGAATTCCTCCGGACGCGGGCCGAGCACCCCTATGTCAGCAACTCCGATCCCCATCGCGCCGTCCCCGCCGGGCTGGACGTCCAGGTCTTTTTCGCCTCGGCGCTGTTTCAGCTCGAGGCGACCACGGACGACCCCGAGGATCGCGAGCACGTCTCGTACGGCTTCTACCGCCCGGAGAGCGGCGACCGCTGGCGGCCCCGGTTCATCCGGCACGCGGCGTGCGTGGGCGCGGAGGAGCTCCTGGCCACGCTCGACTTCCCGGAGGACTACGACCTGATCCGGCGGCTCCACGAGGATCTCGCGTCGACCGACCCGCACTACGCGGCCGCCGACATCGTGCGCTGGATTCGCGCGCACCCGGAGCTCGAGACGCGATGCCGGGAGGCGAGGACGGCATGGGTGCGCTGAGCGATCGGCTCGTGGTCGGAATCCTCGGCGCCGGCCGGATGGCGCAGGGGTTCGACGATCCGGGCTCGCCGCACGTGCTCAGCCTGGCCCATGCGGTCCAGGCGTCGCGCGGCTTCAGTCTCGGAGGTTTCTTCGACCAGCGCCCCGAGCGGGCCGAGGCCGCGGAGCGCCGGTGGAGCTGCCCGCCGAGCCCGCGGGCGCGCGCGGAGTGGCTGAGCCTGCCGTGGGACGTCGTGGTCATCGCGACGCCCGATGCCGAGCACGGCACGGACCTGCGCGACGTGCTCGCCCGCAAGCCGAAGGGAATCGTGGTCGAGAAGCCGGTCGCGACCGACGGGGCCGAGGGCCTGCGGCTCCTCGAGGAGGCGGAGCGGCTGGGCGTCCCGGTGCTCGTGGACTTTCCGCGGCGCTGGCACTCCGGGGTCGGGGCCGTCGCGCGGCACATCGCGGCCGGGCGGCTGGGGAAGCCGATCGCGGCCACGCTCACCTACTCGGGCGGCGGCGCGCACTCCGCCGTTCACATGCTCGACCTGTTCCACAGCTGGTGGGGCCCGGGCTGGACGCCGACGCTCGTCAGCCGGACCGGTGACGTCGCGCTCGTCACGCTCGGGCGGGGTCGCGACGCCGTGACCGTCTCGTTCGTCGACGTCGCCGCCGACCGGTACTACGTCTGGGAGATGCACTTGTGGTGCGAGCGCGGGAAGATCGAGCTCTCGCGCAGCCCCGAGGTGCTGGAGCTGAGCGGCCTCGACGGTCATCCGCTCTATTCCTCGTTCCAGGTGCTGACGCCGCGCGAGCGCTTCCCGATGGAGCACGAGCCGGTCCTCGTGCGGCTGATGGAGACGCTCGCCGACGCCATCGCCGATCCCGACGCGACGCGCACGCTGCTGCGCCGGGAGATCGACAGCCAGGCGTTCAGCGCCGAGGTGCTGCGCTGCCTCGAGACGCGGCAGACCGTGGCGAGGAGTGCCTGATGAGCACGACGCTGGCCATTCTCGGCGGCACGCCTCTTCGCACGCGGCCGTTCCCGGCGCACAACCCGATCGGCGAGGAAGAGAAGAAGGCGGTGATGGAGGTCCTGGACAGCGGCATCCTGTCCCGCTTCCTCGGCGCCTGGCATCGCGACTTCTACGGCGGCGATCGGGTGCAGGTGTTCGAGCGCGCGTGGGCCGAGCTCGTCGGTGCCCGGCACGCGGTCTCGTTCAACTCCAACACGTCGGGCCTCTTTGCCGCGATCGGCGCGGCCGGCGTGGGACCCGGTGACGAGGTGCTGGTGCCGCCCTACACCATGTCGGCCTCGGCGACGGTGGCGATCGGGTACCACGCGGTGCCCGTCTTCGCGGACATCGAGCCCGATATCTTCTGCGTCGACCCGCGGAGCCTGCGCGAGCGCATCACGCCGCGCACGAAGGCGATCGTCGTCGTCGATCTCTTCGGCCACCCGGCCGACCTCGATCCGATCATGGCGCTCGCCCGCGAGCGCGGGCTGGTCGTCATCGAGGACGCGGCTCAGGCGCCCGGCGCCGTCTACCGCGGACGGCGGATCGGGTCGATCAGCGACATGACGGTGTTCAGCCTGAACTACCACAAGCACATCCACACCGGCGAGGGCGGCATCGTCACCACCGGCGACGAGCGCTACGCCGAGCGCCTGCAGCTGATCCGGAATCACGGTGAGGCGGTGGTGGCCGACCGGGGCATCACCGACCTGGTCAACGCCTTCGGGTTCAACCTCCGCCTCACGGAGATTCCCGCGGCCATCGGCATCGCCCAGCTCTCGAAGCTCTCGCACCTCCTCGAGCGCCGGGTCGAGAACGCGGAATATCTCTCCAAGCACGTCGGCGCCCTGCCCGGTATCGCGGCGCCGAGCGTGCGGACGGGCTGCACGCACGTGTACTACGTGCAGCCCTTCCTGTTCGACGCGGCGGTGGTCGGGGTGAGCCGCGAACGGTTCGTCGACGCGGTCTGCGCCGAGCTGCCCACCGCCGAGGACCGCGACTGGCCGATGATGTCAGCCGGCTACGTCACGCCGCTGTACCTGCAGCCGATGTACCAGCAGCAGATCGCCGTGGGCGCCTCCGGATGCCCGTTCCGGTGCCCGCACTACACGGGCACGGTCGACTATCGCAAGGGACGCTGCCCGGTCACCGAGGAGATCGAGGAGCGCCGGATGATCGCGACCGAGTTCATGCGGCCGCCGGCGACGCTCGACGACATGCGCGACGTGGTCCGGGCCTTCGAGAAGGTGTACGAGCATCGACACGAGCTCGCGTCGAGCGCCGCGGGAGAGCGCCGTGGGTGAGCTGAAGCAGCGGGTGATCGTGCTCGCCGGGGCGGCCCTCCTGGGCGTGGTGGGCCGCGACCGGTTCTATCGGATGGCCCAGGACAAGCCGAACGTCCTCGGGCGCCTGGCCGCCGCCTTCTGCAGCGGGCACGCCGGTCGGCTCGGGCAGAACTATCACATCTACGCCGAGAACAAGAACGTCGATCGCATGTCCGCGATCGCCCGGCGCTATTACGGCGACGACAGCCTGCACGGCTACGGCGACGCCGAGTTCACGCGCGCCGACGGCAAGGCGCTCGTCGACCAGCAGCGCGGGCTCGTCATTCCCCTGGTCGCCGCCGCCGTCGAGCGCGATGGGCCCAAGCTCGTCCTCGAGATCGGAACCGGGAACGGCGACGTCGTCGCCCATCTGGCCGCGCGCTACCCAGTAGTCCGATTCGTGGGCTGCGATCTCTCCGTCAAGAACGCGGCCGCGAAGCACCGGCTGCCCAACCTGAGCTTCGTCGCGAGCTATGCCCTCGATCTGTTGCGCGAGGGAAGGATCGCGCCCGATGCGGTGTTCGCGTCCTCGACCTTCTGCGTTTTCACGCCCGGGGAGCTCCAGGGATATCTCGATGCGATGCGGGGCGTCAGGCGACTGATCGTGTCCGACCCGGTGACGTTCGGCAACGTCCACACCCGAGACCCGCGGCCACGGTCGCGCCACATGGACCAGTACATGTGGTGGCACAACTACTTCGGATACTTCACGGCGGCGGGATTCCGCATCGAGCACCACGAGACGCGCCGCTTCGGCTATTCGTGGAACCGGGGCGCCCGGGTGGTCATCGTCGACGGGTATCGCGGATGAGCGTGCGCGTGCTGGCGGCGGGAAACGACCACGGCGGATTGAACCTCCTGGCGCCTCTGCTGCGAGCCTGGCAGAGCGACCCGCGATTTGCCGCCGCCTTTGTCGGCACCCCGGCCGTCCGCCGCGAGATGAGCGCGCGCGTCCCGGGCCTCGCGTTTCCCCCCTGGGCCGCCGGCGTGACCGAGCACCTCTGCGCGAACGCGGATGAGCTCGACGCCTACCTGAAGCGGTCACTGGCCCGGCGCGAGTGGGATGTCGCGGTCTGCGGGACCAGCCGCGTGAGCCTGCTGGAGAAGCGACTGATTCGCGCCGCCCGCGGACTGGGCCTTCGCACCTTCGCCTTCTGCGACATGTGGTGGGCTTACGAGGAGCGCTTCCGCGACGGGCGCCAGTGGAGCGTTCCGGACACCGTCTGGGTGCTCGACGAGCGTATGCGCGACGAGATCGCCGCAATCCGGTGGCCTCGACGACCCGCCATCGAGGTCGTTGGAAGCCCGCTTCTCCAGGAGCTCGCGGAGCTGCGCGGCGGATCGGGCTCGATCGACGGCGCGATCCGGTTCATCTCCGAGCCCGCCTCGTCGAAGTTCCCGCTCAGCCGGGTCGACGAGTTCGCGCTGGCCGAGCGGCTGGTGACGACGGCCCGGGCCGCGGGCATCAAGACGCGCATCGTCATCCGCACGCACCCCGCCGACCCGATCGAGCAGTGGCGGCGCTGGGCGTGGCAGTGGCGCGACCAGTCCGTCGAGCTGGACGCGATGCCGCTCACGCCGTGCATCGCGGACACCGCGCGCGCCGTCGGCATCTCGTCGATGCTCCTTTCCGAGATGGCCGCGTGCGGCGTGCCCAGCGCTTCCCTGCAGTGGCCGGGGACGGACCCCGCCTACTACTGTCTGCCGTTCGAGGACTTTGGAATCGCGCGGCTCCACTCGGTCGAGGCGCTGGAGCGCTGGCTCGCGGCGGCGCCGGGCGACGGCGCGCCCGGAATTCGCTCGAGCGTGCACGCGTCGTCGATCGAGCGCATCACCGCGCGGCTCATCGGTGGGGCGGAGCGACCGCGGGGATGAAGGCCCGGAAGACGTCCACGCGCGCGCCGAGGACGCCGACCTTGAGCGGGCCGCCCGTCCGCCTGGTGCCGTTCTCGCCGCAACACATCACCAGCCGGTACGTCGGGTGGCTCAACGACCCGGAAGTCGTGCGGTTCAGCGAGCTGCGCCACCGCCGTCACACCAGCCAGTCGTGCCGCCGCTATCTGAGGTCGATGCGCGACGGCGGTCATTGCTTCTGGGCGATCGTGGCGAGCGGGCCGCCCCGTCGCCACGTCGGGAACATCGCGGCGTACGTCGACGGGCGGAACCGGCTGGCCGAGGTCTCGATCCTGATCGGCGAGCGCGCGGTCTGGGGCCAGGGGCTCGGGTCGGTCGCGTGGTCGCTGGTCGTCGACTGGCTGCTGGGCGCCGGCGGCATGCGCAAGGTCGTCGCCGGGACGATGACGGCCAACAAGGCCATGCTGCGGATCATGGAGCGCTCGGGCATGGGCATCGAGGCCCGGCATTCGCGCCACTTCCTCCTCGACGGAGAGGAAATGGACGTCGTGTCCGGGGCGCGGTTCAAGGAGGCCGACGCATGCTGACCCTGGCGCGCCTGAGACGTTCCGTCGGCCTGCGCCTCGAGCTCAAGGCGGTCAAGCGGCACCGCTCGCGTCTCGGGCGCCGGCTCGCACCTCGCTACACGGAGTATCTCGAGGCCTGCCGGACCGCGTTTCGCGGCGACCGGGTGACGAGCCCGGAGATCGTCGGCCAGGCGCGCGTATTCGGGGACAAGGGCTTCACGTCCTTCTGGACCGCCGAGAACCAGCGGCTCGCCGACGCGATGCTGGCGAAGATCCGCCGGGAGGAATCGAGCGGTGCCGACATCTGGGACGCCGACGGACGGTATCGCGACGAGATCTACACGAGCTTTCCCGAGATCGAGCGGCTGTTTCAGGGCACGCTGGGGGCGTTCCTGACCGAGGTGTACCGAGCCCACTTCAAGATCTTCTTCGGGGTCCTCTACAAATCGGAGAGGCTCGCGGCCGCGCCGACCGGCTCCCAGCTCTGGCACACCGACGGGGGCCCGGGCACGTGCATCAACGTCATGTTCTATCTGAAGGACGTGAGCACGGAGGACGGAGCGATGGAGTGTCTGCCCTGGGACGCCTCGCTCGCGATCTATCGCAAGGAGCTCTGCTCCGGAGAGGTCCAGCGACGGATTCGATCCGGCGAGAACGAGCGCGACGTCAAGTGCGGGCTCTACCTCGACGAGATCTCGAGATCGCACCGCGCGCGCGTCGAGCAGCCCCGCGGGAAGGCCGGGCTTCTGCTGCCCTTCCGCAACAACATCCTGCACAAGGGCGGATACCCCGAGGCGGGCCGCGTCCGCTACGTCTGCGTCTTCCACGTCTATCCGTCGGCGGCGGCGCCGCCCTTCGTCCGGTACCGGAGCGCCGGCATCGCCAAGAGCGGCGCCTATCCCAAAGACCCGGCGGGAGATTTTTGAGGCGATGACCGCCTGGCGCTCGCTCCTCACGGCCCTGCGTCACCCGGCGACGGCCGGCGTCTTTCCGCGGCTCGGCCGGCGCGTCCTGCTGGAGCCGAGGATCTTCGATCTCGTCTCCTGCGTCATGCAGCTCCGCGACGTCCGCGCCGTGGCGAAGATCCGCGAGGACCTGCCGCGCGACACCTTCTACGCGAAAGTCGCCGACTACAACGCGGGCGTCACCGAGCGGAAAGTCATCACGACGACGCGCCGGGCCGAGATCTACTATCAGACCCTCGCGCTGCCGCCCCGGGACACGCGCGCGGAGACGCTCCTGATCGTCGGGCCCCGGAACGTCCACGAGCTGCTCATCGCGTGGCTGTACGGCTACCGCTGGAAGAACATCCAGGCCATCGACCTCTACTCGACGAATCCGAAGATCCGCGTCATGAACATGGAGGCGATGACGTTCCCGGACGACAGCTGCGACGCCGTCGTCATGTCGAACACGCTGGCTTACGCCCGCGACACCTTTCAGTGCCTCTCGGAAGTCGCCCGAGTCCTGAAGCCGGGGGGGCGTTTCGTATTCGGAGCCACGTACTTTCCGCAGAGCGTGGACTGGCCGGGCAATCGCGTCTCGGGCAACGACATTCGCCAGATGCTGAGGAAGCTCTCGCTGGCGATCGTCTTCTACTCCGCCTTCGACAAGGTGAACTCGCTCGGCGGGCTCCAGACCGCGCACGTCTTCAGCACCCAGAAGCTCGATCCCAGAAGTCCGGGATTCGATCGGGTCGACTGGTGAAAGCGAACTCGTCGGGGCGAGGCGTGCAGCGACTGTTCGGCAAGGGGCGGGGGCTCGTCCGGCGCGGTGTGGCGACCGCGAGGCTCCTGTCTCCGGCGAGGCTCTACCGGGCCCGCGAAGCGGCGCGGTGGCGTCGAGACGGCGAAGCGGTCCTCGCCGACTTCATGGCCGGCGCCGAGCCCCGATTCAAGGGCGCCGTGCTGGTGGACGGCATGTGGGACAACCCGAACTACTGGATCCGCTACGCGCTCTTCCGGGCGGCGGTCGGCTCCGCCGGCGGCCGCGAGGTCGGCGTGGTCGGCACGTACCGGGCGGCCGCGGGCCGACGCACGCTGGCGCGGTTCGGAATCTCGCGGACGGTGCAGGCTCTCGATCTGCGGGGCGACATGGCGGCGCACCAGCGTGAAGCGAGGCGATTGCTGGGCGAGACCCGGACCCCGGCCGACGTGCTGAGCTGGCATCTGCCGCACGGCGTGCCGGCGGATTTCGTCTACGACGGGATCCTGAAGCGGCAGCGCTCGGCGAGCGTCGATCTGGCCGACGGGCGGCTGGTCGGCTACGTGACGGAGGCGCTGGCGAGCATCGCGGCCGCCGACACGCTGCTCGATTCCGACCGGTTCGAGCTGATTCTCCTGAGCCACGCCGTGAATTTCCAGTTCGCCGCGCTGGCCTGGCTTGCGATCCGTCGCGGCATTCCGGTCGTCCTGCTGTACGGTAACTACGGCGTGCCGCGGTTCGTGCGGCTGGTGGAGCCCGCCGACCTCTACGACACGATCAACCGCCCCACGGCGGCCGAGCTGGCCTCGATATCGGAGGCCCGGCAGCAGAAGCTGGCGGCGGTCGGCGGCGCGTACCTCGAAAAGCGCCTGGTCGGGGGAACCGACGACATGGGCGCGCGCTACGCCTACCAGAAGGCCAGCGCGCGCATCTCTCGCGCCGCGCTGGTCGAGAAGCTCGGCTGGGATCCCGACTGCCCGATCGTCGGCGTCTACGCCTCCAACTGGTTCGACTTCCCGCATCCGTGCGGCATGACCCACTTCCGGGACTTCCTGGACTGGACGGAGGCGACGCTGGGTGTGGCGCAGCGCCGGCGCGGGGTGAACTGGCTCTTCAAGGCCCATCCGTGTGACCAGTGGTACGGCGGCGTCACGCTGGCCGACCTGATGCCGCGGCTCGAAGCCGGCGGCCACGTTCAGCTCGCGCCGATCGACTGGAACGGCTCGGCCGTGCTCGAGGCGATGGACGCGGTCGTCACCTATCACGGCACAGTGGGTATCGAGGCCGCCGCCGCCGGGAAGCCCGTGCTCGTGGCCGATCGGGGCTGGTACCACGACGCCGGATTCGTGACCTGGCCTCAGTCCCGAGAGGAGTATCTGGAGCTCCTCGCCGCCGACTGGTGGAAGTCGGTCGATCTCCACGCGACCCGGCGGCGCGCCCAGGTCTTCGCCGGCTGGTACTTCGGGCGCCCGGCCTGGCAGCGCGGCTTCGTCCTCAACGACGACACGGTTCAGGCGCCAATATATGCCCGCATACCGCGGCTCTTCGCCGAGAACCCGGAGGCGCTGCGTCACGAGCTCGACACCATCCGCGCGTGGTTCGCGTCCGAGCAGCGGCACTATCACACGTTCAAGACGGCCCTGGCGCAGGAGCTCGCGTGGTGAAGGGAGAGCCCATTCTCTCCGCCATCCGCGCCGGCCTCGCCCTCCTGTCGCCGCGCGAGAAGCGATGGGCGGTCGTGCTCGCGGTCGCCACCGCCGTGGCGAGCGCGCTCGAGATCGCCGCGGTCACGGCCGTGCTGCCCTTCGTCAACGTGGTGATCCAGCCGACGGCGATTCACACGCCCGGGCTGCTCTCCGAGCTCCACCGGCGCGCCGGCTCTCCGCCCGAGGGGCAGTTCATCGGGCTCCTCGGGCTCACCGTGATCGTCCTGATGGTCCTGGCGGCCGTCGGAAGCTGGATCATCGTCTA
>DASPZZ010000252.1:0-16173 GCA_035635995.1 Binatia bacterium | reverse complement strand
GGAGCCGGAGCGTGACCACGTCGAAGAGGCGCACACCGCGCCGCACGACGAGCTTGTCCTGGTTGTCCGCGAGCTCGCCTCGCGCACGCCGAACGGCGCCGTCCTCATCGACAACGTGGCGCGAACGCTCAAGGCGCGCGGCTTCAGCCGACCGCCCGGCTCGCCGCGGCTCGTGACCCGGCTGCGGCGGATCAAGGAGCTCTCGGTCAGCCCGACGGGCATGATCATGCTGGTGGCGGGCGCGGCTCCCGTCGAGATGGTGCCGCCGCCGGAGCCCGCCGTCGAGGAAGCGGAGACCGAGACGGCGCCGGCCCCCACGCGGAGTCGCCGGCGCTCGCGGCGCGGCGGGCGACGCCGCCGGCGCGCGAGCCCGGCCGCCGGCACGTAGCGCTGCGGGATCGCCGAGGGTCGGGCGCGGTGGCCGGGCCTCACCGGCGCGCCGGGTCTCAGGACACGAGGACGGCCTTCGCTCTTTCGCGGATCGCGTCGGGCAGCGACGTGGGCCGCCGCGCGTCCATGTCGAGGTGAACGCCGAGCTGCTCGAGGGTCGCCACGCGCTCGGCGGTGCGCTCGTTCGTCATGACGTGGAAGAGACGCATCGAGGAGTTGCCGACGTGGACGAGCGCCGAGCGCACGCAGACCGGGTCCCCGGGCCGGAGCACCCCGCCGAGCTCGAGCTGGAACTCGAACGTCGAGAAGCCGCGGCGCTCGGTTCGCATGTAGCCCGGCGTGATCCCGAAGACCGCGGTCGCGTGACCGTTGGCCGCCGAGAAGCGGTGGACGTAGTGCAGGAGCGCGACCTGGCCCAGGACGTCCAGTTCACCCGATTTCACCGTGTCGCGTGAGCTTTCGCGGAAGCCGTCGAGCCCCCGAGGCCGCGGGCGGCGCTCGCGCGGCGGGCCGTCCCACTCGATGCGCCGGCGCTCGGCGGCCCGCCGCTGCGCCGCCGAGAACGGCCGGGCGGCGCGGCGCCGGGTGTCCACCTGGCGGACCCGCTGCTCGACCGTCGTGCAGACGTCGCCCGTCTCGGAGTTGAAGACCTTGTGCCCGAGCACGAGGGCGTCGCGCTCGACGGCGACGATCCCGCTCGCGATGTGCATGATGTCGCCGACGCGTAGCTCGCGGAGATAGCGCACGTAGCAGTCGGCGGTCACGCACACGCGCCCGCGCCGCCGGGCGTAGCCGGCGCCGAGCCCGAGCGCGTCGAGCAGGGCGAGTGCGGCGTCGCCGAGGCGGGCGAAGTAGTACGCGACCGTCAGGTGGTCGTTGTGGTCCACCTCCCAGCGGTAGACGATGCCGCGGTACGTCTGGAGCCAGCCGCTCACGACGTCCTCCTTTCGAACCGGGGGTCGCGCGGGACGCACGACCGGAGTAAGCCTACACGAGTCGGCCCGGCTCGGACCCGCGGTGTTAAGCTGGATGCATCGGGATCTGGTGACGACCCGGGGCCGTGGGGGCCCGACAACGGCGTCGGATGGGGTCGGACGACGATGACCGAGTCTCGAAAGCCGGTAGCGCTCTGGTGGCTGCCCCTCGTGACGACCGCCTACTTCGTCGCGGGCAAGTTCGGCCTCAGCCTGGCCATCGTCAACGCCAGCGTCTCGCCCGTATGGCCGCCCACGGGGATCGCGTTCGCCGCGTTCCTGCTGCTGGGATCGCGGGTGTGGCCCGCCATCTTCGTCGGCGCATTCCTCGTGAACGTCACGACCGCGGGCTCGGTCGCCACTTCGATCGGGATCGCCATCGGCAATACCTTCGAGGGGCGCCTCGGCGCCGAGCTGGTGCGGCGCTTCGCGAACGGCCGCAACGTCTTCGACCGGGCGCGGGACGTCTTCAAGTTCGTGGTGCTGGCCGGTCTGTTCAGCACGACCGTGAGCGCGACAATCGGAATGACCACCCTGACGCTCGGCGGATATGCCGACTGGCGCGAGTACGCCACGATCTGGTTCACGTGGTGGCTCGGCGACGCGGTGGGCGCGCTGGTCGTCGGACCCGTTCTGGTCCTCTGGAGCGCGGGCGTCGGTGCCTCGCCGGGCCGGGCGCGCTTCGTCGAGGAGGTGGCCCTGTTCGCGGTGGTGGTGTCCGTCGGCACCCTCGTGTTCTGCGGATTCATCGGCCAGCCGCTCACCTTCCTCTGTCTTCCGCCCCTGGTCTGGGCGGCCTTCCGCTTCGGCCAGAAGGAGGCGGCGGCCGCGATCGCCCTGCTGTCGGGGCTGGCGATCTGGGGCACGGTGCACGGCCTCGGTCCCTTCGCCGCTGGGCCGCCGAACGAGTCACTGCTGCTGCTGCAGGCGTTCCTGGGCACGATGGCCGTGATGGGCATCCTGATCGCCGCCGTCGTGGCGGAGCGGAAGCGTGACGAGGCGGCGCTGGCCCACCTCGCGTCGATCGTGGAGTCATCGGACGACGCGATCGTGAGCAAGACGCTCGACGGCATCATCACGACCTGGAACGCGGGCGCCGAGCGTCTCTACGGCTATGCGGCCACCGACGCCTTGGGCCGGCCGATCGCGATCATCATCCCGCCCGATCGCCCGAACGAGCTGCTCCGGATCCTGGCCCGGCTCAAGCGGGGCGAGCACATCGAGTCCTACGAGACCGTGCGGATGCGAAAAGACGGTACGCGGGTCCAGGTGTCGCTCACCGTGTCCCCGGTCCGGAGCGCGTCCGGCACGATGATCGGCGCCTCGGCGATCGGGCGCGACATCACCGAGGAGAAGCGGGCGGAGGGGGCGCTTCGAGAGGCGGCGATGCTCCGGTCCGTGGCGAGCCTCGCGGTGGCCGCCGCCCACGAGATCAACAACCCACTCACCGTGGTCTTGGGAGAGGTCCAGCTCCTCGCCCGGGAGGCCGCCGGGCGCTGGGGCGACCGGATCGCGGCGATGCTCGAAGCGCTCGAGAGGATCCGGGAGGTCGTCGCTCGCATGAGCCAGATCAACCGGCTCGAGCAGGCGGAACGGCAGATAAACCTCCCGGAAATGCTCGACCTCGGCAAGTCGAGCGGTCGCGCCGCATCGTCAGGGGAAGAGGGCTCGCGTCCCCCCTCGACCCCACCGTCGGCTTGTTAGACGAGTGTTCCGTCCGCGAAGTCCCGTCAACGATCACGTAGCCTCGGAGGTGACGGGCGGGTGTGGTAGGGGTCGACGGGATCCGTTCCAGTTCAGCGGCAGCGGGCGCAACGCGCCTGGATGGAGCCCAGCCGCAGCGGAGCAGCGAACGCGTGCGGCGTGGTCCAGTCGATTCCTACCGCGCCCGCCCGTCGCCTCCGGCTGCGGCGATGTCTTTAACATGACCTCTGGGACGGGACACTAGATGTGCACGCCCTTCATCTGCGCCTCGGGGTAGCGCGTGCCGGCGGCGGCGCCGGTCGGGATCACCCCCGCGATCCGCTCCGCGTCGCCGGCGTCGAGCCGCACGGCGAGCGCCCGCACGTTTTCCTCGAGCCGCTCCTTCCGTTTCGTGCCCGGGATCGGAACGATGTCCGGCCCCTGCGCCAGGAGCCAGGCGAGCGCCAGCTGCGCCGGGGTGCAGTTCTTCTCCTTCGCGATCGGCTCGATCCGGCGCACCAGGTCGAGGTTCTTGGCGAAGTTGGACTCGTGGAAGCGCGGGTGATCGCGCCGCCGATCGTCCGCCGGGATGTCGCCGAGGCTCTGGACGCGCCCGGAGAGCCAGCTGCGCCCGAGCGGCGAGTAGGCCACGAACGAGATGCCGAGCTCGCGCAGCGTGGGGAGCATCGCCTCGGCCTCGACGCGGTAGAGCAGCGAGAACTCGCTCTGGAGCGCGCTGATCGGATGGATCCGGTGCGCGCGCCGGACGGTCGCGGGCGCCGCCTCACAGAGGCCGAGATAGCGGACCTTGCCCTGCTCGACCAGGCGTTTCATGGCGCCGACCGTGTCCTCGATCGGCACCGTCGGGTCGACGCGATGCTGGTAGTAGAGGTCGATCACGTCGATGCCGAGGCGCTTGAGGCTCGCGTCGCAGGCCTGGACGACGTAGTCGGGCCGGCCGTTGACCGTCGCGCGGCCTTCCGGCGTCCGCACCTGACCGAACTTGGTCGTCATCACCACCTGGTCCCGCCGCCCGCGAACGGCGCGGCCCAGGAGCTCCTCGTTGTGGCCGAAGCCGTACATGTCCGAGGAGTCGAGGAAATTGACGCCCAGGTCGAGGGCGCGGTGGACGACCTCGATGGATTGCGCGTCGTCGTGCTTGCCGTACGTCCCCGACATGGACATGCAGCCCAGGCCGAGCGCCGGCACCGAGAGCGAGCTGTGACCGAGCTGGCGGTGTTCCATCGACGCCTCCTGTTCGGGTCTCGCGCGATTCTACACCACTCGATCTGATGCGCGGCTGGCGGGGCTTGCTACAATGACGGCATGCTCGGTCTGACCCACAGCCTGGTGCCGCGATCGGCCGACCTCCAGGCGGCTCTCAATGCCGACCCGAATGGCTTCCCCTTCAAGAGCGAGCTGAGCCTCGTGCCCCTGCTCGCGTTCTGGGCAAAGAAGTTCGGCGACGACACCTCGGCCAAGGGGACGTTCGTGCGGGTGGTTCGCGAGCAGGTCAAGCAGGTGCCCGAGTTGATGACCCCGATCACGGACCTCGGCGTGATCGAGCGCCATCGCAAGCTCGTGGATCTGCTCATGGCCGGTATCTTTGCGCCGGCCTTCTTCGAGCAGGAGTTCTCCGCCGTGCTGGTCCCGTTCCAGCTGAAGAGCTTCTACGCCACGCCCCCCTTCGAGCGGCTCCTGCGTGCCGAGGACGGCGTGCTGCGCGGTCGCGTGAACCTCGACGCGCCGATGGTCAGCGCGATGCGGCTCTTCTTCGCCTATGCGCTCGTGCTGGAGCGTGTCTACGGGATCTCGCTCGACGTGGAGTATCCGCTGATCCTCACGGTGCCCGACCCCGACACCGGGCTCGACCGCCATTTCAAGATGGAGTTCGACTGGCGGTTCGTCGAGGTCGAGACGGTCGGTGCCGTGCCGACGCTGAGCGACGACGTCCGGCGGCGCCTGCGGCGCGATCTCCTGGATCCCAGCCACCTCCGCGAGGTCTTGCCGCCCGAGCGGTTCGTCTTCCGTGGATTCACGATCTTCAAGGCCATCGAGGTCACCGACCAGGAGGTGCTGTCCTCCCTCGAGCGCGACCTGATCGACAAGGAGTCGATCGTCTCCCACACGCGCTTCCGGGCGCTGCAGGACAAGCTGCGGACCCTCTTCAGGCGGCCGGAGCTGCGCTTCGGCCTCGCCGCCCTCGACGGCGACCAGGTGCTCGTCCTCAACTACGGCGCCGAGTGCGAGCACGCGTGCATCTTCGCCGACTCCCGGCACCACACCGTCGAGGAGTTCCGCGGGTCCGTCTACGAGCGCGCGGTGGTCCAGGGGAGCCCGCTGATCGTCGAGAACCTGGCCGAAATGCCCAACCGGACGCCGGCGGACGACGAGCTCTTGGAGTTCGGACTCCGCAACATCATCGTGGCGCCCCTGTTCTACCAGGACCGCGTGATCGGTACCCTCGAGCTCGGCTCGCCGCGGCCGGGCGACCTGGACGCGACGCACCTGCCGAAGCTTCATCAGATCCTGCCGCTCTTCTCCATGGCCGTCCAGCGCAGCATGGAGGAGCTGAACGCCCGCATCCAGGCCTTCATCAAGGAGAAGTGCACGGCGATCCATCCCGTCGTGGAGTGGCGCTTCCGCAAGGCCGTGCTCAAGGGCATCGAGCACCAGGCCGAGGACGCCGACGACGCGGTCCTCGAGATGGAGCCGATCGTGTTCGAGCGGATCTATCCGCTCTACGCGCTGTCCGACATCCGCGGCTCCTCGACGCAACGGAGCCTGGCGATCCAGTCGGATCTGCTGACGCAGCTCCGGCTCGCCCGGGACGTGGTCCGCTGGGCGCACGACGCGCGGCCGTTGCCCGGGCTCCACGAGTTGCTCTACCGCGTGGACAAGCACGCCGCCAAGATCCAGACGAACCTCAACTCGGGCGACGAGGTGTCGATCATCGCGTTTCTCCGAACCGACGTCGAGGCGCTGTTCGACCACCTCCAGACGTTCGGCCCCGGGGTGCGCGAGCGGATCGAGGCGTACCGCGCCGCGCTCGACCCCCGGATCGGGACGGTGTACGACCGGCGTCGCCTGTTCGAGGAGAGCGTGACGCGGATCGCCGACGGGATCTCGTCCTACCTCGACCTCGAGGACCAGACCGCCCAGACGATGTTCCCGCACTACTTCGAGAAGCAGAAGACGGACGGGGTGGACCACCAGATCTACATCGGCGCCTCGCTGCTCGAGGACGGGC
Source organism: Binatia bacterium (assembly GCA_035635995.1). Taxonomy (GTDB): domain Bacteria; phylum Methylomirabilota; class Methylomirabilia; order Rokubacteriales; family CSP1-6; genus AR31. The sequence continues at coordinate 9,876 of DASPZZ010000252.1, read as the reverse complement.
GCTTCGACCCGCTCTACCTCAAGAGTCTGCGGATCTGGCAGCTCATGGTGACGTGCGGCGTCGCGCTGCGCGCGCATCGGCTCAAGCAGAAGCTCCCGGTCCCGCTCGAGGTGACGCACCTGGTGCTCGTCCAGCACGCGCCCTTGTCGATCCGCTTCCGCTTCGACGAGAAGCGGTTCGACGTCGACGGCGCGTACGACATCCGGTACGAGATCGTCAAGAAGCGGATCGACAAGGCCGTCATCAAGGGCACCGACGAGCGCATCACCCAACCCGGGAAGATCGCGATCATCTATGCGCACCCGGCCGAGGCGCACGAGTACCGCGGCTACATCGACTACTTGCAGTCCCTCGGGTACCTCACCGGGGAGGTCGAGGACGCCGAGCTCGACGAGCTGCAAGGCGTGCACGGTCTCCGGGCGCTCCGGGTCACCATCGACCTGGGCAACCCCCGGATCGAGCGGCGCATCGCGCTCACCGATCTCCAGCCCGCGGCGGGCGATCCCTCGCGGAACTGACGGCCGGCCCCGCGCGCCGCGCGCTCAGCCGCGCGGCGCGAGCCGGTCGCGCGTCACCCCGTCGGCCAGCAGCGTCTCCACCTCCGCGTCGTCGAAGCCGAGCCCGCCGAGTATCGCGCGCGTCTCCGACCCGAACGGCGCGGTCGCCGGCGCCGGGACGAACCCGCCGCCGTCCATCGAGACGGGGGGCGCCAGGACCCGCACGCGGCCCAGGGCAGGGTGGGTCAGGTCGTGGAGCATCCCGTTGGCGAGCGGCTGCTCGTCATCCAGCAGCTCGATCGGCAGCTTGACTCCGGCGGCCGGGATGCCCGCCGCCTCGAGGCCTGCCTGCCATTCGGCCGTGGTCCGCGAGGTCAGGGCCGCCTCGACGCGCCGGCGAAGCGCTGCGTAGTGCTCGAGCTCTTTCCCCCGGTCGGCGATCGGCCGGTCGAGGGCCTCGTCGGCGAGCCCCACCGCTCGGATGAAGGCGCGTCGGAGCGCCGGGCTCCCGCACGCGACGGCGATGGCGGCGTCGCGGGTCGCGTAGGTGCGGTAGTAGACGTTGACCGTGCCGGGCGGCCGGATCTGGGGCGTGAGGGCCGCCTGCTCCGCGTACGGCCGTCCGGTGGCTCGCAGCTCCGTGAGCCGGGCGCGGATGGCGGCGTGGGCCGCGTCGTCCGCGGACTCGATGCGTACCATGTGGTTGTTCTGGATCAGGAGCGCCGACATCAGGAGCGACGCGTCCACCTCGCCGCCGCTTCCCGTGTTGGCCCGGCGCAGCAGCGCCGCGGCGATGCCGAACGCGAGCGTCATCGCGCACATGTAGTCCACGACCGGGTTCTCGCCGCCGGTCGGCACGCCGTCGTGAACGCCACCCCCCGCCGCCAGCAGGCCGCTGCGCGCCTGCACGACCAGGTCCATGCCCGCCAGCCGCGCGGCGGGTCCGCGGCGGCCGAAGGCGCTGACGTTGCCGACCACGAGGCGGGGATAGCGCGGCGCGAGGCTCGCCCCATCGAGGCCCAGCTCGGCGGCCAGACCGGGACGGAAGTTGGTGAGCACGACGTCGGCGCGGGCCAGCAGCCGCTCGACCACGCGCGCCGCGGACGGATGACGGAGGTCGAGCGGCAGCGAGTGCTTGCCCCGATTCCGGGAGATGAAGTGACGCGTCTCGCCGGGGGCCAGCGGCGCCAGCTGGCGCACGGGGTCGCCCTCGACCGACTCCACCTTGATGACGTGGGCGCCGCCCTCGGCGAGGACCTGCGCGCAGAACGGAACCGCGATGAACTGGCCGAACTCGACGACCTCGATGCCGGCGAACGGTCGTGCGTTGTCCATGGCGCGGTAGCGTAGCGGTGAATCGGCGATCTTCCAAGCTGAGTGGGGCGACCCCCCTCAGACTCCCCCGGCCTATCCGCGCTGAGTGGGCGACCCCCCGCAGACTCCTCCGGCTATCCGCGCCGGACTCCCCGGGGCGATGAGCGTCGGACGTCCCCTGGCATGAACGCGATCGCGGCGGTGGTCTTCGACATCGGCGGCGTCGTGCAGGAGTCGCCGCTCCACGCAATCGCGCGGTACGAGCGCGAGCACGGCATCGAGGCCAACGCGGTCAACCGCGCGGTCGTCGCGGCGGGCGAGCAGGGCGCATGGGCGCGGCTCGAGCGGGGCGAGCTCACGATTGAGGCGTTCTACGCGCCCTTCGAGGCCGACTGCCGCGCGCGCGGTGTCCCGGTGGACGGCCGGCAGCTCATGGCCCGGATCGCCGAGGCGGGGGTCGCGCGGCCACAAATGCTCGAGGCGATCCGACGCCTCCGCGCGGAGGGCCTCGGCGTCGGCGCCCTCACGAACAACTGGGTGGGCGACAGGCCGAGCGTGAAGACTCCCCTGGGACTTTCGCTGCGTGCGCACTTCGACGTCTTCATCGAGTCCGCGGTCGTCGGCCTTCGCAAGCCCGATCCGCGGATCTACGCGCTGGTCTGCGAGAAGCTCGGCGTGGCGCCGGCGCGCGTCGCGTTCCTCGACGACATCGGGCGCAACCTCAAGCCGGCGCGCGCGCTCGGGATGGCGACGATCAAGGTGGACGATCCCGACCAGGCGCTGCGCGAGCTCGGGGCGCTGCTCGGGCTCGACCTGCGCTCCTGAGCAGGCCCCCTCCGTCAGAAGCGCAGGCGCACCCCGGCGCGCGCGAGCAGGGGCGCGCCGATCGAGATGACGCCGTCGGTGGTCCGGCCGGTGGTGTAGGTCCGGTCGAAGATGTTCTCGACGGCGGCGTAGACCTCGGCCGACCTGGTGATCGCGCGCGACACGGCGACATCCACGACGACGTAGCCCCCGAGCGGCAGCGTGTTGAGGTCGTCCTCGTACTGGTCGCCCACGTACCGCGCGGTCAGCGAGGCGTTGAACCAGTCGGGGTGCGAGAAGCGCACGATCGCGGTGGCGTTGTGCTCGGGGACCTGCGCGAGCCGCTTGCCCTCCAGGCCTGGCTGTTGCGGCGCGTTCACCACGCGGGCATCGGCGAAGAGATAGCTCGCCAGGAAGCGCCAGTTCGGAGCGGGGCGTAGCTCGAGCTCGGTCTCGAACCCGCGGATGCGCGCGAGGTCGAGGTTCTGGCGCTGCCGGCAGGTCGTGCCCGCCGGGCAGTCGGGGAGGCGCGAGGCGAGCGTCACGTTGGCGACGAGGTCGTGCACGTCGTTCCAGTAGCCGGTGACGCGCCCCTCGAACGGTCCCCACCGCTGCTGCAGGCCCAGCTCGCCCCCCGTGAGCTGCTCGGGCCGGAGCGACTCGTTGGCGACCGTCACGTCGTTGCGGACGCGGAAGACCCGGTACTGCTCGTTGAGGGTCGGCACGCGAAAGCTTTGATAGGCGGAGGCGCGCAGGTCGGTGGTGGGCGTCGCGTGGACGAGCGCGGCCACGCGCCCGCTCGGGATGATGCGGTCGATGTCGTTGAACGTCTGCTCGGCGGGGACGCCGGCCGCGGGCGGGGTGTCGTGGCGCGTTCCGTCGTAGCTGTACCAGTAGTCGCCGCGGACCCCGCCGACCAGCTCCAACGCCGGAAGCGGCGTGTACACGTCCTGGGCGAAGACGCCGCCGATGAACTGCTGGCCCCCGGCGTCGCGATTGCGGACGAAGTTGCCCGCGTTGTAGACCCGCTCGTTGGTCTCGCCCGTCACCCAGCGCGAGTCGCCGCCGGCGGCGACGAGGTGGGCGCCGAAGCGGCGGCTCCACTGCAGCCAGCCTCCCGCCGAGGTCGTCGGCACCCGCTGATCGAGCGCCAGCGTCTCCGAATTCCGGTTGGCCGCCTGGTTGGAGAACGTGCTCCGGAACGCCTGATTGTCGGCGAAGAGCAGGAGCCGCCACTCGCCGTCGTCCGGCGTGCCGAGCCGGCCCCCGATCGCCCCGGAGCCCGAGCCGGTGCGGTTGAACTGGAGCGGCGTGCCGTTGTTGCGCTCCTCGTCGAAGTACGTGCCGGAAACGAACAGTGACGCCTCGGGCGAGGCCACCAGCTCGACCCGGCCGTTGAAGGTTGAATGGTTCGAGTCGGCCTCGATGTCGATCGACCCGCGGCGCGAATGCTTGACGACGTAGTAGCCGCCGGTGCTGAAGTAGTTGCCCTCGAGCGCGATCCGGAACGGCCCCTGCGCCTCTTGCAGCAGGAGATCGAAGTTCATGGTGTCGTTGAGGCCATAGCTGGCGTCGAAGAACGCCGCGCGCTCGGTCGGCCGGCGCGTGAGAACCTGGACGACGCCGCCGAGCGCGTAGTTGCCCCAGGCGCTCGAGCCGCCGCCCCGGACGACCTCGATCTGCTCGATGCCTTGCATCGGGATGCGGCTCCAGTAGACCCAGCCCCCGAACGCGTCGTTCGCGGGCACCCCGTCCACCAGCACGAGCGCCCGACTGGTGCCGCTCGGTCCGATGCCGCGGAGCGAGACGCCCTGCGTCGTCGGGTGCGTGACGAGGCTCGACGAGCGCCGGAACAGGCTGAAGCCCGGCACCTGCCGGAGGAGGTCGTCCACGGTCTGGCTCGCCGACTGGCGGATGTCGTCGCGCGTGAGAACCGTCACGCTGGCGGGCGCCTCACCGACTTTCTGCTCCATGCGGGTCACCGTGACCACGACGGGCTCGAGGCGTGTGGGATCGTCGGATTGCTGCGCCGCCGCCGGCGAGACGGCGAGGAGGCCGATGAGCAGCGCCGGCAGGCGCCGAGTCATCGGTGCGCGGTCGCCGCGAGGCTCAGCACGAGGGGACAGGGGGGACGCGGCGGCTCGGCGGCATCGTGAGGGGAGCATGCTACACACGCGACGCAGTCTTGACAAGCCGCGGCCCGGGACGTATCGTCCGGGCCGCGAAGTCGATAAAGGGGAGGCCGTCAATGTTGCGCATCACCTTGACCTCGGTCGTGGCCGCGGTGGCCCTCGTGCTCGCCCTCGGCCCGCTCGCAGAGGCCCAGCAGCCTCCGCAGCCGCCGCCGGCCTGGCAGCAGGGACGTCCGCCGGACATGGCCAACTCGCCGCTCGCGCCGGTCGCGGCGCCGCCGACGCCGACGCCGGCCGCGCAGATCCAGGTGAACAAGATCAAGCTTCCGCCCGGGTTCAAGATCAGCGTGTGGGCCGACGGCATCCTCAACGCTCGACAGATGGCCTGGGGCGACAAGGGCACACTGTTCGTCGGCAGCCGTGTGGCCGGCAATGTCTATGCCGTGGTCGACCGGGGCGGCCGTCGCGAGGTGAAGGTGATCGCCAAGGGCCTCGTCATGCCCAACGGCGTGGTGTTCAAGGACGGGGCGCTGTACGTCGCGGACATTCCCCGCCTGCTGAAGTACGAGAACATCGAGGCCAATCTCGACAACCCGCCCGCCCCGAAAGAGCTGTATACGTTCCCCAAGGAGGCGCACCACAACTGGCGTTTCCTGGCCCTCGGCCCGGACGGCAAGCTCTACTTCAACATGGGCGCTCCCTGTAACATCTGCATGCCGCCCGACACCCACGCCAACATCTCGCGCGTGAACCTCGACGGCACCGGCTTCGAGTACGTCGCCCACGGGGTCCGCAACAGCGTCGGCGCGGACTTCCATCCGGTGACGAAGGAGCTCTACTTCACCAACCACGGTCGCGACTGGGCGGGCGACGACTTTCCCAACGACACGCTCCATCACGCGCCGCGGAAAGGGCTCCACTTCGGCTGGCCGTACTGCCATCAGGGCGACACCGTGGACCCCGATTTCGGCCAGGGGCGCTCCTGCAGCGAGTTCGCGCCGCCGCTGCTGAAGCTCGGGCCTCACATCGCGCCCGTCGGCACGCGGTTCTACACGGGCAACCTGTTCCCGCCGGAGTACAAGAATCGGCTCTTCATCGCCCAGAAGGGCTCCTGGAATCGCACCCAGAAGCTCGGCTACCGGGTGATGATGGTCGAGCTCAAGGTCGGCCAGCCGCCGAAGTACGAGGTCTTCGCCGAAGGATTCCACGAGGGGAACAACGTCGTGGGCCGGCCGACCTACATCGAGTGGATGCGCGACGGCTCGATGCTGCTCTCCGATGACTACCACGGGGCCATCTACCACATCACCTACCAGCGCTGAGGGTCGGGCGCCGGCGACGGTCATAGCAAGGGGGGGCGCCTCGCCCCCCCTTTTGTTGGTCATCATCGTGGTCGTCCTCGGCGCATCGGCTGGATTGTCGGCGCAGACGGCCGATCTCGAGGCCGGTCGACGCAAGGCGGAACCGTGCGGGCGCTGCCATGGCGCGGACGGCAACGCCACCCTCGTGGCCATGCCGTCGCTGGCGGGGCAGCCGGCGTGGTTCACGCACTGGGCGCTCATCAAATTTCGAGACGGGCGGCGCAAGGATCCGGTGATGTCGCCGTTCGCGGCGAGCCTGAGCGACGCAGACATGGCCGACCTCGCCGCCTACTACGCCGCGCAGCCCCCGCGGCGCCGGCAGCAGATCGTCGACGCGGCGAAGGCCGAGGCCGGCAAGGAGCTGGCGACCTTTCATCACTGCACCTCCTGTCATCGTCCGGACCTCAGCGGCCAGAACCAGGTGCCGCGCGTGGCCGGTCAGGACCTCGAATATCTGCTCAAGCTTCTCCGCGCCTACAAGGCGCAGACGGCTGGTGATCTCGAGGGGCTGATGACCCAGGCGGCGCAGCCGCTGACCGATGCGGATATCGAGAACCTCGCGCATTTCATGGCGATCTTGCCCGCTGGGCCGCCGTCGCCGTAGCGGAAGATTGGCTTTGTCAGCGCGGGGCCAATGGCTCTTCCCCCGGTCGCCGACAACGTGTAAACAGAGGAGCGGGAGAGAGCCATGAGAGCCGAACACGCCAGCGTCTGTCCGCTCGATTGTCCCGACACCTGCAGCCTCACCGTCACGGTCGAGGACGAGCGAATCGTCGCGATCCGCGGCTCGCGCGCCAACCCCTACACGGCCGGCGTCCTCTGCGCCAAGGTCCCGGAGGCGTATCCCGGCTTCGTTCACGGCGAGGGACGCCTCAAGACGCCGCTGCGCCGCACAGGCGCCAAGGGCGAAGGGCGCTTCGAGAGGATCTCGTGGACCCAGGCGCTCGACATCGTCCACGAGCGATTCGCCGCCGTCATCGCCGCCCACGGCCCTCAGGCGATCCTGCCGCTCAACTATGCCGGGCCGCACGGGATGCTCGCCGGCGGCTCGATGGACCTCCGGTTCTTCCACCGGCTCGGCGCCAGCCTGCTCGACCGCCGGCCGCTCTGCGGCGGCATCCGCACGGAGGCGTGGGTCGGCACGTTCGGTCCGGTCCCCGGCATCCGGCCCGAGCAGGCCGAGCACTCGAAGCTGATCGTCGCCTGGGGCAGCAACGTGACGTGGTCGAACCTCCACTTGGTGCCGATCATCAACCGCGCGCGCCGGGCGGGTGGCAAGCTCGCCGTCGTCGACACCCGGCGGACGAAGATCGCCGAGCAGGCCGATCTCCACGTGGCGCTCCGTCCGGGGACGGACGTCGTGCTCGCGTGGGCGATGGCGGCCGAGCTCGAGCGCCAGGGCGGACTCGACCGCGAGTTCATCGCGCGCCATGTGACGGGCTTCGAGGACTACATGGCGCTGGCGCGCCGCTACACGCTGGCGGACGCGGCGCGGATCTGCGGCGTGGACGAGGGCACGGTACGCCGGCTCGCCGAGTGGTACCGGACGCTGTCGCCCGCGGTCATCACCGTCGGCAACGGGCTCGAGCGCAACCGGAACGGCGGCAGCGGCATTCGCGCGATCTTCGCGCTCCCCGCCCTCGCGGGGAAGTTCGGCGTGCCGGGGGGCGGACTGATCAACGGCGCGTCGTTCGCGTTCCCGAAGACACCCGCCCGCCTGGCGCGCCCCGACCTCGTCCCGGCCGGCACCCGGACGCTCAACATCATCGACGTCGGCCGCCACCTCAACGACCCGGCGCTGGCGCCGCCGATCAAGGCCCTCTTCATCTACAACCACAACCCCGTCGTCGTGCACCCCGACCAGAACCGCCTGCGGCGCGGCCTCGAGCGCGAGGACCTCTTCGTGGTCGGCTCGGACGTGGTGATGACCGACAGTCTCGCCTACGCCGACGTCGTGCTGCCCGCCTGCAGCCACTTCGAGCACGCCGACCTCTTCGCGGCGTACGGAACGCACTGGCTGCAGCGGGCGGAGCCGGTCATCCCGCCGCAGGGCGAGGCGCTGCCCAACACCGAGATCTTCCGTCGCCTCGCGGCGCGCTTCGGGTTCAGCGATCCTCCGTTCCGGGCCAGCGACGCCGAGCTGATGGACGACGCGCTCGACGCGGGCGACGCGCGCCTGGGCGGCAAGCGGCCGAGCACGGTCCCGCTCGATCGGGCGCTCGCCATGACGGTGGGCGGCGAGGACGCGAGCCTCTTCACGAACGTCTTCCCGAAGACGGCCTCGGGCAAGGTCGAGCTCGCGTCGCCGTACCTCGAGGGGAAATACGGCGCGCGCCTGCCGAGCTGGCGGCCGGTCGCCTCGTCGTTTCCCCTGACGTTGATCTCGCCGGCTTCGGACCAGCGCATCACGTCGACGTTCGGCGGGCTCCACGTCGCGGAGGGGCCGCCGCCGCTCGAGATGCACCCCGACGACGCGCGAGCGCGGAGCCTGCGCGACGGCATGCGGGTGCGCGTGTGGAACGACCTCGGTGAAGTCCGGCTGCCGCTCCGCGTCACCGACGTGATCCCGCGCGGCGTCGTCTGCACGCTCAAGGGCGCCTGGATGGCGACGAGCGACAACGGCCAGACCATCTCCGCGCTCTGCCCGGCCGACCACGCCGACATTTCCGAGGGGGCCTGCTACAACGACGCGCGCGTCGAGGTGGCCGCCCTCTGAGGATTTCCTGAGGAGACGACATGACGCCACCCGTCGATCCCAACGCCGTCCTGATGACCGGCGAGAACTCCTTCATCCGCCTGAGCCACGATGGCGGCAAGACCCAGTCGGATCGCTTCAGCCACTGGCGCGTCCTGTGGTGCCCGGCCGGCGCGGGGCACGTCCTGTTCGCCCAGAGCGAGCTCACCACGGGTCAGACGCGCGTCTACAGCGACAACCCCGCGGTGGCGCGGTGGCTCCAGCGCACGATCGAGACGCTGCTCTTCCCGGCGTTCGCCGACACGAGCGTGCCCGTGATCGCCGCGGAGTTCGATCGCGCCGGTGACCCGCGCTCCACCGCCGTCGAGACGGTGGTCGCGAGCGCCGACCGGATCCGCCTGACGTGGTACGACTGCATCGAGGCCTTCGTGCTCAACGCGCCGCCCGGCTTCAACAACCGCCCGATCGGCGTGTTCAGCACGTTCTTCCCCGCGCGCTCGGCGCAGGTGGAATGGAACGGCCGCTTCGCGACCGGCCAGCCGTGGGCCGAGACGCGCGGCGACCGGCAGGCGTCGAGCGCCTGCCTGGCGTGGTCGGAGACCTGGGTCAAGCCGCGCTCGTAGTCTCCTCGTGATCTGGATCGGCGGCGCCTAGAAGATCAGGTTCCGTCGCGGAACGCAAGGTACACTGCAGCGCATGACCCTCGATCATCCGTGGACCACTCCGCCCGCGCCGGCCGACGTCGTGACCGTCGCTCCCGGTATCGGCTGGCTGCGCATGCCGCTGCCCTTCCAGCTCAACCACATCAATCTCTGGCTCCTCGAGGACGGCCCGGGCTGGACCATCATCGACACGGGCGTCGGTCTCGACGACACGCGCGCCTTGTGGGAGCGCGTGTTCGCCGCGCATCTCGGCGGCCGTCCGGTGAGGCGCGTCCTCGTCACGCACTTCCACCCTGACCACATGGGGAACGCGGGCTGGCTCACGGCGCGCTGGCAGGCCGAGCTCTGGTGCACGCAGGCGGAGTGGCTCTACGCGCAGTTCGCCTGGCGGAGCCGGGGCGCGGCCGACCT
>DASPZZ010000251.1:0-66550 GCA_035635995.1 Binatia bacterium | reverse complement strand
CTCCTGGGAGGGGGCCTCGGCGGCCCCCTCCCATACCTCCCCCACGAAGGATTGCGCGGGCAAAGCCCGCGCTCGAGCAGCGGCGTCTCTCCGAATTGCGCCGGCAAATCCAGGACGCGGACAGCGGTCGCAGCGAATCATCGCGGGCTGGCGGTGCTCGCGCGGGAATGGTCCTGGGGTAAACTTGCGCAACGCCTGTTCGGAGGAGCCCATGAGCGAGTTCCGTCACGTCTATCGCACCGAGCTGTCGCCGGTGAGCTTTCTCACCCGGAGTGCCTACGTCTTTCCCGACAAGATCGCCGTCGTGCACGGCGCGCGGCACTACACCTACCGGCAGCTCGAGGAGCGCGCGAACCGGCTGGCGTCGGCGCTGCGCGCCGCGGGCCTCGGCAAGCACCACCGGGTGGCGTTCCTCTGTCCGAACATTCCGCCGATGCTCGAGGCGCACTACGGCGTGCCGGCCGCCGGCGGCGTGCTCGTCGCGATCAATACGCGGCTCAACTCGGACGAGATCGGCTACATCCTCCAGCACTCCGGTGCGAAGTTCCTGTTCGTCGACGCCGAGCTCGAGTCGCTCGTGAAGCCGCTTCCCCTCGCCGGCCTGCGGGTCGTGCGGGTGGACGACACCGGCAACCCGGGAGATCCGTACGAGGACTTTCTGGCCGGAGGCTCGCCGGCGGCGGTCGAGAGCTGGCTCCAGGACGAAGAGGAGATGCTCGCGATCAACTACACCTCGGGCACGACGGGCCGGCCCAAGGGCGTCATGTACTCGCACCGCGGCGCCTGGGTCAACGCGCTCGGCGAGGTGCTCGAGTCCCAGATGAGCTTCGACGCCCGTTACCTCTGGACCTTGCCGATGTTCCACTGCAACGGCTGGTGCTTCACCTGGGGCGTCACCGCGGTGGGCGGCACCCACATCTGCCTGCGCCGGGTCGAGCCCGGGCGCATCTGGGACATGATCGACAACGAAGGCGTCACCCACTACAACGGCGCCCCGACCGTCCACATCGGCGTCGTCAACGACCCCAAGGCCCACAAGCTCGCGCGCCCGGTGACGGTGTGCGTGGCCGGGGCGCCGCCCTCGCCCACGCTGCTCGGCCGGCTCAAGGAGCTCGGCTTCCGGCCCGTGCACGTCTACGGGCTCACCGAGACGTACGGCCCGCACACGGTGTGCGCGTGGCACGAGGAGTGGGACGCCCTGCCGCTCGACCAGCAGGCGCGGCTGGCCGCCCGCCAGGGCCAGGGCTACGCGCTGTTCGACCTCGTGCGCGTGGTCGACGGGGACATGAACGACGTGCCGCGCGACGCCGAGACGCTCGGCGAGGTCATCATGCGCGGCAACAACGCCGCCACGGGCTACTTCCAGCAGCGCGAGGCCACGGCCGAGGCCTTCCGCGGCGGATGGTTCCACTCGGGGGACATCGCGGTGTGGCATCCCGACGGCTACATCGAGCTGCGCGATCGCAAGAAGGACATCATCATCTCGGGCGGCGAGAACATCTCGACGATCGAGGTCGAGCAGTGCGTCGCCCGGCACCCGGCCGTGCTCGAGTGCGCGGTCGTCGCGATCCCCGACGACACGTGGGGCGAGCGGCCCAAGGCGTTCGTCACGCTCAAGCCGGGGCAGCAGGCAACCGCGCCGGAGATCGTCGAGTTCTGCCGGCAGCACATCGCGCACTTCAAGTGCCCGGCGGCGGTGGAGTTCGGCGACCTGCCGAAGACGTCGACGGGGAAGGTGCAAAAGTTCGTCCTGCGCGAGAAAGAATGGAAGGGCAAGGAGAAGCGGATCAACTAGATGCTCCGGCTGGGCGTGCTCGACCAATCGCCGGTTCGAAGCGGCGGCGCCGTCGCGGACGCCATCCACGAGACCCTCGATCTCGCCGAGGCGTGCGACCGGCTGGGCTACCATCGCTACTGGCTCGCCGAGCACCACTCGACGCCCGGGCTGGCGGGCTCGAGCCCCGAGGTGCTGATCGGCCAGGTCGCCGCCCGCACCTCGCGGATCCGCGTGGGCTCGGGCGGCGTCATGCTCCAGCACTACAGCCCGCTGAAGGTCGCCGAGAGCTTCCGCGTGCTGGAGACGCTCTTTCCCGGCCGCATCGATCTCGGCATCGGCCGCGCGCCCGGGAGCGACCAGCTGACGGCGCGGGCGCTCCGGGACGACGGGAGCCCCGAACACTTCCCCCAGCAGGTCGCCGACGTGGTCGGATTCCTTCACGGCGCCCTGCCGGAGGGCCACCCCTTCGCGCGGATCCTCGCGATGCCGACCGGGCCCACGGCGCCGGAGGTGTGGCTCCTCGGCTCGAGCGACCAAAGCGCGGCGGTCGCCGCGCACTTCGGCACCGGGTTCTCGTTCGCCCACTTCATCAACCAGGAGGGCGGCGCCGAGGCGACGCGCGCCTATCGGCGGCAGTTCCGCCCGTCCGCCTGGCTCGCGGCACCCCTCGCGAGTGCCGCGGTGTTCGTGGTCTGCGCGGACACCGAGGCCGAGGCGCAGCGGCTGGCCAAGAGCCGCGAGCTCTTCATCGTCCGGCTGTACACGGGACGCCCCGAGCGCTACCCGTCGATCGAAGAGGCCGAGTCGTATCCGTACACGGAGCGCGAGCTCGCGATCCTCCACCACGCGCGCGGGCGCACCGTGGCGGGCGCGCCCGAGCAGGTACGCGCGCGGCTCGAGGCGCTCGCGGCCGAGTACGAAGCCGACGAGCTGGTCATCGTCACGATCACCCACGACCCCAAGGCGCGGCGCCGTTCCTACGAGCTCCTGGCCCGGGTCTTTGAGCTCGAAGAGGCCACCCCATGACCACGCGCCGTCGTCTCCGCCTGCTCGCCGCCGCACTCACGATCGGCGCGCTCGCCCTTCTGACGCTCGTGCTCACACGCCCGGTGACGGCCCAGCGTCCGGCGGACGGGACCGCGCCGCGATTCCAGGTAGACCCGTGGTGGCCGAAGCCCTTGCCGAACAACTGGCTGATGGGCCAGGCCGCGGGTGTGGCGGTGGACCGTCACGACCACGTGTGGGTCATCCAGCGCCCACGCACGCTGACCGAGGACGAGCGGGGCGCCACCCTGAACCCGCCGCGCTCGCTCTGCTGCGCACCGGCGCCTCCGGTGCTCGAGTTCGACGCCGACGGGCTGCTCGTGCGTTCGTGGGGCGGCCCGGGCGCCGGCTACGAATGGCCGCTGAACGAGCACGGGATCTTCGTCGACCACCGGGACAACGTGTGGATCGGCGGCAACGACCAGAAGGATCACCAGGTGCTCAAGTTCACCCGCGACGGCAAGTTCCTGCTCCAGATCGGCAAGCACGACGTGACCGGCGGCGACAACGACACGGCGCACCTCGGGCGGCCCGCGAACATGAACGTGGACCCGGCGACGAACGATCTGTTCGTCGCCGACGGCTACAAGAACCATCGCGTGATCGTCTTCGACGCGCAGACCGGCGCCTACAAGCGGCACTGGGGCGCCAACGGCCGGCCGCCCGGCGAGCCGGGCGTGAAGCCCTTCGGCAATCCGGTGCACTGCGTGCGGCTCGCAAAGGACGGGCTCCTCTACGTGTGCGACCGGATGAACAACCGTATCCAGGTGTTCCGGAAGGACGGGACGTTCGTGAAGGAGTTCGTCGTCGCGCCCGCGACGCGCGGCAACGGGTCGGTCTGGGACCTCGACGTCTCCCACGACGCGCCGCAGACCTGGCTCTACAACGCCGACGGCGAGAACAACCACGTGTGGACGCTCCTGCGCGACAACGGCCTGGTCGTCGGCCGGTTCGGCCGGAGCGGTCGCCAGGCCGGCCAGCTCCACTGGGTGCACAATCTTGCCGTGGACTCGAAGGGCAACGTCTACACGGCCGAGGTGGACTCGGGCAAGCGCGCCCAGAAGTTCGTGTTCAAGGGCGTCGGCCCGGCGGAGCCGTGACGCTGGACATCATGGCCCTCCGGGACAATCGCGCCATATGAGCCGCGGGCTCCGGCACCTGGCCCTGAAGACACGCGATCTCGCCGCCACCGAGCGCTTCTACATCGACGTCCTCGGGCTCAAGCCGGCCTTCCCCCACGAGGGGATGATCTTCCTCGAGACGCCGGGCGGCCGGGATCTCCTCAACTTCGTCGGGACGCGGGCCCGATTCGACCCGGACGCCGGAGGGTTCGACCACTTCGGCCTCCACTTCCCGCGCGCCCAATGGAAAAAGGTCTGCGCGCGCGTCAAGAAGGCCGGCGTGCCGATCCGTGGCCGCCGCGCCGGCACCGCGATTTACATCGAAGACCCGAACGGCTACACGGTCGAGCTCTACTGCGACTGACCGGTCGGCGCCGCGCGCCGAGCTTCTCGCCGCGCGCTGGAGAGAAGTGACGATGACCAAGCTGGGCTTCCAGATTCTGAACGCCGGGCCGCTTGCGACTCGGGAGAACGTCGTCGAGGCTGCGCGCCGCGCCGAGACGCTCGCCTACGAGGCGATCGTGGTCACCGATCACGTGGTGATCCCGCGGCGCATCGAGTCGCGCTATCCCTATAACGCGACCGGCCGCATCTTCGTGCCGCCCGACGCCGACTATCTCGAGCCGCTCTCCATGCTGTCCTTTCTCGCGGGCGCCACGACCCGTATTCGCTTCGGTCCGAGCGTCCTCGTGCTGCCGTACCGTAATCCGGTGCTCACGGCCAAGATGCTGGCGACGATCGATGTGCTCTCGGGCGGACGGCTCTTCGTGGGCGTGGGCGTCGGCTGGCTGGCCGAGGAGTTCGCCGTGTTGGGCAGCCCGCCGTTCGGGGCGCGGGGCGCCGTCACGGACGAATGGCTCCAGCTCTTCGTCAAGCTGTGGACCGAGGAGAACCCGGTCTTCGATGGTCAGTTCTACCAGGTGCGAGACATCGGCTGCTTCCCGAAGCCCGTGCAGAAACCTCACCCTCCGATCTTCGTCGGCGGCAACAGCGACCCGGCCATCCGCCGGGCGGCGAGGTACGGCCAGAGCTGGCACGCGTTCCGGATGCCCGTGGACGAGCTACGAGCGCGCCGCGAGTACTTGCGCGCCCAGGTCGGCGCCAGCGGCCGGCCCGACGGCGCCTGTGGGCTCTCCGTGAGGTACGGGGCGCGCGTCGTGGGGCCACGCGGGGACGCGGCGCGGCGGGAACCGGAAGAGCCGGGGCGCGTCTTCGTCGGGACCGCGGCGCAGGTGATCGAGCAGCTCAAGCCGATCGTCGATCTCGGCCCCACGCACGCCATCTTCGACTGTCGCTCCGGCTCCCAGGCCGAGGTGCTGGAGACCATGGAGCGCCTCGCCGACGAGGTGTGGCCGAAGCTCGCTTGACTCACAGCGAAGGGGAGCGTGAATGCCACTCGGCTACGCGGGCGCGTGCACGAACGGCAAAACGGCGTAGCGGGCCCGCTCGACCTCGATCACGAGGACGACTCGCTGGGCGGGGTTGTCGCGGAACGGAAACGGCTTGCCCGTGTACTTGTGCGAGATCCGGTCCATCATTCTGAAATCGGCGTCGGGCCGCCGCTCGGCGACTCGCCCTCGGAGCTGCGCTTCCCGGTACGGGTTGTCCATGGCGATGACCGAGAGCCCGACCCGCGCGTCGCGCCGGGTGTTCTTCGCCTTGAGCGACCCCTCGCCGGTGCTCACGAGGATGGAGTCCCCCTCGAGATCCACCCATACCGGCGCCACCTGCGGCGACCCGTCGCGCATGAGGGTCGCCAGATGGGCGAAGTTCGCGCCGCGCACGAGCGCCTTGATGTCGTCCGAGAGCTTGAGCGGCATGTGGGGATCTCCTATTTCTCTACCGGTGTATCGTCACGGCCGCCCCATTCCGTCCAGGACCCGTCGTAGACCGCGACCCCGGGCCGGCCGACCACACAGAGCCCGAGGGCCAGCACGGACGCGGTGACGCCCGATCCGCACGAGGTGACCACGGGCTTGTCGAGGTCGAGCCCCGCCGCCTCGAATTTCCGCCGGAGGGCGTCAGCCGGCAAGAGCGTGCCGTCTTGCTGATAGAGCTCGTCGTACGGAAGGTTCAGGCTCCCGGGGATGTGCCCTGGACGGAGACTCGCGCGAGGCTCCGGCTCGGTGCCGGCGAAGCGACCGCGCGAGCGGGCGTCGAGCACCTGCGCCCGGCGCGTCGCGAGATTCTCGCGCAGGCCCGTGAGGTCGCGGACGAGGCTCCGGCGCAGGCGCGCGGTGAAGCGGCGAGGCTTCGGCGCCGGCGTGCCCGCCTCGAGCGGACGCCCCTCGGCGCGCCACCGCGGGAGGCCGCCGTCGAGGACGGCGACCGCGTCGTGGCCGAAGGCGCGGAAGGTCCACCACACGCGGGCGGCGCTCACGACGCCGCGCGTGTCGTAGACGATCACGCGGTCGCGGTGGCCGATCCCGAGGCCCCCGACGCTCCGCGCGAATTCCGCGGCGCGCGGCAGCATGTGCGGGAGCGGCGTGTGCGGGTCGGCGATCGCGTCGATGTCGAAGAACACGGCGCCCGGGACGTGCGCCGCCGCGAACTCGGCGCGCGCGTCGCGCTCGAGCTGGGGCATGTGCCAGGAGCCGTCGACCACCCGGACGTTTCGCCGCCCCAGGTTCTGGGCGAGCCACTCGGCGGTGACCAGGGGCGAAGTCAGCGGCGCTCGAGCGGCGGGGCTCACGGGATGACCCTCCGCTGGCCCCCGTCCAAGAGCCGAAGCGTCTTGATGTCGTTCAGGATGACCTCGGGAAAAAGGTACGCGGTGGTGTAGATCTCGCGGACGATCGCCCGCTCGTCGAGCAGGAAGACCTTGAGCACGTGCGCGAGCGGGCCCGCCGGCCGAGCGCGCGAGTCGAGCTCGACGCGCACGTCCTGGCCGAAGCCGTCGAGAATCGGCACCAGCGTCCGGGGCATCTCGGTGGTGAGGAAGGCCCACTCCACGCCGTTTCGCGGGGCGGCCGCCGCGTAGTGGCGCATCACCGCCGGGGTGTCCCGGGCCGGATCGAAGCTGAGCGACACCAGGCGGACGCGGTGGCGGAGCTCGGGGTCCTCCGACACGCGATGCCGCACCGTGTGGAAGACCTGGTAGGCGAGGGGACAGCCCCGGGCATCGGCGCACGACGTGTAGATGAAGCCCAGAAGCGTGATCTTCCCCGCGGTGAAACGCGACAGCGGCAGGCGCCGGCCGTCGAGATCGAGCACCGGCCCATCCGGCGCCCGCATGATCGCGTGCAGCGGGTAACTTCCGGGGAGCGGCGGCACGAAGTCCATCGTGACCGCCGCCGGCAGGCGGTCGTCGGGCTCGTGAGCCTCGACGGGTCCGGTCCCGGCGGCGGTCACGAGCGCCGCGACCGCCGCGAGAAGAGCGATGATCCGTCCGAGCCGCGGCTCAGCGGAGCGTGGCGGTGCGCTCGAGTCCATACGCGGCCTTCATCGCCTTCGAGCCGAGCTTCATGTGGTGCGCGCGGCCGAGCTTCTCCTTGTAGAAGTCGATCTCGAAGGCGGGCTTGAGCTCCTTGCCGTCCCACCCGAAGCCCCGGACGAACTGCTCGTCGTCCGCGCCGCCCTTGTCCCAGTTCGCCAGGAGCGAGGAGGCGATGTAGACGCGCGTCCCGTCCCAGCTCTGCGAGATCATGTTGACCTGCTTGCCGGTGACTCGCTCGTAGGTCTGCCGCGGCTGCTCCGGGTTGGACAGGTCGAAGTAGCGGGTCTTTCCGTCCATGAACGTGTTGACCCAGAGCCCGCTCCCGTCCTTGTTGATGCTGATGTCCACCGGCAGGAGGATCTTGGCCGGGTCGCCGATGACGCCGACCTCCTTCGCCTGCCACTCGCCGGAGGCGTCCGGCTTGACGAGCCAGAGCTTCGAGGTGAGGGCCGTGGCGGTGATCGCCCAGCTGTCGCCGTCCTTGAGCGACCAGCGGATCTCGAGCGGCGCGCCGGGCACGCTCAGGACCTTCTTGGACTTCATCGCCTTGAGGTCCCAGACCACCATCGTGTTGCCGAAGCGCTTCATGGCCTCGGCGTCCTTCACCAGGTCGCCGAGCGCGCGCATGTAGTTCTTGCGTCCGGTGAAGCTCGACGTCAGCAGTACGTTCTTCTGGGGATTGATCGCGACGTCGTAGCCGTAGCCGTCGCCGCCGGCCGTGGCGGGCATCGGATAGGTGGCGATCAGCTCACCCTTGTTGCTGTAGAGCGCCATCCCCGTCGCCCCGCCCCCATCCTTGGTGTTGGACAGACCCTGGACGAGCATCCGACCGGGCATGGCGTAGAACGTGTGCGGGCCGACGTAGCCGGTCTTGATCGGCATGTCGGCGATCGTCTGCACGAGCTTGGGGCGCGCGGGGTCGCTGCCGACGTCGAAGACCGAGATGCGGCTGCTGTCGAGGCCGCCGGCCCAGAGATGGCGCCGGTCGTCGGTGAAGCCCATGTGATGGGCCTCGCCGCGGCCACGCACCGACACTTTGTGGATCACCTTGCCGTAGCGACTCGACGCCGGGTTCACGTCGAGCGTGACGAGCTTGTCGGAGCCGTCGCCCATCCCTTTCACTCCGAGCACCCACACGTACAGGTAGTCCTCTTGCCCCTTGATCAGGTTGCCCATGTAGGGCGAGTTGCACGTCTCGTCGGCGCCGGCCGGAAGCGCCCCGACGACGGCGAGAGCCAGGACGCCGATGATCGTTCCGAAGCACCCTCCGCGAAGCTTGATGCCACGCATGCATGGACTCCTTGTCAGTGCTCGTGGGTGAAAGATTGGCTTCCGGTCACTCGCGCACGAGCCGGGCGCCGAGGCGTTGCAGGCGCGCGTCGATGCGCTCGTACCCGCGGTCCACCTGCTGGACGTTGCGGATGACGGAGCGGCCGTGAGCCGCGAGCGCCGCGGCGATCAGGGCCATCCCGGCGCGGATGTCGGGCGAGACGATGGTCGCGCCGTGAAGACGGCTCGGGCCGATCACGAGCGCCCGGTGGGGATCGCTGAGGACGATCCGGGCGCCCATCGCGATCAGGCTGTCGACGAAGAACAGGCGGCTCTCGAACAGCTTCTCGTGGATGAGCACCGTCCCGTCGCACTGGGTCGCGAGCACCAAAGCCAGCGGCGTGAGATCGGCCGGGAAGCCGGGCCACGGGGCATCATCGACCTTCGCGATTCCGCCATCGACGTCCGAGACGATGGCCCGCTTCTGCGCCGCGGGGACCTGCAGCGTGGTGCCCTCGATCAAGGTTTCCACGCCGAGCCGGGCGAACACCAGGCGGATCATCCGCAGGTGGTCCGGCGCCACCTCTCGCACGCGAAGCTCGCCGCCGGTCATCGCGGCGACGGCGACGAAGGAACCGACCTCGATGTGATCCGGCCCGACGCGGTGCCGGGCCGGGTGCAGCGCGCCGACCCCGGCGATCTCGAGGACGTTGCTGCCGATCCCGGTGATCCGGGCGCCCATCGCGTTCAGGGCATGACACAGCCCTTGCACGTGAGGCTCCGAGGCCGCGTTCAGCAGCCGGGTGCTCCCCTCGGCCGTCGCGGCCGCCATGACCGCGGTCTCCGTCCCGGTGACGCTGGCCTCGTCGAGGAACACCTCGGCGCCCCGGAAGCGTCCGGTGAGCTCGAGGTGGTAGTAGGCGTCGTCGAGGGTGATCCGGGCGCCGAGCTCCCGCAGGGCGAGGAGATGGGTGTCGAGCCGCCGCCGGCCGATCTTGTCTCCACCCGGCCGCGGCAGCACCGCGAGCCCGGTGCGCGCGAGGAGGGGCGCGGCGAGGAGGAACGAGGCCCGGATCTCGGAGGCCAGCGCCGCGTCCGGGCGCGACTCGCGAAGCCTCCCGGCGTCGAGCGTGACCGCGTGCTCCCCTGACCAGTCGACCGAGACGCCGAGGCCGCGAACGAGGTCGATCAGCGTCGTGACGTCGCGGATGCGGGGCACGTTCTCGATCACGACGCTCCCCGAGGCGAGGAGTGATGCGGCCAGGAGGGGCAGGGCCTCGTTCTTGTTCCCGCTCGGCGTCACGTCTCCGCCGATCGGGTGCCCACCCTCGATTACGAAATGGTCGCCGGCCGTCGAATCCTTGGAAGGCATCGTCCCAGGCGTCGCAAGGAGGAGTCTACGTTAAACGCCGCGGCCCAAGCCACTCAATGTCAGGCAGTCCCATGCCTGCTGACATTTCCGTCATGCCCCCGGTCCGGAAGGCCCGATTTCGGCGCACCATGTAAGGCTTTCATTGCGGTAAGGACTTTTCCAGGACTTCCTGCCCGTGTGCATCAGCCTGAAATCGCTTGCCTCGGCACGGATCGTCGCCGGGATCCCGCGGCGCGCCAGGCGGTTTAAATATTGCAAGGGTGGGGGGGTGGCTACTCTAATATGAGAAAGGAATGGCGATGCAGATTCTCGCCATAAACCGGTGACGGACTACCTTCCGGACACCCCGTGTGTCGCCCGCGCCTACTGTCCTGGTTGTGAGCCCGATGCCGACCCGAGCCAGGAGATTCTCGACGTGCGCTGGTGCGAATCCCACTCTCCGGCGCGAGACGGCGCCGACGACGAAGTGGTGACCGCATCCGCGTACCTCTCGGGAAGCGCCGAGGCCGGCGGCGACGACAACCGGCGCTGGTGCGACATCGTCCACGGCCGCCGCTAGCCGCCGCCCCCGGGCGCCGTTAGCTCGTCGAGCGAGCGGATGATCCGGTGCGGGCGTACCGCGCTGTCCTGCGGCAGCCCGAGCCCACCGCGATCCATCCACACGCCCGTGAGCCCGAGGCGCTGCGGCGCGCCCACGTCCCACTCGAGATGATCGCCGACCATCGACGCCTGGCCCGGGGCCGTGCCGAGCGCCCGTAGGGCGTGCCGGTACACCGCCTCGTCCGGCTTGCCCACCCCGAACTCGCCCTCGATCAGGATCGCATCGAAGAAGCGCGCGAGGTCGTGACGCTCGATCTTGTCGCGCTGCTGGGTGGCGTCGCCGTTCGTGACGAGCGCCAGCGGTATGCCGCGCCGCCGGAGCTCCGCCAGGCAGGCGAGGGCGTCGGGGAACAGGCGCATCGCGGCCTGCCGTCGCGCGGCGTAGTCGCGGGCGACGGTCGCCGCGAGGCCCGCGACGGGCTGGCCGAGGCGCTCGAGGGCGAACTCCACGATGTGCTGCCAGGCGCCGAGCATGTTCACGCGCTCCCGGCGGTGGCGCTCCGGATCGTCCCAGAACCATCGCCGGGTGTCGGCGATGGCGGCGACGAGCGCGGCGGCATCGAAGCTGGCGGGAGCGCAGCACGCGGTGCACGCCTCCGTCCAGCTCCGGTTCACGCCTCCGGAGTAGTCGAGCAGCGTGTCGTCGAGGTCGAACAGGAGCGCCTTCACGCGTTCATCGCCGCCGGGGTCAGCTCGACCGCGAGGCCGTTGCCCCATCCATACTTCTTCTCCGAGAGCGCCCTCACCGCCCGAGCGAGCTTGGGCTCGGCCCTCGCGTCGATCACCCGCGCCTGCGCTGAGAACCTCCGCGTGCCCACGCGGACCCCGACGTGTGGGAGAGCCCGGAGATTCCGTACCCACTGCGCCCGCTCGCGATGCTCGGCGACCAGATAGAAGCGGCCGTCGTGGCGGGTGAACCAGATCTCGATCTCGCGCGGCTGGCCCGTACGCCGTCCCGTCGTCGTCAGGTAGAGATACCGGGTGTTTTTGGACCCGGACTTTTTAGACCCGGACTGCCTGGTCATTCGCGCGCGCGATCACGCCCAGCACCGTCTCCACCGCGCGGAGCATGAGCGGAAAATCCATGCTGGGCTGCTCCAGCCCCGAGGCGGCGACCATCGACGGAAGGAGCGGAAAGTGAATAAAGCCGACCCTGGGCGGGCGAGCCTGGTCGCGCACGGCGTGGAGCGTCCAGTAGAGAGTCTGATTGCAGAGATAGGTCCCGGCGGTGTTCGACGCGTACGCCGGAACGCCTTCGTCGACGAGCCCCTTCAGCATCGCGGCGAGCGGCAGGGTCGAGAAGTACGCCGCCGGCCCGCCGGGGACGCACGACTCTCCGCTCGCCCGAAAACCCGCGTTGTCCGGCAGCTCGTAGTCCATGACGTTCACCGCGACGCGCTCGAGCGCGACACGCGCCCGCCCCCCTGCGAGGCCGAGGTGGACCACGGACGCAGGCCTCGTCTCCGCGAGCATCGCGGTGAGTCGCCGGGCGGCGTCGGCGTGATGAACGGGCAGCACCGTGCCGACGATGCCGAAGGCGCCGACGCGGCGTCCGTCGACGGCCTTGGCGAGCCCCTCGGAGGGATTGACGGTGTGAGCCCCGAACGGCTCGAACCCGGTCACGAGGATGACGCGATCTTCCGGCACGTGGGTTCTCTCGAGTACTCAGTTTGCCACAGTGCGGCTCAGCCACGCTGCACGAGCGGGGAGAGGCGCGGGAGCGCGATCACGACCACCAGCGCGACCGCGGTCAGGATGAGCCACGGTACCGTGTAGTCGCCGGTGACTTCGAGCACGACGCCGAATATCGGCGGGCCGATGAGGGTGCCGCTCCACGAGCAGGCGGTGGCGGCGCCGGTGAGGAGGCCGGCGTAGCGCGGCCCGCCGATCTCGGCCACGAGAGCGAAGTAGAGCCCGACCCAGCCGAAGGCCCCGGCGCCGGCGACCAGGGCGAGGGGAACCATGAGCCATGCCGGTAGCAGGGTGCCGACGGCGAGCGTGGCGTACGAGACGGCGCCGATCGCCGCGCTCGCGACGACGCCCGGTCGGCGCCGGCCGCCGAAGGAGCGGTCCGAGGCCACCCCCCACAGCACGCGGCTGACCGTGCCGCCGATCTGCGCCAGGGCGAGGAACTGCGCCGCCCGCACCGCGGAGACGTCGAAAGTGTCCTTGGCGTAGAGGACGAGATAGGCCAGGAGCGAGGACTGGGCGATCGAGAGCGCGAGCCCGCAGCCGAAGACGACGAGAATCGGCCGGCGCCTGAGGAACACGCCGAGCTCCGAGAGCCGCGGCCCGTCGACGGCGGGCGTGATCGACACGGTGGGACTGCGGCGATAGAGGACCGCGACGAGCGCCGCCGAGACGAGCGAGAGTGTGCCCGCAACGACGAGTGCCTGTCGCCAGCTCCAGGCCAGAGCGATCGGGGGCAGCACCAGCGCGGCGGCGAGCCCGCCGAGCGTGAGCCCGGTCTGCTTGATCCCCATCGCCATGCCGCGCTCGCGCGGCGGAAACCACTCCACCACGGCCCGGCCGGTCGCGGGATTCAACACGCTGAAGCCGAATCCGCCGAGGACCAGCAGCGTGAGGAGCACGGCGAGGCTCGGGCTCGCGGCCGCCAGCGTGATCATGGCGCCGACGATGAGCTGGCCGAGCGCCAGCGTGAGACGGACGCCCAGGCGGTCGGTGAGCCAGCCCGCCGGGAGCGCCATCAGCACGCCACCCAGATAGACCGCCGGCAGGAAGAGCCCGACCTGCACGCGGGAGAGCGCGAGCGACTCGAGGAGAAACGGCGCCAGCGGGGCCACCGCCAGGGCGGTGAGCGCGCCGAGGGCGTGGGCGAGCGTCACGAGCGTGAGGATCGGCCACCGCGACGTCACGGGCTCGCGATCCTCTCCCCTCCGGGCGCGCCAGGGGCTATCCTGATGCCATGATCATCGCCCAGATCACCGACATGCACATCAGGCCCGAAGGCGTCCTCGCGTACGGGCGCGTGGACACGGCGCCCTACCTCGCGCGCGCCGTCGCGCATCTGCTCGGGTTGAGGCCGCGCCCCGACGTCGTGCTGGCGACCGGCGATCTCGTCGATGCGGGAAGCCCCGGGGAGTACCGCCGCCTGCACGACTTGCTGGCGCCGCTCCCCATGCCGGTCTACCTCATCCCGGGCAACCACGACAATCGCGACGCGCTCGCGGCCGCGTTCACCGACCATGCGTACCTCCCGCGCGCCGGTCGATTCATGCAGTACGTCGTCGAGGATCATCCGGTGAGGCTCGTGGCGCTCGACACGCTCGTGCCCGGCCAGGTCGGCGGCCTGCTCTGCGCGGAGCGTCTGGGCTGGCTCGCGTCGCGCCTGAGCGAAGCTCCCACGCGTCCGACCGTCATCTTCATGCATCATCCGCCGTTCGTGACGGGGATCGCGCACATGGACAGCCACGGTCTGGCGAACGCCGGCGAGTTCGCCGAGGTCGTGCGCCGGCATCCGCAGGTCGAGCGCGTCGTGTGCGGCCACCTGCACCGTCCGATCCAGGTGCGGGTGGGCGGGACGCTCGCGAGCACGGCGCCGAGCACCGCGCACCAGGTCGCGCTCGACCTCGAGGACGACAACCCCCTGACGTTCATCATGGAGCCGCCGGCGTGCCAGCTCCACGTCTGGCGCCCCGACACGGGCCTCGTCAGTCACACGAGCTACATCGGCGACTTCGACGGGCCGTATCTCTTCGCCGATGGCAGTAAGGTGGTCCGGTAGGCCTTCTCAGCCAGCCGATCGCAGAAGCGACTCGGCGGCCTCCATCAGCGTCTCCGAGAGGGTGGGGTGGGTGTGGATCGTCGCCGCGAGATCCTCGACGGTGAGCGCGGTCTCGATGGCGAGCGCCCCTTCGGCGATGAGCTCGCCGGCGCCAGGGCCCACGATGCCGACGCCGAGGACGCGGCCGGAGTCCGGGTCCGCGACGAGCTTCGTCAGGCCGTCGCTGCGCCCGAGCGTCAGGGCGCGGCCCGAGGCGGCCCACTCCCGCCTGGCGATCGTGACCTTGCGACCCTCGCGCGCCGCCTCGGCCTCGGTGAGCCCGCACCAGGCGACCTCGGGGTCGGTGAACACGACCGCCGGGACGACGACATTGTCGAATGCCGCCGGGCGCCCCGCGATCACCTCGGCGGCGACCTTACCCTGGCGCATCGCGCGGTGGGCGAGCATCGGCTCGCCGGTGACGTCGCCGACGGCGTAGATCGAGGGGTCGGCCGTCCGGCAGCGGTCGTCCACGGAGACGAAGCCGCGCGCGTCGGCGCTCACGCGCGTGTGCTCCAGGCCCAGTCCGGCGCTCGCCGGACGCCGGCCGACCGCGACCAGCACGCGGTCGAAGAGGGCGACGTCGTTACCGTCGAAGCGCGTCTCGATCGCCGAGCCTTTCTCGAGGAGCGACGTCACCTTCGTGCCCAGCCGAATCTTCGTGAAGAGCTTCTCGCATCGGCGGGCGAGCGGCTGGACGAGCGCTCGGTCCACGCCCGGCAGGAGCCCATCGGTCATCTCGGCGAGGGTGATCTCACTGCCCAGCGCGGCGTAGACCTGACCCAGCTCGAGGCCGATGTAGCCGCCGCCGATCACGAGGAGCCGCTCCGGCACCTCGCCGAGCTCGAGCGCCGCCGTCGAGTCGATGACGCGATCGCTCGAGAGCGCAAGGCCGGGCAGGCCGGCCGGCGCCGAGCCCGTCGCGATGATCGCGTGCTTGAAGCGCACCTTCTGCGGCTCGTCACCCTCGACGCGCAGCTCGCGCGAGCTCTCGAAGACCGCGCGGCCGCCGATCACCTCGACCCCCTTGGCCTTCGCGACGGCCGCGAGACCCCGCGCGAGCCGGCCGACGACCCGCTCGGCCTTCCACTTGCGCAACGGGTCGAGCGACACGCGCGGCTCGCCGAAGTCGACGCCGAGCTCGCGAGCGCGCTCGGCGTCCTCGATCAGCGCGGCGACGTGGAGCAGCGCCTTCGACGGGATGCAGCCCTCCCAGAGGCAGGCGCCGCCGAGCCGCTTGCCGGCGTCCACGACGACCGTCTCGAGCCCCAGCTCGGCGCAGCGGAATGCGGCCGAGTAGCCGCCTGGGCCGCCACCCACGACGGCCACGTCCACCTCGACGAGGAGGTCGCCCATCACCACGGCCGATCAGCCCCTCATTCGACCAGGCCGCGGACCGCCCAGGCGCGGGCGATCAGGTGAATGCTGCCGTCGGGATGGCTCGGCATGGTCGACCGGATCCGCTCGCGGAGCGCGGCGCGCCGCTCCTCGCTGAGCGACATGCAGTACCCGGGTGCGGGCGCCTGACCGCCGAGGAAGGGCGACCAGTAGTCGTCGAAGTCCTTGAAGACCGTCGGAACGTCGATCGCGAGCACGCGCACGTTCGTCAGCCCGGCTGACTCGAAGAGCTCGACCAGCGGCGCGGGGCGGGCGCTCGGAAACCGCCGCCCCTCGTCGAGCTCGAGCGCCTCGGGATCGAGGGCGACGGCCGCGTCCCAGAAGCGGCGCATGAGCTGCATCTCGCCCGCGTAGTCCCAGACGTACGCCGCCATGGTTCCGCCGGCCGCCAGCGAGCGCCTCATCTCGGCCACCGCCTGCGGCTGGTCCGGCACGAAGTTCAGCACCAGCCCGGAGACCGCGACGTCGTGGTCGCCGTCCTTGACGGGCAGCGCCTGGGCGTCGCCGACACGGAAGCTGACCCGCGGGTCGGTCACGCGCGCCCGGGCGTACTCCAGATACTGCTCGGACGGGTCGACGCCGACGACCGCGTGCGGCGAGCAGCGCGCGACGATGGTCTCGCTCAAGGCGCCGGTGCCGCATCCGACGTCGAGCCAACGGAGGCCCGCGGGCACGTCGAGCCAGCCTATGAGCTCACGGGCGACCCGGCGGCTCCAGCGGCCCACATAGGGCTCGTAGTCGTCGCCGCTCGACCAGGTGTCTTTACGCTCGGGCATGTTGACCTCCTCCTCGCGGCTGCATTACCACTCTAGCAGCAGCTGCTCCGGGCGCTCGAGCCTCCGGACGATCGCGGCGGCGAAGCGGGCGCCATCGGCGCCGTCGGCGACGCGGTGGTCGAACGTGAGCGAGATCGGCAGGAGCGTGCGCGGCACGATCTGCCCCTCGTGCACGACGGGCTCCTCCCGCGCGCGGGCCACACCGAGGATGGCGACCTCGGGGTAGTTGATGATCGGAATTGCGCCGGTGCCGCCGAGCGCGC
Organism: Binatia bacterium; assembly: GCA_035635995.1. Lineage (GTDB taxonomy): Bacteria > Methylomirabilota > Methylomirabilia > Rokubacteriales > CSP1-6 > AR31. Next base: position 49,710 of record DASPZZ010000251.1, on the reverse strand, counting down.
CGATGTTGGTGATCGTGAACGTGCCGCCCCGCAGATCGTCGAGCGTCGCCTTGCCGTCGCGGACGCGCAGCGCCAGCGCCGCCAGCTCGCGCTGGAGCTCGACGAGCGGCTTGCGGTCCACGTCACGAATGACCGGGACGATCAGGCCGCGCTCGGTCGCCACCGCCACGCCCAGGTGGTGGTACCGCTTGAGGATCAGCTCGCCCGCCGCGGGGTCGAGGCTCGCGTTGAACTGCGGATGCTCCCGGAGCGCGAGGGCGGCCGCCTTCAGGAGGAAGCTCGTCAGGGTGAGCGTCAGCCCGCGCTCCCGCGCGGGCTCCACGTTACGCCGGATGATCGCGTCGAGCTCGGTGACGTCGGCGCGATCGAAGTGCGTCACGTGGGGGATGAGCATGGCGGACAGCGTCATGCGCTCGGCGATGGTGCGACGCAGGTGCGACAGGGGCTGCCGCTCCACCGGCCCCCACTGCTCGAACCGCGGGAGCGCCGGCGGCTCCACGCCGACCGGCGCCAGCGGCTTGGCGACGGGCGCGCGCCCCGAAGCCTGACGCTCCTCCACCACCGGCGGCGCGCTCGACCGAGTCCCGCCGCCCGCCGCGCGCACATCATCGTCCGTCACGCGCCCGCCCGGCCCCGTCCCCCGCACGCTCGCCAGGTCCACGCCGAGCTCCCGCGCAAGCCGCCGCGTCGCCGGCGTCGCCGGCACCGGCCCCACCCGCACGCCGGAAGCCGTCGCCGCTACCGATCCTTTGCTCGCGTCGGCTGGAGCCCTCGCCTGTACCGGCACCGGCCCGTCGCCTCGCGTGGAAGGGGAAGCCGCGGACCCGGTCGAGGCCTGGCTCACGCCGACGGGCCGCAGTTCAGACTCCCGTCGGGGAAGGGGGGCGGGGGAGCGGAGGGCAGGCCTGCCCCCCGCTCCCCCGCCCCCCTTCCCCGACGCTGCCTGGGCTCCCGCGTCATCGAACGTGACCAGAACATCACCGACCTTGACGGTCTGACCGGGCTGGACGTGGACGCGAGCCACGCGCCCAGCGAACGGCGATGGAATCTCGACCGTGGCCTTGTCGGTCTCGACCTCGAGCAGCGGCGCGTCCTCGGCAAGGACGTCGCCCTCATTGACGAGCACCTTGACGATCTCGGCCTCGGTGAGCCCCTCGCCCAGATCGGGAAGCGCGAACGGCCGGGACATCCTGCTACTCGCTCGCCTCGCCCGCGGCCCGCGCTGCCATCACGCGCTCAGAACGCGAGGGTCTCGCGGGCCGCGGCGACGACGCGCGGCACGTCCGGGACGTTCGCCTTCTCGCGGGCGAAGCCGACGAACGGCACGTCGTGCGCGGCCACGCGCCGCACCGGCGCCTCGAGCGAGAGGAACGCGCCGTCCATGATCGAGGCGGCGATCTCGGCGCCCGGACCGAAGCTCCGCGGCGCTTCGTGGACCACGACCGCCCGGCCCGTCTTCCCGACCGATGTCACGAGCGTCTCGCGATCGAGCGGCGAGACCGTGAGCAGGTCGATCACCTCGACCGCGACCCCGTCCTCGGCGCGGAGGACGTCGGCGGCCTCGAGTGCCACGCGGAGCATCGCGCCGTAGGCGATCAGCGTGAGGGCGTCACCCTCGCGCGCCACCTGCGCCCGCCCGATCGGCAGGGTCTCGCTCTCGTCGGGGACCTCTTCCTTGGCGGCGTGATAGAGCGACTTCGCCTCGAAGAAGATCACGGGGTCGGGATCGCGGATGGCGGCCGCGAGCAGCGCGCGCGCATTGCGCGGGCCCGACGGGACGACCATCTTCAGCCCGGGAATGTGGGCGTAGAACTGTTCCTCGGATTCCGAATGGTGCTCGAGGGCTCGAACGCCTCCCCCGTACGGCATGCGAATCACCATCGGGACGTGGAAGCGTCCCTGCGAGCGCATCCGGTAGCGCGCGCAGTGGTTCTCGATCTGGTGGAAGCACTGGAAGGCGAAGCCGGAGAACTGGATCTCGCAAACGGGCTTGAGGCCGTAGAGCGCCATGCCGACGGCGGTGCCGATGATGGCCGCCTCGGCGAGCGGGCTGTCGATGACGCGCTGGGAGCCGTACTTCCGCTGCAGGTCGTCGGTCACGCGGAAGACGCCGCCATCCACGCCGACGTCCTCGCCCAGGACGAGCACGTCACCGTCGCGCTCCATCTCCTGGAAGAGCGCCAGGTTGAGCGCCTTGACCATGTTCAGCTTGGCCATGGCGTCAGCGCCGCGTCAGTCGCTGGCCGCGCATCGGCGTGGCGCCCGTCGTCGGCGTCGCGTCGGGCTGCGCCGGAGGCGTCTGCCCGCGAGCGGCCATCTCGTCGCGCTGCGCTTGGAGGTCCGGCGGGAGCTCGGCGTAGACGTGGTCGAACATCGTCAGCGGATCGGTGGGCGGCGTCGCCTCGAAGCGACGCACCGCCTCGGCGATCTCGTCGTCGACCGCCTTCTCGAGACCCTCCTCGAGCAAATTGCGCTTCTCCAGGTAGGCCCGGAAGCGGGTCAGGGGATCTTTCCGCTCCCACATCGCGACTTCTTCATCCGTCCGGTACTTCGTGGGGTCGTCGGCGGTGGTGTGAACCCCGAGGCGATACGTCACGCACTCGATCAGGGTCGGGCCGTCGCCGGCGCGCGCCCGATCGACGGCCTCGCGCGACGCGGCGTAGACGGCGAGGACGTCGTTGCCGTCCACCTGGATGCCGGGCAGCCCGTACGCCAGCGCCTTCTGGGCGATCGTGCGCGAGTGCGTCTGCTTCTTCAGCGGCACCGAGATCGCCCACTGGTTGTTCTGGCAGACGAAGACGATGGGGACGTGCCAGACGCCCGCGAAGTTCAGGGCCTCGTGGAAGTCGCCCTCGGAGGTCGCGCCGTCGCCGAAGTACGCCATGACGACCACGTCGTCGCCCCGGTACTGAACCGCGTAGGCGAGGCCCACCGCGTGGGGGAGCTGGGTCGCCACCGGGATCGTGATCGGCAGATCGTGCTGCTCGGGCGCCGGCTGGCCCCCCTCGAGATGGCCCGCGAAGAAGAGCAGGAGCTTCTCGATCGGCCAGCCGCGCCAGATCATCGCCGCCGTCTCGCGAAACGACGGCACCATCCAGTCGCTCGGCCGCAGGGTGAAGGCGCTCCCCAGCTGGGAAGCCTCCTGGCCCTTGGTCGGCGCGAAGGTCCCGATGCGTCCCTGGCGCTGGAGCCGCACCATGCGCTCGTCGAGGAGGCGCCCGAGCAGCATCGCGCGGTAGAGCGACCTCAGGTCTTTGTCGGCAAGCTTGGGCTCGAGCGCGGTGTCGAGGTTTCCGTCGCTGTCGAGGATCGACAGGTATTCGACCTGGAACCGAGGTTCGAGGGCGATTCTGGGCATGGCGGCCCAAAACCCATTCTAACCCCCTGACCCCGGAACGCTACTTCTTCGAGGCCTGGGCTCGCTTCGGGGGCGCGGCGGCGGGCTCGGCCCGCTTGGCCTTGGCCAGGGGCTTCTTCTCGCCGGCGGCGACCCGCTTGGCGAGGCTTTCCTTGAGCGCCTCCATGAGGTCGATCACCTGGGCGCGCTGGACCTGGGGCCCGACGGCCGTAACCTCCTTGCCCTCGACCTTCTGGTTGACCAGGTCGAGGACGCGGTGGCGGTACTCGTCCTGATATTGCTCCGGGTTGAACTCGTCGCTCGACAGGCCGTCGATGAGCTGCCCGGCCAGCTCGAGCTCGCCCGGCTTGATCTTCGCCGACTGCCCGCGGTCGATCTCGCCGAAGTCGCGCACCTCGTCGGCGAAGTACATCGTGTGGAGCATGAGGCCCCCCTGCGCCGGCCGGATGAGCACGAGGCTCTCCTTGCCGCGCATGACGAACTTCGCGAGGGCGACGCGCCCGTACTTTTCCATGGCGTCGGCCAGGAGCCGGTACGCCTTGTCGCCGCCCTTGTCGGGTCCGAGGTAATAGGTTTTCTCGAAGTAGATCGGATCGACCGACTGGAGCGGCACGAACTCGGCGATGTCGATGACCTTCGAGGCCTCGCCCTCGAGCGCCTTGAGCTCGTCGTCGGCGACCCGCACGTACTGGTCCTTCGCGAACTCGTAGCCGCGAACGAGGGACGCGCGGTCGACGACCTCGTTGCACACCGGACAGAACGTCTGCTGCTTGATGCGTGAGCCGCACTTCGCGTGCAGGAGGTTGAAGGACACGCTCGCCGATGACGCGGCGGTGTAGAGCCGCACGGGGATGGAGACCAGCCCGAAGGAGATGGTCCCGGAGCCGAGCGGGTGCGGCGCCATGGTTTGCACGATAGCACGATGGTCCCTATGATGCGCGAAGGCCTGATCTCTCCCATGGATAGCGTTCAAGCGCCCGTCGAGCGGCAACATGTCGGGGTCCTGACCGCCCTGGCGGCGCTCGTCCTCGTCGCCTTCCTGGCGCTGATGGCCTGGCTCCAGTACAGCGGATCGCGCGTGGACGGGGTCGAGGAGCCCGAGCGGGCGCTCGCCTTGATCGTGGGGCGGACCATGGACATCGACGAGGCGGTCGCGCGCGCGCCGGCGTGGGAGCGGTTCGTCTACCGCGTGATGTCGACCGAGCCCGCGGAGGATCTCGAGGAGGCGCTCCGGTGGTTCGCGGAGCTCGCCGGCGCCTCGTTCGATCCCACCGTCGATCTGCACCTGGCGATCCTCGAGGCCGAGGCCGGGCGACTGGACGACGTGCGGCGCCGGACGGAGGAGTGGGATCGCCGCCCCGACCCGCTGCCCGCGTTCGCGCGCCTCGTCGGCGCCGCCTATCTCGGCGAAGAGGTGGACGCGGAGGTCGGGCCGGTCCTGGACGAGGCGCTCGCGGAAGCGCTCGAGCCGGGCTGGTTCAGGGACCGGATCGCCGCGCGCCTGGCGGCGCGCGTCGGCGACCTCCGGCTGCTGGCCGTGGCGACGGAGGCGCAGGCCGCCAGGTCCGGCCCGCTGCTGGCCCGCATGCGCGCGATGCTGGCACTCGAGCTGGCGCTGGTCGGCGTGGGGCTCTTCGTGCTCGTCCGCCTGGCCTGGCGGCGCGGCGCCCTCGAGCGAGTCGGTGTCGGCGTCCTCCCGCCGCCCTGGCGGGGACGAGAGGGCGTCGTCGTCCTGGTTCGCGGTGGGGCGCTCGGCGTCCTCACGCTCGGCGCCCTCTATCTCCTGTCTTCCCTCGGCCCCGAGCGCCCGTTCACCCGGGTGCTGATCGGCGCCGCGACCAACCTGTCCTTCGTCCCGCTCCTCGTCCTCGCCCATCGCCGCCTGCTCCGGCCCTCGGGGCTGCGCTTCGGCGAGAGCTTCGGCCTGGTGCCCGTGCCCGGCGGAGTCCGGAAGCTGGCGCTCGTTGTCCTCACGCTACTGGCCGTCGGTCAGCTCGGCGAGGGCGTCATGGACATCGCGGGACGGTGGCTCGGGCTCTCCGCCCACTGGACCGAGTGGTTCGATCGCGACCTGGTCTGGGGGTCTCGGGTCGTGGTCGGGCTGACGCTGTTCGACACGGTCATCCTCACGCCGGTGTTCGAGGAGATCGTGTTTCGCGGGCTGCTGTTCGCGACCCTGCGCCGGCGGTTCGGCGTGGGCGCGGCGGCCCTGCTGAGCGCGGCGATCTTCGCCGTCGCCCACGGCTACGGCGTCCTCGGCTTCGCCGCCGTCTTCTGGAGCGGGCTCCTGTGGGCGTGGGCCTACCAGCGGACGGGCAGCCTCCTCCCGTCGATGGCGTCGCACGCGGCCGACAATCTCATGGCGTCGCTCTCCGTCATCCTGGCGCTGCGTGGCTAGCCGCGATCTGCAGGAGTATCGACGGAAGCGCGATCCGGCGGCGACGCCGGAGCCGTTCGGCGCCTCCGCTCGGGCCGGCGGCAGCCGGTTCGTCGTGCACAAGCATTCGGCGCGACGGCTCCACTACGATCTGCGCCTGGAGATCGACGGCGTGTTGAAGAGCTGGGCCGTGCCCAAGGGACCGTCGATGCGCTCCCACGAGAAGCGGCTCGCCGTGCACGTCGAGGACCATCCCGTCGAGTACGGCGACTTCGAGGGCGTGATCCCCGAGGGTAACTACGGCGCGGGCCCGTCGATCGTGTGGGACGCCGGCCGGTTCCAGCTCGTGAAGCCGGAGCCGGCGCGCGAGCAGCTCGAGCGAGGGAAGCTCGAGTTCGAGCTGTTCGGCTTCAAGCTTCGCGGACGGTGGACCCTGGCCCGCATGAGCGGCAAGGATCGCGAGTGGCTCCTGCTGAAGAAGAACGACGGCTACGCGGGCGAGACGGAGCCGACCGAGCGGTTCCCCGAGTCGGTGCTCTCGGGCTTGACGGTCGAGGAGCTCCGCGACGGCCCGCGACGGATCGAGACCTTGCGCAAGCGCCTGGCCGAGCTCGGGGCGCCGCGGGCCGAGTTGGCACCCCGGGCGGAGCTTCTGATGCTCGCCACGCTCGCCGAGGAGGTTCCCGCCGATCCGGCGTGGCTTTACGAGATCAAGTACGACGGGGTCCGCGTCCTCGCCTCTCGCGCCGGCGACCACGTCGAGCTCCGCGGACGGAGCGGCCAGGTCGTCACGACGCGATACCCCGAGGTCGCGGGGGCCCTGCGCGCGCTGCCGCTCGCGCACTTCATGCTCGACGGCGAGATCGTCGCGTTCGACGACGCGGGCCGCTCGAGCTTTCAGCGGCTCCAGGAACGGATGGGACTCACGCGGCCGGCCGATGTCGAGCGGGTTCGGGCCGAGGTCCCGGTCAGCGCGGTCTTCTTCGACGCGCTCGGTCTCGACGGCCGCGACCTGCGCCGGATCCCGCTCGAGGCACGCAAGGAGTGCTTGAAGCTTCTCCTGCCGGCACGCGGTGTCGTCTCCTACGGCGACCACGTCGTCGGCCACGGCGCCGAGTTCCTCGCCGCCGCCTGCGAGCAGCGCCTGGAGGGCGTGATCGCCAAGCGGCCCGACAGCGCGTACGTCTCCCGGCGCTCGAAGGACTGGCTCAAGATCAAGTGTCAGCTCCGGCAGGAGTTCGTCATCGGCGGCTACACGGCGCCCCAGGGCACGCGCGCCTTCTTCGGTGCGCTGCACCTGGGCCTCTACGAGGACGGCCAGCTGGTCTACGTCTCCAAGGTCGGGACCGGCTTCGACGAACGGACCCTCGAGCTCGTCAGCGAGAAGCTCCGCCCGCTGGCGCGCGCGACCTCGCCCTTCGCCCGCGGCACGCCCGGCGGGCGGGGACACCACTGGGTCGAGCCCAAGCTCGTGTGCGAGGTTCGCTTCACTGAATGGACACGCGACGGGGGGATCCGGCACCCGGCATTCCTCGGGTTGCGGGACGACAAGCGTCCGGAAGACTGCGTGCGCGAGGCTGCCGTGGCGGCGCGTGAGGACGGGGCCGGAGGGGAGGGAGCCGGGGCCGGGGCGGGGCCCACGCGCCCGGCTGCGTCACCCACTCGCCCGCGCTCCGCAGCTCTTCGAGCGGCGGGCGGGACTCGGGGGTCCCACTCCGCCGGGCGCGTGGGCCCCGCCCCGGCCCCGTCTCCCTCCCCTCCGGCCCCGTCCTCACGGGGTAGCGTTGGCGGTCGGGGGCGGGCTTCTGGACGTTCTTCGGCCGCGGCTCCTGAGCCGGGCGGGGCGGATGAGCGGCGCGTGAGCATTACGAATCCGGGGAAGGTGTTTTGGCCTGATGAGGGGTATACGAAGTCGGACTTGATCGAGTACTACGATGCGGTGTCGCCGTGGCTCCTGCCGTACTTGAAGGATCGGCCGCTTGTGCTCACGCGGTATCCGGATGGGATCAAGGGGAAGTCTTTCTTTCAGAAGGACGCGCCCGAGTGGATTCCGTCCTGGATCAGGACCGCGCGCATCCACTCGGACGACGTGGGACGCGACATCGACTACTTCGTCGTGGACGATCGCGAGAGTCTGCGGTACGTCGCGAACCTGGGGACGATCCCCCTGCACCTCTGGAGCTCGCGGCTGCCGTCGCTCGATCACCCGGACTGGCTCGTGCTCGACCTCGATCCGAAAGGCGCGCCGTTCACCGACGTGGTCAAGGTCGCGCGCGCGCTCCACCGGATCCTGGACGATCTCGCGTTGCCGAGCTACGTGAAGACCTCCGGGGCGACGGGGCTCCACATCCTCCTGCCGCTCGGCGCCCGTTACGACTACGAGGTGACGCGGACCTTCGCGCGGCTCCTCGCGGTGATGGGCGTCGAGGCCGAGCCGGCGATCTCGACGATTGCGCGGCCGCTGCGCTCGCGCGGCGGCAAGGTCTACATCGACTTCGGGCAGAACGGCCGAGGGCAGACCATCGTGGCGCCGTTCTCGGTGCGCCCGCTGCCCGGCGCGCCGGTCTCGTGCCCGCTGCGCTGGGAGGAAGTCACCGCCAAGCTCGACCCCGCGCGCTTCACGATCAAGACCGCGCCGGCGCGCTTCGAGAAGCTCGGCGACCCGCTGGCCCCGGTGCTCACCGGGCACGTCGACGTCGCGGGCACTCTCCGGAAGCTCGAACGCCGTACCGCGCCGGATCGCTGAGCACGGACCGTCAGGCTGCCCGACGAGCGCCCGTGCGAGCCGGGCGAGATGGTGATCGTCGTGGTCGGCCAGCGCTAGGGCGAACGATCGGCGCCACCCGCCCGTTCGTCGGGGTGTCGTTCATGAGTAATCCGCGCTAGGAGAGGCTCGCCGTGAGGCGGGCGATCATCTCGTCGATCTCGACACGGGACACGGTGAGCGCCGGCATGAACCGGAGCGTGTCCGGGCGCGGGGCGTTGATCAGAAGTCCGTGGTCGAGCGCCGTCGCCGCGACCTTTTTCGCGTCGGGCGTCCTCAGCGCGAGCGCCAGCAGCAGCCCGCGGCCGCGTACTTCGCCGTGGCCGAGTTCGGCCGCGAGGGCCCTCAGACGGTCCGTGAGGTAGGTGCCGTTCGCGACGACCGCGTGAAGAAACTCCGGCTGCGTCACCGTCGTGACCACGGCGCAGCCGACGGCGGCCATGAGTGGGTTTCCGTTGAAGGTGCCGCCCTGGTCACCGTACTCGAAGCAGCTGACACGGCCGGCGGCCACCAGCGCCGCGAGCGGGACCCCGCCGCCGAGCCCCTTGCCGAGCGTCACGATGTCCGGCGCGATCCCCGCGTGCTGGTAGCCGAAGGCGCCGCCGGTCCGACCGATGCCCGTCTGGATCTCGTCGAGGATCAACAAGACTCCGCGTTCCTTCGTCAGCGCCCGCAGCCCACGCAGATAGTCGTCGGCGGCCACGAAGACACCCGCTTCACCCTGGATCGGCTCGAGCATCACCGCCACCGTGCGGGGGCCGATCGCGTCCGAGACGGCGCTGAGATCGCCCAGGGGGACCTTCCGAAAGCCGGGCACCTTCGGCGCGAACAGCTCGTCCCAGCCCGGTTTGCCCGAGGCGGCCATCGTCGCCAGCGTGCGCCCGTGAAAGCTCCCGTGCATGGTGATGATCTCGAAGGCGCCATCGCGACGGAGAGTGCCCCACTTGCGCGCCAGCTTGATGGCGCCTTCGTTGGCCTCGGCGCCACTGTTGCAGAGGAACACCTGGTCGAGCCCCGACGCCTCGGCCAGGAGGGCCGCGAGCCTGGCCATCGGCTCGTTGTAGTACGCGGGGCTGCAGTTGATCAGCCGGGCCCCTTGCGCCGCCAGGGCGTCGAGCACCACCCGCGGGGAGTGGCCGAGCGAGTTCACGGCCCACCCCTGGACGAAGTCGAGATAGCACTTGCCGTCGCGATCCCAGAGCCAGGACCCCGCCCCTCTGACCATGACGGGCGACGGCCGTTCCGCGACTTTCATGATCGGATCGAGCTGCGCATCCATCGTGCTGTCCTCCCGCTCACCATCGAACCGTTGAAGGGTTCGGCTCTGTTCAGACCGCGTCGATACGGCGCTGCATGGTGGTGACGTCGTGCCAGCGGCCGAGCTTGAATGCGGACTCGTGCTCGACGCCGACCCGGTGGAAGCCGTGGCGTTCGTGCAGGCGCAGGGACGGGACGTTCTGCGCCGTGATGCGCGCCAGAATCGAGTGGTGTCCCAGCGCTGCGGCGCGCCGAATCAGCTCGGCGAGGACCAGGCCCCCGAGACCGGCACCCCGCTGGCCGCGCCTGACGTACACGGAATCCTCGACCGTTCGGGCGAAGGCCGGCTTCGGCCGGTACGCCGAGAGGGCGCCGTACGCCAGCACATCCTCGGCGACCGCGGCGACGAGGACGGGGTAGGGCTCCGTGTGCCGCGCCAGCCATTCGCGCTGGGCGGTCGGGTCCCTGGGCTCGGTGTCGGTGGTGGCGTCGGTGTAGAGGACCTCGTGGTTCCAGATCGCGGCGATCTGATCGAGGTCCGCCTCGCGGGCGTCGCGGAGCTCGACGTGCCCGACGAGGGCGACGCGGCCGTTACGTGAGCGCGGGCTCTGCCTCAGCGCCGCGAAGCAGCCTCCGGCGCGCGGCGTCGGCGCGGGCCCGGTCGAGTCGGTCGTGCGCGAGAGCCTCCAGCGCGTATGGGTTCGTGTCCATGGCGCATGATCGCCCGGGCCGGATCATCAGGGAAATCAATTGTCATGATCGTTACGATCAGCTATTTTTTGAGTTCCACTTTGAACGTCCAGCTCGCGCACCTTCAGACGCTCGCGGCGGTGGCCCGCCACGGGAGCTTCTCGCGGGCGGCGCGCGAGCTTCGGCTCACGCAGCCGGCCGTGAGCATGCAAGTGCGCCTGCTCGAACGGGAGCTCGGGCTGCCGCTGCTCGAGCGCGTCGGCAAGAGGACGTACACCACCAAGGCGGGCGAGCTGCTCCTGGCCCACGCCGGCCGCGCCGTGCGGGAGCTCGAGCGGGGCCTCGAGGTCGTGCAGCAGCTCCGGGGGATCGTCGCCGGGCGGATCCGGCTCGGCACCAGCGCGTCGTTCAGCATCTACCTGCTGCCATCCGCCCTGCGCCGGTTCCGGGCGCGCTACCCGCGGACCGAGCTCGTCGTCGTCACGGGCAATGCCCCGGAGATCGCGCGCGCGGTGGTGGCGAACGAGCTCGACGTCGGGATCGTGAGCCTACCGGTCCGCGAGCGCGAGCTGGCGGTGACCTCGTTCCACCGCGACGAGCTCGTCGCGATCGGGCCGCCGGGCCGGCGCTGGCCGCGCGGCCGGCGCGCGAAGGCGACGGAGCTCGCGCGCGAGCCGCTGATCCTGTTCGAGCGGGGCGCGACGCTCCGGCGCGTGATCGACGACTGGTTCCAGCGCGGCGGCGCCGCGCCGGCCCTGCCGATGGAGCTCGGCAACACCGAGGCGATCAAGAAGCTCGTCGAATCGGGGCTCGGCCTGTCGGTGACCTCGTGGTTCGCGGCCAAGGCCGACGTGCGGGCGCGACGGCTCAGCGCAGCGCGGCTCGACCCGCCCCTCTTCCGCCAGATCGGGATCGTGCTCCGTCGGGACAAGCCGCGGACGCCGGTGCTCGACGCCTTCCTCGCGACGCTCGACGACCTGCGTCGATCGCTCGCGTAGCGCCAGGCCCTTCGGCCCGCGCTGGTGCCTATCCGGGGCTACGGTATGATTGGATGCGCCATGGCTCTCAGCCCCGGCGATGTCGTCTCGCTCCTAACGTCGCCGGACATTACAAAGGGCGTCGTTCTGAGCAACGACGGGTACTTCATCACGGTCCAATGGATCACCCGGCCCTCGATGCAGGGCAAAGTGACTACCCATCGTGAGGCCGATCTCTACAAGCTCGCGTATCGGAGCTCGAGCCTCCCCACCACGGCGACCGAAGGTCGAGGAGCGGAGGGTACCTCGGCGGAGTCCTGACGTCCTTCGCAGTCGCCTCATGGGGCGTCCTCAGCAACTCGGGACGCCGCGCTTTCTCCGGTGTTTGACAGCGTCGGGGTAGTTCCTGTATACGCGACCCAACTGCCGTCCTCAGTTGAGGTGCCCGGGTTGCTTGTCAACGGAGGGAGGGGTAGAGCGGAAGGCGAGGTAGCGGACAGAGGTGCCAACCATGGGCTCGGTGAGAACCGATCGAATCATGTTGGGTCTACTTGTCGCCGGATTGCTGACCGTGACGACGGCATGCGCTCTGGTCGCCGAGATGCGCCGGGCGCTCGCAGCCAAGCCGCCTTCGACGGTGGTACAGCCACCCGCCCCTGAGTCGGTGCCGGCAAGTGTGCCCACAGCGGCGAGCGCTCCGGCTACCGAGACGCGCCCGGCGCTCACGGTCACGCCGGTTATGCCTGCAGCGGCCGCCGCGTCGGCTGCGTCCCCACTGAGGGTCGAGCCTCAAGAGCAGCCGCAGGCGCTCCAAGCTCCGGCGACCGCCGCAGAGCGGCAGCCGAAGGACGCGGACGATCCTCGGGCCGTCATCGACTGGCTGCTGAATCGCTCATCAGTGCGCGGGCGGTAAACGCGCTAGCCCGCATTATTCACGAAGACGGCGCCGCGAGCCGGACGGGGCCTGGCACCCTGGTGCCATCCGTCCGACGGCGCAGTGCGGTTCGTGAATAATGCGCGCTAGGACTCCGGCCGGCGCTGCGCCGTCGCGGTGTCCAGGATCTTGTTCTGCAGCCGGTCGCGCAGCGCGCTGTAGGACTCCGTGCGGACTACGCGGTCGAACTGCGTGCGGTAGCTCGCGACGACGCTTATCCCGCGGACCACCACGTCGTAGATCCGCCAGCGTCCGTCGCGCACGTGCAGGCGGTAGTCGAGCGGGATCTCCGTGCCCTGGCGGGTCACCACCTTCGAGCGCACGGTGGCGGAGTCGCCGTCGATCGACTCGCCGACGAATGTGATCTTCTCGTCGCCGCACGCCTCGATCTGCGCCATGTAGGAGCGCTCCAGGAGGTCCCGGAAGAGCGTCACGAACTCCGCCCGTTCCTTCGGAAGCAGCGCCTGCCAATGCCGGGAGAGCGCGCGCCGCGAGATCTCGTCGAAGTCGAACATCTCCCGGACGATCCGCCGGATCTCCCCCGACCGGTCGGCCACGGGAGCGCCGTCGGCCTGGCCGTTCTTGACGATGCCCTGGGCGCGCCCGACCGCGGCTTCGACGGCCTCACGCGGTCCCACGGCCGGCGAGGCCACCGCGGTCTCGGCCACGACCAGCCACGCCACCGAGATCGCGATTCCGATCCATGTCGTCATCCGGGACCCCCCTGGAGACCACGCTAGGCCGTCTCGTCGGGCGAGACCATCGGGTGAATGCGTGAGGAGGCTACCGGAAAACCCCTGGTCAGAACCCCGCCCGGCGCCCGGCGATCGCCGCTCGCCTGCAAGCGGTATGACATCACCAGCCATGAAGACCAGCGGAGCGCCCTGGCGGCCGCTGACACCTATCGCCCCCAGCGACGGGCCGCGAACGTCACGTCCCTGAACACCAGCAGAACGCGGACAGCGAGGCGGGCTACGCGTGTGTAAGGATTTGCTTTTGAAAGGCGCCGGCGAGGCGGGGGGCGTCCGCCTCGTGCTTGAAGAAGACGAAGGCGTCGCGCCAGCCGGCTCCGACACGCTCGATCGTCTCGATCCAGCGCCGCAAGTCGTCGCCGGTGTACTCAACGGCGCGCAGCCGGAGGTAGCCAAAGTCGGCCGTCGCGACGGCGGGCGTCGAGCCCTCCTCGGTGTCCGCGATGCAGAGCGCCGCGTTCCGCGTCCGGAGCAGCGCGTAGACCTCCTCGTCGAACCAGCTCTCGTGGCGGAACTCGAAGGCGACACGAAGCCCTCCGGGCAGCGTCGCGAGCAGCTCACCGAGGCGGTCCGCCGCCTTTTTGAAGTTCGGGGGGAGCTGGAAGAGCAGCGGGCCGAGCTTGTCGCCGAGCGCGCCGGCGGTGTCACAGAAGTAGCGGAGCGGCTCGTCGACGCCGCGCAGCCGGGCGAAGTGCGTGATCCGCTGCGGCGCTTTCAGGACGTAGGTGAAGCCGGCGGGCGCGGTCGCCCCCCAGCCCGCGACGGTCTTCGCGTTCGGCATCCGATAGAACGTCGCGTTGATCTCGACCGTGGAGAAGCGCTCCACGTAGTACGCCAGCATCTTCGCCGCCGGCAGCTTGGCGGGGTAGAACGTCGCCCGCCACTCCGGGTAGTTGTACCCGGATGTCCCGACGTGGATCTTCAACGCAGGACGGCCTCGAGCGGCGTGGGCGCCTCGCCGAGCGCCTCGGCGACCGCCGGATGCACGATCTTCCCGCCCCAGACGTTGACGCCCTTGGCCAGTGCAAGGTTCGCGCGCACCGCCGCCACCACACCGCGCGTGGCCAGGTCGAGGGCGTACGGGAGCGTCGCGTTCGTGAGCGCGAAGGTCGAGGTGCGCGGGACCAGCGCGGGCATGTTGGCGACGCCGTAGTGGACGACGCCGCCGACGAGGTAGACGGGATCGAGCAGGGTCGTCGGGTGAATGGTCGCGACGCACCCGCCCTGGTCGACCGCGATGTCGACGATGACCGAGCCCTCCTTCATCTGCGCCACCATTTCCTTGGTGACGAGGACCGGCGCCCGCGCTCCGGCGACCAGCACGGCGCCGATGAGCAGGTCGGCCCGTCGCACGACCTGGTCGATGTTGAAGCTGTTCGACGTGAGCGTGACCACCTGGCCGCGGAAGAGATCGTCGACGTGTCGCAGCCGGTCGAGGTTCACGTCGAGGATCGACACGTCGGCGCCGAGCCCGACGGCGGTCTTGACGGCGTTGAGCCCCGCGCTGCCCGCGCCGAGGATCACGACGTTGCCGGGTGGCACGCCCGGAACGCCCGAGAGCAGGATGCCCCGGCCGCCGTGCGCGCGGCCGAGATAGTAGGCGCCCTCCTGAACCGAGAGCCGTCCCGCGACCTCGCTCATCGGCGTGAGGAGCGGCAGGCTCCCGTCGGTGCGCTGGACCGTCTCGTAGGCGATCGCGATGGCGCCCGTGTCGCGGAGCGCGCGCGTCAGCTCGGGTGCCGGCGCCAGGTGGAGGTACGTGAAGAGGATCTGACCGGCCCGGAGGCGCGCGACCTCGGGGGCCAGCGGCTCCTTCACCTTGAGCACGAGCTCGGCGCGCCGCCAGACGTCGTCGCCCGCGACGAGCTCGGCGCCCACCGCGGCGTACTCGTCGTCGCGGATCCCGCTGCCGCCGCCGGCGCCGCGCTCGACCAGCACGCCGTGCGCGGCCTCGACCAGGGCGCGCGCGCCGGCCGGGGTCAGCGCCACGCGCTGCTCGCCCGGCTTGATCTCGCGAGGAACCCCGATGATCATTGGGCCTCCTTCGTGACGGGCGCCCGGCGTGGGCCGAGGAAGTCGCGGATCAGGCGATTGACGCGCTCCGGGTGCTGGTGCACCACCCAGTGCGAGCCGTCGGGGATCCGCTCGATCGTCAGGTCGGGGACGAAGCGCTCGAGCCCGTCGAGGTTGCCGGTGAGGAGCGCCCGGTCCTGCTCGCCCCAGATCACGAGCGTCGGCACGCGCACGGTCATGCGCGCGACGTCACCGCCGAAGCTCCGCGCCGGAGCGCCGTCGCCCGCCGGTGGACCCACGCCGGCCGCGCGGTAGTAGTTGAGCCCGCCGGTCAACGCCCCCGGCTGCGACCACGCCTCGAGGTACGCCGCGCGGTCGGCGGCGGTGAAGCGATCGCCGAGGTCGCGGCCCAGGATCTCGACCAAGCGCGCGCAGTCGTTCGCGGCGAGGATCGCCTCGGCCTCGGCGCTGCGGAAGGTCAGCATGTAGCGACTGGCGGTCTGCTGGGCCGGATTCTCGCGGATCTCGCGGTCGAAGATCGCGGGGTGGGGCGCGTTGATGATGACCAGCCTCTGGAGACGCTCGGGGTGCGCGATGGCGACCGCCCACGCGACGACCCCACCCCAGTCGTGGCCGACGAGGACGAACCGCTCGTGGCCGAGATGCGCGGCCAGGCCGCGGAGGTCCTCGACCAGGTGCGGGACCCGATACTGGGCAAGATCGGCCGGCTTGGCGGAGAGATTGTAGCCGCGCATGTCCAGCGCGACGGCCTGGTGGTCGCGGCCGAACTCGCGGAGCTGGCTCCGCCACGCGTACCAGAACTCGGGGAAGCCGTGGACGAACAGGACGAGCGGACCCCGGCCCTCCGTCACGTAGTGCAGCCGGATCCCGTTGACCTCGGCGTAGGCGTGGTCCATGGCTTTGGGTCACCTCAGGTATAACAGGAAAAACTGCGCGAGGCGCGCGTCGAACCCCGGCGGCAGCTCGCCGTGACGGCCCCGCTCCATGAACACGACTTCGGTCCGCGCGTTGCCGGCGAGCGCCCGGCGCAGCCGCTCGGCGTGGGCGAAGGGAATCTGCTCGTCCTCGCGGCTCGCGACGAGCAGGACCGGAATCGAGAGCGCCGCGGCGGCGCGCTCCGGCGAGACCGCGGTGATGTCGTGGCCGAGGAACAGCCACGACCAGCCGCGCAGGAGCCCGACAAAAGGGTACTTGAGCACCCAGAGCCAGCCGTACAGCTCGTAGCCGAGCGTCCGGAGATCCGCGAACGGAGCGTACGCCGCGACGGCGCGGATCCGCGGGTCCTCGGCGGCGGTCAGCAGCGCGACGGCGCCGCCCAGCGAGAAGCCGAAGACGCCGACCTCTCGAACGCCCCGCGCGGCGAGGAAGTCGATCGCCCGCCGCAGATCGGCGCGCTCGCGGAATCCGATCGTGGTCGCGTGGCCGCCGCTCTTCCCGAAATACCGCTGGTCGAGGAGGAGGACGGTGAATCGCGGGGCCAGCGCCGCGGCGATCGGCAGCAGGTCGGCCTTCTCGGCGGGATAGCCGTGGAGCAGCACGACCGCCGGCGCGCCCGCGCGGGGCAGCAGCCACGCGGCCAGCCTGACGCCGTCGTCGGCCGTGATCGTCACCGCTTCGACGGTCAGCCGGAAGTCCTCGGGCCCGAGAGGAATGGTGACGCGCGGCGGGCGGACGGCGAGCCAGAAGCTCCCGAGGCTCAGCAGCACGAATGCACCGGCGAGGACCGCGGCGTAGACGACGAACTTCACGGTGTATGATCTTCGCCGTGCGCCGCCCGGGTTGTCGAGCGGATACTCCCCCGAGGTGATCGCCGAGACGACACTCGGTGCCCTCGCCTCGCTCGGCGCGGCGATGGCG
This sequence comes from Binatia bacterium, assembly GCA_035635995.1. GTDB lineage: Bacteria > Methylomirabilota > Methylomirabilia > Rokubacteriales > CSP1-6 > AR31. Next base: position 32,710 of record DASPZZ010000251.1, on the reverse strand, counting down.
TGGGCGGTGACGAGCCTTCTGGCGCGCTCCCTGATGCCCGAGCTCGGCTCGGTGGCCGTCAACGCCATCCGCTCGACGATCGGGGGCGCGCTCCTCGTCGTCTGGGTGCTCGCGACGGCCGGCGCCGGGGCGTTCACGGCGATCTCGACGACCGCGTGGGTTCTTCTGGCGCTCTCGATCGTCATGGCGATCGCGCTCGGCGACACGGTGTTCTTCGAGAGCACGCGCGCCCTCGGCCTCGCCCGCGCGATGACGATCTCGACGACCTATCCGCTCGGGGCCGCCGCGATCGCCGCCGTCTTCCTCGGCGAGCCGGTCACCCTCCCCATCGCCGTCGGAGCGCTCGTCACGCTGGCCGGTCTGGTCCTCATCGTCGCGCCGTGGGCCGAGCGCGCGCCGGAAGAGCGCTTCTGGTTCGGCGTGGGGACGGCGGCGATCGCCTCGCTCGCCTGGGCGGTCTCGACCGTCCTCCTCAAGCCGGCGCTCGCCGAGACGGACGCGGTCACCGCGCAGGCGATCCGGCTGCCGCTCGCCTCGGCGGCGCTCTGGCTGACACCGTGGGCGCGCTCGGCGCCGCGGGCGCTCGCGCTCAGCAGCCGGGGCGCGCGGGTCCGCATCGTCGTGCTGGGCGCGCTCACCTCGGTGAGCTCGGTCATGTTCGTCGCCGGCGTCAAGCACGCCGGTGTCGCCGTCGCCTCAGTCCTCTCGTCCACAGCCCCAATGTTCGCGATCCCCCTGGCCGTGATCTTCCTCGGCGAGCGGCTGACCCCCCACGCCCTCCTCGGCATCGCCATCACCATCGCCGGCATCGCCGTCCTCCAGCTCTGAAACGGGTTCGGCCGGGTCCGCACGGGCAGGCAGGTGGGCAGGGTCGCAGGGACCCGTTCCCGTAACGCGGCGGCGGGCGTCGCGCGCCTGGATGGAGCCCAGCCGCCGAGGAGCACCGCACGCGTGCCGCGTGGTCCTCGCGACCCTGCCCGCCTGCCTGCCCGTGCGGACCCGGCCGAACCCTACGCGGGCGACTGCTGGAAAACGACCTGGCCGTCGATGAGCGTCAGGACGGGCGTGACGTCTTTGATGCGCGCCTCCGGACAGGTGAACACGTCGTCCGAGAGGACGACGAGATCGGCGCGCTTGCCGGGCTCGAGCGAGCCGAGCTCCGCTTCCTGGCGGGACGCGTACGCGTTCCACACGGTGAACGAGCGCACCGCCTCCTCGCGCGTCATCCGCTGCTCCGGCTGCCAGCCGCGATCGTCGCCGCTGCGCGGGCGCCGTGCGACCGCGGCGTAGATGCCGTGAAACGGGCTCGGGCTTTCAACGGGGAAATCCGAGCCGCCCGCGATGATGACGCCGGTGGCGAGCAGCGAGCGCCAGGCGTAGGCACCCCGGATCCGCTCCGGGCCGAGCCGCTCGGCCGCCCACTCCATGTCGGAGGTGCAGTGGGTCGCCTGCATGCTCGGCAAGGCGCCGAGCCGGCGGAAGCGCGGAATGTCGCGCTCGGTCAGGATCTGGGCGTGCTCGACGCGAAAGCGGTGGTCGGGCCATGGGCCCCGGGCGAGCGTCGCCTCGAGCGCGTCGAGCGTCAGCGTGTTCGCGCGGTCGCCGATGGCGTGGACGCAGACCTGGAAGCCCAGCGCGGCCGCCTCGAGCGTCAGGTGCTGGATCTCATCGGGCGGGATCAGCACGAGCCCCGTGTTGCCCGGGTCGTCGCAGTACGAATCGTGGAGCGCGGCACCCCGAGAGCCGAGCGCGCCGTCGGCCATCAGCTTGAGCGCGCGCACCGCGACGCGCCCGTCGCCGATCGTCTCGGGGCCGCGCTCGCGGTAATGGGCCCACGTCGTCTCCGAGCGCGCGGCGACCGCGGCGTAGTTCCGAAACGGAAAGCGACCGCGCTCGACGAGCCGGCGGTACGAGGCGAGGGCGTAAAGCTCGACGCCCATCTCGTGGATGCCCGTCAGGCCCGCCGCCAGACACTCGTCGATCGCCTCGCCCACCGCCCGGTCGAAGCGCTCCGGGGAGGGCCGCGGCTCGGTGCGCTGGATCAGACGCTGGGCCGTGTCGACCAGCACGCCCGTCGGCTCGCCGCGCGCGTCCTTCAGGATCCGGCCCCCGCTCGGCTCGGGCGTCGCGCGGTCGATCCCGGCGGCGGTCAGCGCCGGAGAGTTCGCCCACGTCGCGTGGCCGTCGATCCGCGTGAGCGCGACTGGATGGTAGGGCGCCGCCCGGTCGAGCGAGGCCTTCGCCGGCCACTGCCGATCGCTCCATCGGTTCTGATCCCATCCGCGCCCGCCCAGCCACTCGCCCCGCGGCGTCGCCGCCGCCCGCGCCGCCACCCGCTCCGCAACCTCCGCCTCGGAACCCGCCCCTCCCACATCAAGCGTCAGCCGCCCCCGCGCCAGGTGCATCAGGTGTCCGTGAGCATCGACGAGCCCCGGCAGCACCGCGCGGCCCTCGAGATCGACCACCGCCTCCGCCGCAGGAACATTCACTTCGCTCCGGCGCCCCGCAAACGCAACCCGCGCGTCGCGCACGACCAGCGTATCGACGATCGGATTGCGAGGGTCCATCGTGTAGATCCGCCCGTTGCTCAGCAGCATCTACGCCCGCGCGGAACCGACGGCGCTTCTAGCCTTGATCACTGGAATGCGCGAGCAGCGGAGTCGGACGGGTGGCGCCGGGGGCCGTCCGCCTCCAGCCGACCGGCTTCACGACAGAGAAAAGCTAGAAGCGCCGCCGCCCGCGCATGCCGCGCTTGCGCAAGCGGAGAGACTTAGGAGTGACCTCGAGCAGCTCATCCTCGCGTATCCACTCCAAGGACTGCTCGAGGTTCATGACCCGCGGCGGCGTGAGCTTCGCAGCCTCGTCGGCGGTCGACGCGCGCATGTTCGTGAGCTTCTTTTCCTTGGTGATGTTCACGTCCATGTCGCTATCGCGCGCGTTCTCGCCGACGATCATTCCCTCGTAGACCTCGAGGCCGGGACCCACGAACATCACGCCGCGCGCCTGGAGGTTATCGATCGCGTAGGCGGTCGCGCGTCCCGGACGGTCGGCGACCAGAGCGCCGTTCTGGCGATGGGCGATCTCCCCCTGCCAGACGTCCCAGCCCTCGAAGAGGTGGTTGAGGAGGCCGGTGCCGCGCGTGTCGGTGAGGAACTCCGTCCGGTAGCCGATGAGGCCACGGGCGGGGATCCGGTACTCGAGCCGGACGCGACCCGTCCCGTGATTCACCATCTTGGCCATCGCGCCGCGTCGGGGTCCGATCTTCTGGGTCACCGCGCCGATGTGCTCCTCGGGAATGTCGATGACCAGGTACTCCATCGGTTCGAGCGTCTGGCCACCCTCGGCGCGGGTGATGATGGTCGGCTTGCCGACCTCGAGCTCGAATCCCTCGCGCCGCATCATCTCGATCAGGATCGCGAGCTGGAGCTCGCCGCGGCCCGACACGCGGAAGGTATCGGGCGAGTCCGTCTCCTCGACGCGGATGCCGACGTTGACGCGCTTCTCCCGCATGAGCCGGTCGCGGAGCTGGGGCGAGGTGACGAAGCGCCCCTCCTTGCCGGCCAGGGGCGACACGTTGGCCGAGAAGAGCATCGACACCGTGGGCTCGTCGATGCGTATGAGGGGCAGCGCCACGGGGGTCTCGGCGTCCGCCACGGTCTCGCCGATCTCGATCGACTCGATGCCGGCGATCGCCACGAGATCGCCCGCGCTCGCCTCCGCGATCTCGACCCGCTTGAGCCCTTCGTAGCCGTAGAGGACGGTCACCTTCGCGAACTCGATGGCGCCGTCCCGGTGCACGATGGCGACGCGCTCGGCCTGTCGGACTCGGCCGTTGAAGATGCGGCCGATGACGAGCCGGCCGACGTAGTCGTCCCAGTCGAGCATGGCCCCGCGGAACTGGAGTCCCGCGTCCGGCTCGAAGCGTGGCGCCGGGACGGTGGCGAGGATGGTCTCGAACAGCGGCTCGAGCGAGCGCCCGGGCTCGGCGAGCTTGAGCGTCGCCGTGCCCGTGCGGGCGTTGGTGTAGAGCACGGGGAACTCGAGCTGGTCCTCGAAAGCGTCGAGATCGATGAAGAGGTCGTAGATCTCGTCGAGCACCTCGGCCGGGCGGGCGTCCGAGCGGTCGATCTTGTTGATGACGACGATGGGCGGCAGGCCCGCCTCGAGCGCCTTCTTGAGGACGAAGCGGGTCTGCGGCAACGGTCCCTCGGCGGCGTCGACCAGGAGCAGCACGCCGTCGACCAGCGTCAGCGTCCGCTCGACCTCCGAGCCGAAGTCGGCGTGGCCCGGCGTGTCCACGATGTTGATGTGGACGGTGCGGTACGTGATGGCCGTGTTCTTGGCCATGATCGTGATGCCCTTCTCGCGCTCGAGGTCGATGGAATCCATGATGCGCTCGGGCACCGACTCGTTCTGGCGGAAGAGACCCGACTGCCAGAGCATCGCGTCCACGAGCGTGGTCTTGCCGTGGTCGACGTGGGCGATGATCGCGATGTTACGGACGTCCTCACGCTGCTGCATCGCTCCATCCTATCACGCCGGAGTGACCGTCCCGGCCGACCGAGCATGTATAATGACGCTCTCATCGATAACTTAGAGGCGCGCCTCGGCCGGCGGGGCCCCAGCCCCGCGACGGCCTGCAGCCCGCACCGCCGCTGGAGGTCGTCCGCATGAATCGTCTGCTCGCCCTCGTCGTGGCGGTCCTCGTCACCGCGCCGGCGCTGGCCCAGGACAGGCCGGTCGTCAAGCCGCCGACGGCCGTGGTCACGCTCGAAAATGGCGGCGAGATCACGCTGGAGTTCTTCCCGGCCGACGCGCCGAAGCACGTCGAGAACTTCCTCAAGCTGGCGCGGGCGGGGTTCTACGACGGCCAGCGGTTTCATCGCGTCGAGCCGGGGTTCGTGGTCCAGCTCGGCGACCCGCAGTCGAAGACGCTCGCGATGGATCATCCGGCCATGGGGACCGGCGGGCCCGGGTACACGATCAAGGCCGAGTTCAACAACCGTAAGTTCGACCGCGGCATGCTCGGGATGGCCCGAAAGAACGAACCCGACTCGGCGGGCAGCCAGTTCTACATCATGCTCGGTCCCGCCGGCCATCTCAACGGCCAGTACACCGCGTTCGGCCGGGTGGTCAGCGGCATGGAGGTCGTCGACAAGATCAAGGTCGGCGACCGCGTGAAGTCGATCAAGAGTGTTAGCCCATGAGGGTTGACTCGCCGAACGTCGGGCGCGGATGCCCCCCGACCGCGACTCAGAAAGCGAGACCTTGGTGAAACAGACCGCAGTCATCACGCTCGAGAAGGGCGGCGAGATCCGGCTGGAGTTCTACCCGGAGGACGCGCCGAAGACCGTCGAAAACTTCGTCACGCTGGCGAAGAAGGGCTTCTACAACGGGCTCAACTTCCACCGGGTCGTCCCCGACTTCGTCGTGCAGGGCGGCTGCCCGAAGGGGAACGGCACGGGCGGTCCCGGCTACCAGGTCAAGGCGGAGTTCAACAAGCAGAAGCACCTGCGGGGAACGCTGGCGATGGCGCGCAGCCAGGACCCGGACTCGGCCGGTAGCCAGTTCTACATCTGCTACGGGCCGACGGCGCACCTCGACGGCCAGTACACGGTGTTCGGACGCGTGGTGTCGGGCATGGAGCACGTCGACCGCATCAAGCAGGGAGACCGGATGACGTCGGTCACGATCACGGAGGAATAGCGGGTGGCCTGGTCGCTCCTCGTCCGGAACGGCTCGCTGATCGACGGCACCGGCGCGCCCGCGCGGCCGGCGGACGTCGCCGTCGAGGGCGACCGGATCGTCGCCGTCGCGCCGCGGCTCGTTGGTGAGGCCACGCGCGTCATCGACGCCGCCGGGTACGCGGTGGCGCCGGGCTTCATCGACATGCACTCGCATTCCGACCTCTTCTACTTCGCCTGTCCGTCGGCGGAGTCGAAGGTGCGGCAGGGCGTGACGACCGAAGTCGTCGGGATGTGCTCCTTCTCGCAGGCGCCGCTGCGTCCCGACCAGCGCGAGATCGTGCAGGGCTGGGCGGGCGGCATCGGCGCCGGCCTCGACCTTCGCTGGGAGTCCTTCGCGCAGTACCTCGACGCGCTGCGCGCGCTCCGTCCCGCCGTGAACATCGCGCATTTCGTCGGTCACGGCGCCCTGCGCATCGCGGCCATGGGGTTCGAGGCGCGGCCGGCCGGCGCCGACGACCTCGAAGGGATGCAGCGACTGCTCGGCGAGGCGATGGACGCCGGCGCGTTCGGCTTCTCGACGGGTCTCGTCTATGCGCCCAGCGCCTATTCCGACACCACCGAGCTGATCGCCCTGGCCAAGGCGATGGCTCCGCGGGGCGGCTACTACTTTTCTCATATCCGCGGCGAGTCCTCGATGCTCCTCGACTCCATCAACGAGGCGATTCGCATCGGCGAGGAGGCGGGTGTCGGCGTGCAGGTCTCGCACGTGAAGGCCTCCGGCCGGGAGAACTGGACGAAGATCGACGCCGCGCTGCGCCTGTTCGAGACGGCGCGGGCGCGCGGCGTGGATGTCCTCGGCGACGTGTATCCCTACAACGCGGGCAGCACGAAGCTCGACAACATGATGCCGACCTGGGCTCACGACGGGGGCATCGCGAAGCTGCTCGAGCGGCTCGCCGACCGCGCGATGCGGCGCCGCATTGTCGAGGAGTGCCTGATCGACGGCGAGCGCTGGGGCACGGTCTCGCAGGGCGGGATCGGATTCGACCAGGTCTTCATCGCCACCTGCCGCCGGCGTGAGGTGGAAGGCCTGAGCCTCGCCCAGATCGCGCGCCAGTCGGGTATGGCGCCCGCCGAGACGCTGATGAACCTGCTCCTGGAGGAGAAGTGCACGGTCGGCATGATCAGCTTCTCGCAGAGCATCGAGAACGTGGCCAAGGTGCTCGCGCATCCCCTGCTCATGATCGGCTCCGACTCGATCCCGCTCTACGCGGGCGACGGCGACCGCCCGGGCAAGCCCCACCCGCGCACGTACGGCACATTCCCGCGCGTGCTCGGCGAGTACGCCCGCGAGCAAAAGCTGTTCCCGCTGGAGACGGCCGTCCATAAGATGACCGGGATGTGCGCCGCGCGGCTTCGCCTGCGGGACCGGGGACTCGTGCGTGAGGGCAACGCCGCCGACCTCGCGATCTTCGATCCCCGCACCGTCAAGGACGAGTCCACCTTCGCTGATCCCCACCGCTACCCGACGGGCATCCCCTACGTGGTCGTCAACGGCGCCGTGGTCGTGGACGGCGGCCGCATGAAGCCCTCCGGCACGGGGCGCGTCCTCACGCCGTGATCGGGCGTGACTGGCGCGCGCTGCTCTGGGTGATCGGGGGCGCGGCGGTGATGGTCGGGGTGGATGTGGGACGCCGCATCCTCACGAGCAACGACGAGGCGCGGTTCCCGCTTCTGGCGCAGGACATCCTCACGCGAAGCGACTGGCTCTTCCCGACCCTCAACGGGGCCGTCTACCACAACAAGCCGCTCCTCCTGGCGTGGCTCATCGCGCTGGCGTCCTGGCCGCTCGGCTACGTGACGCAGTTCACCGCCGTGATCCCCTCGGCGCTGGCCGCGTTCGCCACCGCGCTCCTGATCTTCGGCCTCGGCCGCGAGATGTTCGGTGCTGCGGCGGGGAAGTACGCGGCGCTGACCGCGATCACCACGCAGGGGTTCTTCCTCCACGGGCGGCTGCCGATGCCCGACATGCTCATGACGGTGTTCATCACCGCGAGCCTCTGGATGCTCTGGCGGATGGCGCGCGGCGCGCCCCGGGCGTGGCTCGGCTTCTACGTGTTCGTCGGCCTCGCGTTCTGGGCCAAAGGCCCGGGGGGCTTCATGCCGCTCATCGTGGCGCTTGCCTGGGCGGCCGTCGGTCGCAGTCCCGGGCGGTGGCGCGCGCTGAGCTTGCCGCTCGGGCTGCCGCTCCTGGCCGCGATCGTCGCGCCCTGGCCGCTGATCCGGCTCGTCCGGCACGCCGAAGGTCTCCGCCAGGCGGTCGTCCACAACCAGCTCTTCTGGTACCTTCCGCACGACGTACGCCCGGGCATGGTGGCCGAGCCCGTGCAGAACGCCTTCGGGATCCTCTTTCCGTGGGTGTTCGTGGTGCCGATCGTGCTCGTCGAGGCGGTCCGGTTCCTCCGCCAGCGCGGCGTCGAGCGGGACGCGGTCTTCTTCCTCGTCGTATCGTCCGCGACGATGTGGGTCGCCATCGCGCTCTCGCAGCAGCAGCGCTTCCGCTACTACCTGCCGCTCGTGGCGCCGGTCGCCCTGCTGGTCGGGTGGTGGGCGTCGAACGCCGTCGCTCGGCGCTTCGCCCTGAGGGTCCCATGGCGGGTGTGCGCGGCGGTCGGCGTCCTCCTCGTGGCGGCCGGCGTGGCCGGGGCGTTCTTCCGGCGGAATGCGCTCAGCGAGCTCGCGATCGTCTGGCCGGCCTACGTCGCCCAGACGCTCGTGCTCGTCGCGACGGTGGGCGCGGTGGCCGCCGCGTTGCTCGCGGGGACGCGCGACCGGCGGCTGCCGCGCGCGTTCGCGGCGGCGTGGGTCGGCTGCGCGGTGCTGGTCATGGGGGGCTACCACTGGGAGCTCGAGCGGCGGAACGCCGCCTACGACTATCCCGGCCTCCGCGAGCGGATGAAGCCGCTCCTTCGCGAGTCGCCGGTCGTCGCGACCCTGGGCCTGGCCGACATGCCGCTGGCGTTCTATCTCCGTCGACCCGTCGTCCCGGCCGGGACCGCCGGCAACCTCCGCGACGTCGTGGGCGGGGCCACCCCCGCCGTCGCCATCGTCACCGACCGCGCGCTCACGACGCTGCAGGCCGGCGATGGCTTCACCGTCCTGATGCACGACCGCCTGGCCCTGCGTCCGATCGCCGTCGTCGGCTACCGCGCCACCGCACCGAACCGTCCGTAGCCTCCGAGGGAGTCACGCCATGAACACGGGACAGCTTTTCATCGCAGGCAGCTGGCGTCCGCCGGTCTCCGGCGCGACCTACGCCACGATCAACCCCGCGACCGAGGAGACGAGCGCGCAGGTGGGGCGGGGCGACGAGCGGGACGTCGAGCTCGCCGTCGCCGCGGCCCGCAAGGCGTTCGACGCGGGACCGTGGCCGCGGATGAGCGCGGCCGAGCGCGGGCGGATCGTGTGGAAGCTCGGCGACCTCATCATGCAGAACGTCGACGAGATGGCCCGGCTCGAAAGCCTCAACACGGGCAAGACGCTCTTCGACTCCGGAAAAGTCGAGATCCCGTTCGCGGCCGAGGTCTTCCGGTACTACGCGGGCTGGGCCACCAAGATCCACGGCGAGACGCTCGCCCTGCGCGAGACGGCGTTCACCTTCACGCTCCGGCAGCCGCTCGGCGTGATCGGCGCGATCGTGCCCTGGAACTTCCCGTTCCTGCTCTCCTCGTGGAAGATCGCGCCGGCGCTCGCGGCCGGCAACACCGTGGTGCTCAAGCCGGCGTCGCTGACGCCGCTGACCGCGCTGCGGTTCGCCGAGCTCTGCCAGGAAGCGGGCCTGCCCGAGGGCGTGTTCAACGTCGTCACCGGGCCCGGCGGGCAGGTCGGGATGGCGATGGTGCGCGACCCGCGCGTGGACAAGATCGCCTTCACCGGCTCGACCGAGGTGGGCAAGGGGATCATGCGCGAGGCCGCGGGGACCCTCAAGCGGATCTCGCTCGAGCTCGGGGGCAAGTCGCCGAACATCGTCTTCGCCGACGCCGACATGGAAGCGGCCGTGAAAGGTGCCTTGACCGGCATCTTCTACAACAAGGGCGAAGTCTGCGCCGCCGGCTCGCGCCTCTTCCTCGAGGACAAGATCCACGATGACTTCATGGGCAAGCTCACCGACCGCGTCAAGACCCTCAAGGTGGGCGATCCCATGGACAAGGCGACGCGCATGGGGCCGGTCGTGTCCAGGCAACAGATGGAGACCGTGCTCAGCTACATCGAGGCGGGTAAGAAGGAGGGCGCGCGACTCGTCGCCGGCGGCGGCCGCGCCAACGTCGGCTCGGGCAAGGGCTACTTCGTCGAGCCGACGATCTTCGACGGCGTCACCAACCAGATGAAGATCGCCCGCGAGGAGATCTTCGGGCCCGTCCTGTCCGTCATTCCGTTCAAGTCGATCGAGGACGGGATCGCCGAGGGCAACGCGACGACCTACGGGCTGGCGGCCGCCGTGTGGACCCGCGACGTCGCCAAGGCGCTCAAGGCGGCCCGCGCGATCCGGGCGGGCACGGTGTGGGTCAACGCCTACAACCTCTTCGACGCGGCGCTGCCGTTTGGGGGGTTCAAGGAGTCGGGGTTTGGGCGTGAGCTGGGGTCGGCTGGGCTCGAGCACTACACTGAGACCAAAACCGTCTGGGTCGATCTCTCGTAGAGGCGGGGGCCGGGCGGCGGACGCCGGGGCAGCCGGTTACGGGGTGCGTCAGGCGGGTTCGCGATCGAGGTGACTCATGACCAGCATGTTAGGTAGGGCGAGGGCAGTGGTCGGCGGGGCATGTCTTGGTCTCGCTGCGCTCGCGGTGGCGGTGTCTGGGGTTTCTGGACAGCACCAGGGACATACGATGTCGCCCGCTGCGTCGGCGCCGAGTGCTGCGACCCCGGGGGCGGTGGGGGCGCGGAAGATCACGATGGAGGAGCTGCACCAGGCGGGCGGCGTGCCGCGGGGATGGAAGTTCGCGCTACCGGCTGGGGATCCGGCGAAGGGGAAGCAGGTCTTCGCCGATCTCGAGTGCTACAAGTGCCACGCGATCCAGGGTGAGAGCTTCCCGCGGGCGGGCGGGGACGCGAAGAACGTTGGTCCTGAGCTGACGGGGATGGGCGGCATGCACCCGGCCGAGTATTTCGCCGAGTCGATCCTGTCGCCGAACGCGGTGATCCTGGAGGGTTCCGGCTACACCGGTCCGGACGGGAAGTCGATCATGCCGAGCTACGCCGACAGCCTGAGTGTCACGCAGCTCGTCGATCTCGTCGCGTTCCTCAAGGGCCTCACGGGCGGCGGGCACGAGCACGGCGCGGCGCCCGTGGAAAGGACGGCGGGTGACTACGCGATCCGCCTCGACTACCGGGGTGGCGCCGGCCACGGCGGGCACGCCGGGCACGCCGCGCCGTCCGCCGCGCCCGGCCACCTGATGGTCTTCGTCAGCGACCGCGCGACCGGCGAGCCGGTCCCATATCTTCCGGTGACGGCGACGATTCGCGCTTCGGGCAAGCCCGCGCGCGCGGTGAAGCTCTCACCGATGGTCGGCGGCCAGGGCTTCCACTACGGCGCCAGCGTGACCCTGCCGGACACCGCGCACACCGTCACCCTGAGGATCGGGCCCGCGGCCATGCCGGTGATGGCGTCCGCCAAAGGGCGCTTCGCGAAGCCGGTGACCGTCGTCTTCGAGCGGGCGCCCGGGACCTGAGGCCGCTCAGCTCGCGGCCGACTTCGCCGCCGCCAGCGCCGCGTCGTAGTTCGGCTCGGACCCGATCTCCTTGACGTACTCGACATGCTTCACTTTGCCGTCCTTGCCGACCACGAAGACCGCGCGCGCGGTGAGGCCGGCGATCGGTCCGTCCTTGATCTCGACGCCGTAGGCGGGACCAAACGCGCGCTCGCGGAAGTCCGACAACGTCTTGACGGCCGAGACTCCGGCGGCGCCGCACCAGCGCTTCTGGGCGAACGGCAGGTCGCGGCTGATCGTCCAGATCTCGACGCCGGCGCCGAGCTTCGCCGCTTCCTGGTTGAAGCGTCGCGTCTCGGTGTCGCAGGTAGGGGTGTCGAGCGACGGCACCGAGCTCAGGATGATCACCTTGCCCGTCGCCTCGCTCAGCTTGACCGGCTTGAGCCCGTTGTCGAGCGCGGTGAAGTCGGGCGCGCTCTGGCCGGGCTTGAGCTCGGGCCCACCGAGCGTGATGGGGTTGCCGCGGAGCGTGACAGCGCCTTTTCGTTCGTCGGCCATGGGTATCCTCCTGAGGGGATTCTAGTACACTCGTCGCCCGATGGACCTTCTGTGGAGCGGCGTCCGGCAGGCGATCGATCTCATCGTCGGCGCCGACCGTGAGATCTGGGGGATTCTCGGGCTGTCGCTCCAGGTCTCGGGGAGCGCCACGCTGATCTCGCTGGCCCTGGGCATCCCGGCCGGCGCGGCGCTGGCGCTCGCGCGCTTTCCCGGGCGCGGGCTCGTCGTGAGCGTGGTGAACACCGGGATGGGCCTCCCCCCGGTCGTGGTCGGGCTCTTCGTGACGCTTCTCCTGTGGCGCAGCGGCCCGCTTGGCGGGTGGGAGATCCTGTACACCCCTGCCGCCATCGTGATCGCGCAGGCCGTCATCGCCTCGCCGATCGTGACCGGCATCACGCTCGCCGCCGTCGGGCAGGTGCCCCGCGAGTTCCGGCTCCAGCTCCTGGCGCTGGGCGCCTCGCGGGCCCAGATGGTGTGGATGGTGCTGCGCGAGGCGCGCCTGCCCATGCTCGCCGCGGTCATGGCCGGGTTCGGCGGGATCATCTCGGAGATCGGCGCCTCGATGATGGTCGGCGGCAACATCAAAGGGCAGACGCGCACGCTGACGACGGCGATGGTGCTCGAGACCGGCAAGGGGAACTTCGACGTCGCCATCGCGCTGGCGCTGCTGCTCCTCGTGCTGATCTTCCTCGTGAACTGGGCGCTGACGGCGATCCAGCAACGCGGCGCGCGTTGAGAGCGCGCCCTATAGAATGGGAGGGGATGATGCGTCATTCCCTGTCGCTCGGCCTCGCGCTCGTGTGCGGCTTCGCCCTCGGAGCCGGCTCGACCGGCGCCGCTGATCCGGCGCCGTTGACCGTGTTCGCAGCGTCGGACCTCACCTTCGCCCTCAAGGAGATCGCCCCGCACTTCGAGAAGGCGACGGGCGCGCGCGTCACGCTGGTATTCGGCTCCACCGGGAACTTCGCTCACCAGATCCGCCAGGGGGGCCCGGCCGACGTCTTCTTCGCCGCCGATCAGTCGTTCGTCGATGCCTTGATCGCCGAAGGCGTCGCGCTCCGCGAGACGCGAACGCTGTACGCGCAAGGCCGGATCGTCCTCGTCACCGCGAGGGCGTTCGGAGCGAAGCTCACCGAGCTGCGCGGTCTCCTGGACCCGCGGGTTCGGCATATCGCGATCGCGAACCCTGCGCACGCGCCGTACGGGCGGGCGGCGGAGCAGGCGCTGAGGAAGGCCGGGCTCTGGGAGGCGCTCCGCCCGAAGCTCGTGTTCGGCGAAAACATCCGGCACGCGCTGCAGTTCGTCCAGACGGGCGCGGTGGAGGCCGGGATCGTCGCGCGCTCCGTCACCGACGTCCCGGAAGTCGACTGGGTCCCCATCGACGCCGCGATGCACGCCCCGCTCGACCAGGCCGCCGTCGTCGTACGCCGCAGCGCGCGACCAGAGCTGGGCCTGGCATTCATCCAGTTCGTCAACGGGCCGGAGGGGCGCCCCATCATGAAGCGCTACGGGTTCCTGTTGCCCGGGGAATTCTGAACCGGCCGTGGACTTCTTCCCTATCTGGCTTTCGCTGCGCGTCGCGCTCAGCGCCACGGCGCTGACGCTGCTCACGGGCGTCCCGATCGCCTGGGTTCTCGCCCGCAAGCGGTTCCTTGGGCGCAACGCGCTCGAGGCGGTCGTCGTCCTTCCGTTAGTGCTGCCGCCCACAGTGCTCGGCTACTACCTCCTCGTCGCCATCGGGTACCGAGGCCCCGTCGGTCGTGCGCTTGCGTCGATCGGGCTCGAGCTCGCCTTCACCCCGGGAGCCGCGGTGCTTGCCGCCTGCGTCGGATCGATCGCGCTCGTCATCAAATCCGCGCAGGCGGGCTTCGAATCCGTGGACGCGCAGCTCGAGCAGGCCGCGCGGACCCTCGGGCGCTCGGAGTGGAGCGTGTTCTGGAGCGTCACGCTCCCGCTCGCCTGGCGCTCGGTGCTCGCCGGGACGGTCCTGGCATTCTGCCGTGCGCTGGGGGAGTTCGGGATCACCCTCATGGTGGCCGGGAACATTCCAGGCCGCACGCAGACGCTGCCGCTGGCGATCTACGATCGGGTCCAGGCCAACCAGATGGGCGAAGCGAACGCCCTCGCGCTGGTCGCCGTCGGTATCGTCGTCGTGCTGCTCTTCGGCCTGAGTCGACTCGCGCGGCTGCGGTACTAGCCATGAGCGGCGGGGTGTCGGTGGCGATCACGAAATCCCTCCCCGGCTTCACGCTGGACGTGAGCTGGGAGGCGGAGCGATCGGTCCTCGGTCTGTTCGGTCCCTCCGGCGCGGGCAAGACGCTGACGCTCCAGTGCCTGGCCGGGCTCGTCCGGCCGGACGGTGGGCGGATCGCGGTCGGCGAGCGGGTCTTCTTCGACGCGGTGGCGGGCATCGATCTCTCACCGCGGCAACGCCGCATCGGCTACGTGTTCCAGGGCTACGCGCTCTTCCCGCATCTGACCGTTGCAAGGAACCTCGCGTTCGGTCTTCAGGGGCGCCCGCGCGATGACCGCGCACGGCGCACCGCGGAGGTGATCGAGCGACTCGGGCTGCGCGGCCTGGAGCAGCGCTATCCGCATGAGCTCTCCGGAGGTCAGCGCCAGCGGGTGGCGCTCGGTCGGGCGCTCGCGATCGACCCGGCCCTCCTGCTGCTCGACGAGCCCTTGTCGGCGCTGGACGCGCCGCTGCGTCGGGCGCTACGCGATGAGCTCCGCGAGATCTTGAGCGGGATTGGGACCGCCGCCGTCGTCGTCACGCACGACTTCACCGAGGCGTACCGGCTCGCCGACCGGATCGTCGTCTACGAGCATGGACGGGTCATCCAGTCGGCCCCGCGGTCGGAGCTGCTCTGGCAGCCGGCCTCGGAATCCGTGGCCCGCATCATGGGGCTCTCCAACGTGCTGCGCGGGACCGTCGTGAAGGCGATGCCCGATCGCATCCAGATCGCCTGGCGCGGCCACACGCTCGAGGCGGTGAACTCGCCGACCCGCTCGTACCTGCCGCCGCCCGAGAGCCCCATCGCCTTCTTCATCCGGCCGGAGTACGTGCGGCTGATCCGCAAGGACCGCGGCGCGCCGGACGTCGCCCACCACATGAACCTGATGCGCGGGCGCATCGTGGGCGAGGCCGATTTCGGCACGGTGTGGTCGTTGCGCCTGCGGCTCGACACGCCGGGCACGCCGGCGCAGGACGACTTCGACCTCGAGGTCGAGGTGCCGCACCTCGTCTACGAGATCCTCGAGATCGAGCGCGACCGCCGGTGGGAGTTCTCGATCCACCGCGGCTCGATCCACGTCCTACCGACGTGACCCCGCCGGCCGATGTCGTCGAGCTGACCGGCGTCCAGGTCACCTACGTCGGCGCCACCGTGCTCGACGTGCCGGCGCTCGGCGTGCGGCCGGGCGAGATCCTGGCCGTCGTCGGCCCCAACGGCAGCGGCAAGTCGACGCTCCTGCGCGTCCTCGCACTGCTCGAGCGTCCGACGCAGGGCACCGTCCGATTCCACGGCCGTCGGGTGGACGCGAAGCACTCGCTGGCGGAGCGGCGGCGCATGGCGACGGTGTTCCAGCATCCGCTCCTGGCCGACATGGCCGTCGCCGACAACGTCGCGCTTGGCCTCCGGTTCCGCGGCGCCGGACTCGACGCGAACGGGACCCGCGTCGAGCGATGGCTCGAGCGCCTCAACATCGCGCCGCTCCGCGCTCAGCGGGCCCGGACGCTCTCGAGGGGCCAGGCGCAGCGCGTCGCGCTGGCGCGGGCGCTCGTCCTCGAGCCCGAGGTGCTGCTGCTCGACGAGCCGTTTTCGGGGCTCGACGCGCCGTCGCAGGCCGAGCTGCTGCCCGACGTGGGGGCCATCCTGCGCCAGGACCGCGTCACGACGATCCTGGTCACCCACGACCGTGCAGAGGCGCAGGCGCTCGCCGACCGGGTCGCGGTGCTGATGGGGGGACGGATCGTGCAGCTCGACGCGACCGCGGGCGTCTTCCACGCGCCCGCGTCCGAGGCGGTCGCGCGCTTCGTCGGCGTCGAGACGCTGGTGACGGGGCAGGTGATCGCGCGCGAGGCCGGGGTCACCGTCGTCGAGGTGGCGGGCCGCAAGGTCGAGATCGCCGCGGCCGCGCGGGTCGGCGAGCGCGTGCGGCTCGGCCTCCGGCCCGAGGACATCACGCTCCTGCTCCCGACCGAGGTCGCGCCGTTGTCGAGCGCCCGCAACTATCTGGCCGGGACGATCGTGCGCGTCACGCCGTCGACGCCGGCGACCCGCGTCGTCGTCGACGTCGGCTTCCCGCTCGTCGCCACCGTGACGGCGCGCTCCGTCGCCGATCTGGGCCTGGCCGAGGGCACGCCGATCGTCGCCGCGTTCAAGGCGAGCGCCGCGCACCTGATCGGGCCGGGGTAGGGTCCCCGCGCGGCCGAGAGCTGGGGCTTGACATCAGGTTCTATATTTCGATAATCTTCGAAATATAGAACAGGAGGGTGCCATGAGCGCTCGAGTTCATCTTCACGTGCACGCGGCGGATCTGGGAAAGAGCCGGGACTTCTACGCGCGGTTCTTCGGGGCCGCGCCGGTCAAGGAGAAGGCCGGGTACGTCAAGTTCCTTCCGGGCTGGGCGCCGGTCAACCTGGCCCTGTCGACCGGTCGGGCGACCGGGGGAGGTGTGGTGGATCACGTGGGCGTCCAGCTGGACTCGCCGTCGGGTGTCGTCGAGCATCTGGCGCGCGTGAAGGCGAGCGGGCTTGCCGTGCGCGAGGAGATGGGCGTCGACTGCTGCCACGCGAATCAGGACAAGTTCTGGGTGCAGGACCCGGATGGGGTCGAGTGGGAGGTGTACCACCTCAACTTCGACCTCGAGGAGGACACGCGTGTGGCCGGCGCGGCGACTCTTCCGGTCGTGACGGACGCGTCGTGCTGCGCCCCCTCGTGCTGTTCGACGAGCTCCTAGCGGCGGCCCTCGGCACGGAGGAGGAGCGCGTCGCCGTCTTTCGACGCGTGCGCGACGCCATCGCGGCGTGCCTGCGCACGTGGCTTGCCGACCGGGACGCGTGACGAGAGGAGCGGGTGAGCGTGAGAAACGCGGCGTGAGCGGGGCGCCCCGGGACTTCGCGCTCGGTCGCAGGCTCACCGCCGAGGCCGCCGGCTCGGCGTTCCTCCTCGCCGCGGTCGTGGGGTCGGGCATCATGGCCGAGCGCCTCGCGGGCGGCAACGCCGCGGTCGCGCTGCTCGCCAACACGCTGGCGACCGGCGCGGCGCTCGTCGCGCTGATCCTGACCTTCGGGCCGATCTCGGGGGCGCACTTCAATCCGGTCGTGACCCTGGCGGACGCGTCCCAGGGGGGGATCGCGTGGCGCGAGGTGCCGGGCTACGTGGCCGCGCAGGCGGCCGGAGCGTTCGCGGGTGTCGCGGCCGCGAACCTGATGTTCGGGCTGCCGATCTTCTTCGCGTCGAGCCGCGTGCGGCACGGCGCGGCGCAGATGTTCAGCGAGTTCGTGGCCACCTTCGGCCTGCTGGCCGTCATATGGGGATGCGCCAGGCTGCGGGCGGCCGCGGTGCCGTTCGCCGTGGCGGCCTACATCACGGCGGCCTACTGGTTCACCGCGTCGACGTCGTTCGCGAACCCCACCGTGACCCTCGCGCGCTCGGCGAGCGATACGTTCGCCGGAATCCGCCCGGCCGACGTGCCCGGCTTCGTCATGGCGCAGATCGTGGGTGGCGTCGCCGCCACGCTGCTGTTCCGCTGGCTCGTGCCGACCCCCGGGCGACGAGGCGACGGGCGCGGCGACGCGGGGGCCGAGCCCGTGGCCGGCGGCATCACGAGCCGGCTCGCCACGGCCGCGGATGCCCCGTCCATCGCGGCGATTTACAACGAAGGCATCGCCGATCGCATGGCCACGTTCGAGACGGCGCCCCGGACGGCCGAGCAGATCGCCGCGCTCCTCGCCGAGAAGGGCGACCGCTATCCCACCGTCGTCGTCGAGCGCGCCGGCCGGGTCGTGGGCTGGGCGGCGGCCGGACCATATCGAGCCCGGCCGGCCTATGCGGGGGTCGTCGAGCATTCGGTGTACGTCGCCCGCGCGGCCCGGAGCACCGGCGCCGGGCGCGCGGCCCTGGAGGCGCTGTGCCGGGCCTACGCCGAGCGCGGCTTCTGGAAGATCGTGTCCCGCATTTTTCCGGAAAACACCGCGAGCCTGGCCGTCCACGAGCGGTGCGGCTTCCGGGTGGTCGGCGTCTATCGACGCCACGGCAAGCTCGAGGGAGAGTGGCGCGACTGCGTGATCGTCGAGCGACTGCTCGACGGCGGGTAGCTTGACACCCCGGGGGGCTCGGAGCTATAAGGAAGCGTCTACATCGAGTGGTGACGGTTCCTCCGCCGCACAAGGAGGCCTCGCATGGATCAGGAGTCCCTCATCGAACGACTGACGGCCGAGAACGAGGAGTTCCGGCGTCTCCGGGTTGAGCATCGCGCCCACGATCAAGAGCTGGAGACGCTCAAGGGAACGGCCCCGATCTCGGCGGACCGGCAGTGGCGTATCAGCGAGCTGAAAAAGCTGAAGTTGATGGCCAAGGACCGGATGGAGGCGATCATCCGGCAGGCTCGATCCGGCGTCACCGCCTGACGAACGCTCGGCCGTCAAGGTCATTTCGCGGTCTCTCGCACCTCTCGCCGAAGGGCGATGCCCGCATGGTGGACGTCTCGGAAAAGCGCGAGACGGTCCGCGAGGCGGTCGCGCGCGCAATCGTGAAGATGAAGCCCGCCACGCTCCGAGTGATCCGTCAGGGCAACGCGCCCAAGGGTGACGTCCTCGGTGTGGCGCGGACGGCCGGCATCCTGGCCGCCAAGCGTACGCCCCAGCTGATCCCGCTCTGTCATCCGCTGCGCATCACCGGTCTCGACGTCACCTTCAGCGACGACGTCCGGCGAGGCGAGCTGACCGTCCAGGCGCGTGTGCGGACCGTGGACAAGACCGGCGTCGAGATGGAGGCGCTCACCGCCGCCGCGGTGGCGGCGCTGACCGTCTACGACATGGTGAAGGCCGTGGAGCGCGGCGTCACGATCGCGAAGGTCCAGCTCGTCGAGAAGTCGGGCGGCAAATCCGGTCTATGGCGGCGAAAATAGGCGCAGCTACAATAAACACGGCGCTGATCCATTCCGAGGCGTGGACGCGCTTCGACTACGGGCCGCAGCATCCGCTGCGGATGGAGCGCCTCGGGCTCACGTGGCGCCTCATGCAGGCCTACGGCCTCACGACGCTGCCGGGCGCCACCGTGCGCGCGCCCGAGGCCGCGCCCGAGAGCGCGCTCGCGGTCTACCACGGGGCCGAGTACCTCCAGGCGCTCAAGGCCGCGAACGGCGGCCAGGCGCCGAAGCTCGCCGAGCGCTTCGGTCTCGGACCGGGCGACAACCCCGTGTTCCCCGGGCTCTGGGACGCCGCCCGCCTCTGCGCCGCCGGCTCGCTCCTGGCCGCCGACCTCATACTGAGCGGCCAGGCGGATCGCGTCTTCCACTTCGCCGGAGGGCTGCACCACGCGATGCCCTCGCGGGCATCCGGCTTCTGCTACGTCAACGACGCCGTGCTGGCCATCCTGCGGCTCCGTGAGCGAGGGCTCCGCGTGCTCTACGTCGACATCGACGCGCACCACGGCGACGGCGTGCAGCACGCGTTCTACGGCGATCCGGCCGTCCTGACGATCTCGACCCACGAGCGCGGTGACTATCTCTTCCCGGGCACCGGCTTCGTCGACGAGGCGGGGACGGGTGCCGGCGTCGGCTACTCGGTCAACCTTCCCCTCGAGCCGTTCACCGACTCGTCGGTCTACCTGCCCGCGTTCGAGAAGATCGTCCCGCCGCTCTTCGGAGCGTTCAGGCCAGACGTCGTCGTCGCGCAGCTCGGCATCGACTCGCACCGCACCGACCCATTGACCCATCTGGCGCTCGACGTCCAGGGCTTCGCGCGCGCGGTGGCCCGCATCGCGGAGCTCTCGCCCAAGCTCGTGTGCCTGGGCGGCGGCGGCTACGATCTGCCGAACGTCGCGCGCGCGTGGACCGCCGCATGGGCCGTGCTGAACGGCGTCGAGCTGCCCGCCACGCTCCCGGCGTCGTTCACCGCCGATGCGCGGCGCTACGAGTTCCTGACCGCTTCGCTCTGGGACCCGGCCGAGCCGCTCCCCGACCACCGGCGCCTGCGCGCGCAGGAGTACGCCCAGCACCAGGTCGAGGCGATCCGCCGGACCATCTTCCCGATCCACCGGCTGTAGGCCGCCCGCGCGCCGCCGGCCAGGCGCTGCCTGCGGGGGCGACGGGCATACGGTACACTGGGACAATCGTCATGCCGAGCACGGTCGAACGCATGGTCGAGCGCGCATGAAATTCACTCTGCGTCTCGTCAGCGCGATCTGGCTCTCGGTGATGCTGGTCATCGGGGTCTTCGCGTACATGCAGATCCGCGAGGAGCGGGCGCGTCTCGTCGGCGATCTGCAGCGGCGGGCGGTGCTGGTCGCCGAAGGGCTGAGCGACGCGATCGAGGCGGGGGGCAGCAAGCAATCGCCCGCGGCCATCGAGCGGATCGTCAAGAAGTTCGGGCAGACGCAGCGCGGGATCGCCGTCTACGACCGCTTCGCCACGCTGCGAGTCGCCACCCCCGACATCGCGTCGGGCTTGCCGCCGTCCTTGCCCGAGGTGACCGACGCGATCTCCCGAAACGTCGCGACCCAGGGGTTCAGGATCGTCGGCGACCGCACCCGCTACATTTACGTCACGCCGCTCCTCGCCGACGACCAGGTCACGGGCGCGATCGCCGTGCTCCAGGACGCTTCGCACCTGGAGCGGGTGGAATGGGACCGCTGGAGCTACAACGCCGTGCGGTTCCTCGTGCTGGCCCTGGTCATCTCGGTCATCGCGGCGCTGGTGGTGAAAGTCAGCATCACCCGGCCGATGGAGGAGATCTCCGAGTGGACACGCGCGCTCAGGAGCGGCCGCCCGGTCCCGCCGCCGCGCAACGTCGTCGACGCCAATATGTTCGGCCCGCTCGCGCTCGAGGTCTCGCGCCTGGCGCGCAGCATGCAGCGGGCCCAGGCCGCCGCTGAGCAGGAAGCCGCGCTGCGCCTGGCGGGCGAGAGCGTCTGGACCGAGGAGCGCCTCAAGCAGTACATCCACATGCAGCTCAACGGCCGGCTGCTGGTCGTCGTGTCCAACCGCGAGCCGGTGAGCCACGTGTGGCGGGGCGGCCAGGTGCACGCCCAGGCCCCGGCCAGCGGTCTCGTGACGGCGATGGATCCGGTGATGCGCGCGTGCGGGGGCGTCTGGGTCGCGCACGCCAGCGGCGACGCCGACCGGGAGACCGCGGACGGGCGCGGCCGGCTCGGCGTGCCGGCGGACGATCCGCGCTACACGCTGCGGCGGGTGTGGCTCTCGAAGGAGGAGGAGCAGGGGTACTACTCCGGCTTCTCCAACGAGGGGCTCTGGCCGCTCTGCCACATCGTGCACACGCGCCCGGTGTTCCGGCCCGACGACTGGTCGTACTACCTCGAGGTGAACCAGAAGTTCGCCGACACGGTGCTGGACCAGATCAAGGACGCCGAGTCGCCGCTCGTCCTCATCCAGGACTACCACTTCGCCCCGTTGTCGGCGCTCATCAAAGCGGAGCGTCCCGACGCGCGCGTGGCCATCTTCTGGCACATCCCGTGGCCGAACTTCGAGGCCTTCGGGATCTGCCCCTGGCAGCGGGAGCTGCTGCTCGGCATGCTCGGCGCCGACCTGATCGGCTTCCACACCCAGTACTACTGCAACAACTTTCTGGAAACGGTCGACCGGGCGCTCGAGGCGCGCACCGACTGGGAGCGCTTCGCGGTGACGCGTGGCGACCACACGACGTCCGTCAAGCCGTTCCCGATCAGCGTCGCGCCCGAGTTCGTGGACGATCCGCCGCGCGTCTCCCGCGCGGAGCTGCTGCGCCGGCTGGGCATCTCGGCCGAGTTCATCGGGGTCGGCGTCGAGCGGATCGACTACACCAAGGGCCTGCCCGAGCGGATCCGGGCGCTGCGCTTCTTCTTCGAGACCTACCCCGAATACCGCGAGCGTCTCGTCTTCGTGCAGCTCGCCGCGCCCAGCCGCGGCACGATCGATCGCTATCAGGAGATCCAGCGCGAGGTCGAGGAGCGGGTCCGGGAGCTGAACCAGGCGTTCCAGACGAAGTCCTGGCGGCCCATCCTCTACCTCAAGGCCCACCACGAGCACCGCGACATCTGGGCGTACTACCGGCACGCGGACTTCTGCATGGTGACCTCGCTCCACGACGGCATGAACCTCGTGGCCAAGGAGTTCGTCTCGGTGCGCGACGACGAGGACGGCGTGCTCATCCTGAGCCAGTTCGCCGGGGCCTCACACGAGCTCCTCGACGCGTTGATCGTGAACCCCTACGACCTCGCGGGCATGGCCGAGTCGATCCGCACGGCGCTCGAGATGTCGCCCGAGGATCGGCGCGGGCGGATGATCCGGATGCGCCACTCCGTCATCGACCACAACATCTACCGGTGGGCCGGGCTCTTGCTGAGCGAGCTGGCGCGGATTCCCGTCGAAACCGCGGGCGCCAAGGCGTCCTGAGTCTCCCGGTGCGCCTTCTGGGCCGTCTCGACGAGGAGCTGGGCACCGACGCCCGCCTGATGGCGATCCTCGACTTCGATGGGACCCTGGCGCCGATCGCCTCGTCGCCAGACGCGGCGGTCCTGGCGCCATCGGTCCGCGCGACGCTCTCGCGACTCGCGCGCAGCGACCGGGCACGGCTCGCGATCCTGTCGGGCCGCGCGCTGGCGGACGTGCGGCGCCGGGTCGGCCTCGCATCCGTCGTCTACGGCGGCTGCCACGGGCTCGAGATCGAGGGATGCGGTCTTCGCTTCCGGCATCCGCGAGTGCGCCCGATCCGCATCGCGGCGGTCGGACGGGCGCTCAGAGTGGGCGCGGCCGCGATCCCGGGCGCCCACGTCGAGTTCAAGCGGCTCTGCGTGAGCGTGCACTATCGGCACGTGGCGGCCTCGCGCCGCGGGGACGTCGATCGGCTGGTCGCCCACGTCGCCCGCGGCGCGCCCGATCTCACGCTCATCGGCGGCCGCAAGGTGTTCGATTTCATCCCGCGAGTCGGCTGGAGCAAAGGGGAAGCGGTCCGTATGATCGAGCGCCACGAACGACAAACTCTCCCGCCGGGGCGCACGGTCGTCCTCTACGCGGGCGACGACGCCACGGACGAGGCGGCATTCGAAGCGCTCCGAGATCATGGCGTGACGGTGCGGGTCGGGCCCCGCCGCGGCGCCGCGGAATACGGAGTGGACGGCGTCGCGCAGCTGCACGGCCTGCTGAGATGGCTCGTGCGCAAAGTCGGCTGAGCGACGACGGCCGGCCCATCCCCACCGAGCGGGACGCCGACGGCTGGGCTCGCGTCGAGGTGCCGCACGCGCGGACCGGCGTGCTCGGGCGGTCGTGTCGCCGGGTGGTTCACGGCGTACTATCTGAGTGAGTGACGGCAATGATGGCTCCCGAGCAAATCTTCCAGCTCCTCGAGCGCGAGCCCCGGGCCCTCCGGCGGGTGCCGGTGGCGACCTACCGTCTGCAGCTGGACTGCAGCTTCACCTTCAGGGACGCGCGCGATGCCGCTCCCTACCTCGACACCCTGGGCATCACGGACTACTATCTGTCGCCGTTCTTCGAGCCGAGCTCCTCCGGATCGCACGACGACGACATCGCCGACCACAACCGCTTCAATCCGGCGCTCGGAAACGAACCGGACTACCGCGCGCTCGTCGCCGAGCTGCGTGCCCGGCAGATGGGCGTGATCATCGACGTGGTGCCGAATCACATGGGCATCTCGGGCAATCGCAACGCCCGCGCCAGCTTCCCCGTGGCGCTCCTGGTGCGGGAGGACTGATGCGCCGGGCGGAGAAGCCGTTCACGTTCTCCGGCTGCGTCGAGCTGCGCCAGACGCTCGACGTGCACGCGCTGGACGAGCGCGAGCTGATGCACCGGCTCGCGGAGGTGCCGGCCGACTCGATCTTCTTCCACACGTTCGGCTACTTCCTCCGGCACCGGTCCTTCACCACCGCCTACGGCAACGACTTCGCGCGGTGGGCCGCCCTCGAGATCGGCGATCGCGCCCTCGCCGAGCGCCTCGCCGTCGTCGACCCGTTCGCGTTCCCGACCCTCGAGGCGCTGCGCGAGCATCTGGTGACGATCGTCCAGGATCATCTCCGGGGCCGCGAAGCCGACAGCCGCGTCGAGTTCGACCGCGGGTTTCACTTCCAGCAGTCGCACGTCGTCGAGGTCCCGCTCGGGCTCGCCGCCTCGACCCTGGTCGAGTTCCGCGCCGGCCTCGCGAGCGTGGACGAGAGCGCGATCTACCTGCACACGGTCGAGACGCGGGCCCGCGAGCGCCGCGCCGAGGCCTTCGCCGAGTGGCTGCGGGACGCGCTCGGGCTGCCCGCGCTGGCCGAGCGGTTCGAGCGGATCGATCCGTACCTGACGACGCTCGAGCGGATCCGCGCGCGCCTGCTCGGGCTCGTCGACGCGACGCTCGACGAGGCGCGCGGATGAGCCGGATCGACGACTACCGACGGGTCGCCAGCCCGGGCGCGGTGGACTTCATCCTGAAGCTCGCCGAGCAGGTGAAGGGACGGCGGTTCCTGCACGTGACGGGTGGACGCCTCGGCGGCGGCGCGGCCGAGACCCTGCGCGCCGAAGTGCCGATCCTGAGCGAGCTGGGCATCGACGCGCGCTGGGAGATCACCGGCGGCGATTCCGCGTACTACGCGACCGCGCGCACGCTGCAGGCCACGCTGGAGGGCGCCGAGCGCGTGCTCAGCGAGGAGGGGCTCGCGCGCTGGGTCGACATGAACGGGCTCAACGCGAAGAAGCTCGACCTGGACGCGGACCTGACCCTCGTGCACGACAGCCAGCCGGCCAGCCTCGTGAGCGCCCGGACCGCCGGGCGGTGGGTCTGGCGGTGTCACTTCGACTGCTCGTCGGCGCAGGCCGGACCGTGGGCCTTCTTTCGGCGGTTCGCCGACCAGTACGACGCCGCGGTGTTCGAGCTGCCGGGGTTCGAGGGCCGGCTCGGGATCCCGATGTACGTCGTGCCCCCGTCGATCGACCCGCTCTCGGAGCGGAACCGCGATCTCACGCCGCGCGAAGTCGCGGAGATCCTCGGGGCGCTCGGCGTCGCTCGCGACAAGCCCTTGCTCGTACAGGTCGGCCCGTTCGCGCGCGCGCACGACCCGCTGGGGGTCGTGAACGCGTATCGGCTCGTCAAGAAGCACCACGACGTGCGGCTGGTGCTGGCGGGAACGGCCGACGGCGAGCCGGAGCGGCTCGAGCTCCTGTCCCAGCTCCAGGAGGTCGCCCACGAGGACCCCGACGTGGTCGTGCTCGAGCTCCCGGCCGAGGCGCACCGTCAGGTCAACGCGCTCCAGCGCGCCGCCACGATCGTGCTGCAGAAGTCGGTGCGCGCCGGGTTCGACCTCGGCCCGGCGGAGGCGATGTGGAAGGGCAAGCCCGTCGTCGGCGGCTACGCGGGCGGGCTCGCGCAGCAGATCCTCCCGAACGTGACCGGGTACACCGTCCACTCCGTGGAAGGCGCCGCCTTCCGGATCCGCCACCTCCTCAACAACCCGGAGCTGATCCCGCGCATGGGCGCCGCGGGACGCGAGCACGTGCGGCGCTCCTTCCTGGTCACGCGCGAGCTCGTGGACGACCTGGCGCTCGTGATCCACCTGACCCGATGAGCTCCGTCGCGGCCGGCCCGGCGCTCCCACCCGACGTCGAGCGGCAGCTCGACGGCCTGCCGCCCGCGGAGCTGGCGGTGAGCGTGCTGACCTACAACAACGCCGCCACGGTGCCCGCGGTGGTGGATGCCGTCCGCAGCGGCCTCGAGAAGCACTTCACCGGCATGACGGCCGTCCTGGTCAACGCCGACGCCGGCTCGTCGGACGCCACCGCGGAGCGGCTCGCCGACGGCGGCCTGCCGCTGGTCCGCGCGCTCCACGAGGCGCCGGCGGCGCAGCTCGGCGCGGTGCCCTTCCACGGGGTGCCCGGCCGCGGCGCCGCGCTCCGGCTGGCGATCGGGGTCGCGCGCCGGCTCGGTGCCCGCGCGCTCGTCGTGCTGGAGGCCGACGTCACGTCGATCAGCGACGAATGGCTCGAGCGCCTCGTTCGTCCCGTGCTCGATCAGGGCGCCGACCTCGTGCTGCCCGTGCATGCGCGCCACCGGTACGACGGCACGATCACGAACCTCGTGCTGGCCCCGCTCGTCGGCGCGCTGTACGGCCGGCGGCTGCATCAGCCCCTCGCGGGCGCGCGGGCGTTCTCGGCGCGAACCCTCGAGCGCCTGATGGCCGACCCGCGGTGGCCGGTGCCGGGGCGGAGCATGGCCGATCTGTGGATCGAAGGCACCGTCATCGCGGACGGCTTCGCGGTCCACGAGGCGCGGCTCGGCCGATGGCGGGTCGAGTCGAGCACGCGCACCGCCGATCTGCCCACGATGGTCGCGCAGACGCTGGGGGCTGTCTTCGCGGTGATGGACGACTACGAGGACCTGTGGCTGGACACGGCGGCCGGGGTCCCGGTGCCGGCGGAGGGCCCGCCGGTGCCTCCGTCGGACGAGCCCGTGCAGATCGACGTCGAGCGCATGGTGGGCGCCTTCGGCCGGGGCCTGCGCGACCTCGGCACGATCTGGGAGCACGTCCTGGCGCCCGAGACGCTGGGCGACGTGCTGAGCCTCGAGCCGGACGACTTCGAGCGGTTCCACTTCCCGGACGAGCTCTGGGCGCGGGTGGTCTACGACTTCGCGCTGGGCCATCACTACAACGTCGTGTACCGCGACCACCTGCTGCGCTCGCTCGTCCCGCTCTATCTGGGTCGCACCGCGGCCTTCGTGCTGGCGACGCGCCGGCGCGACGCGGCGGCGGTCGAGGGCGCGCTCGCGGCGGTGGCCGGCGCGTTCGAGCGCGAGAAGCACTACCTGGTGGACCGCTGGCGATGACCAAGAGCGCCGCCCAGGACTGGTACAAGGACGCCGTCTTCTACGAGGTCCACGTCAAGGCGTTCAAGGATGCGAACGGCGACGGCGTCGGCGACTTCGCCGGGCTGACCGAGAGCCTCGACTACGTCCAGGAGCTGGGCGTCGACTGCCTGTGGATCCTGCCGATGTACGCCTCGCCGCTCCGGGACGACGGCTACGACATCTCCGACTTCTACGCCATCCATCCTTCGTACGGGACGGTCGAGGACTTCCAGAAGTTCCTCGACGCCGCGCACGCCCGCGACCTGCGCGTCGTCGCCGACCTCGTGATGAACCATACCTCGGACCAGCACCCCTGGTTCCAGGCCTCGCGCTCGGATCCCGCGTCCCCCTACGCCGACTACTACGTGTGGAACCCGTCCGACCGCCGCTTCACGGACGCGCGCGTCATCTTCGTCGACACCGAGAAGTCGAACTGGACGCTGGACCCGACCCGCCGGGCATATTACTGGCACCGGTTCTTCAGCCACCAGCCCGACCTCAACTACGACAACCCGGCGGTGCGCCGCTCGATGCTCGACGTCATGCGCTTCTGGCTCGACCGGGGCCTCGACGGGTTCCGCTGCGACGCGGTGCCGTACCTCGTGGAGCGCGACGGCACGAGCTGCGAGAACCTGCCGGAGACGCACGCGATCCTCAAGGAGTTCCGGGCGGTGATCGACCAGGAGTACGGGGGCGACCGGGTACTGCTGGCGGAGGCGAACCAGTGGCCCGAGGACGTCCGCCCCTACTTCGGCGACGGCGACGAGTTCCACATGGCGTTCCACTTCCCCCTCATGCCGCGACTCTACCTCGGACTGCGGCTCGAGGACTCCCGGCCGATCACCGACATCTTCACCCACACGCCGCCGATCCCGCCCGCCTGCCAGTGGGGCCTCTTCCTGCGCAACCACGACGAGCTGACGCTCGAGATGGTGACGAACGAGGAACGCGCCTTCATGTACTACGCCTACGCGCACGAGCGCGACATGAAGCTCAACCTCGGGATCCGCCGGCGCCTGGCGCCGCTCCTGGACGGCGACCGGCGCCGCGTCGAGCTCCTGAACTGCCTGCTGCTCACGCTGCCGGGCAGCCCGATCATCTACTACGGCGACGAGATCGGCATGGGCGACAACGTGTACCTGGGCGACCGCAACGGAGTGCGCACGCCGATGCAGTGGTCGCGGGACCAGAACGCCGGATTCTCGAGCGCCGAGCACGGGCGGCTCTACCTGCCGGTCATCACCGATCCGGTCTACGGCTACGAGGCCGTGAACGTCGCGGCGCAGGCGCGCCAGCCCTCCTCGCTGCTCAACACGATGCGGCGCCTGCTGGCGGCGCGGCGGACGTCCTCCGTGTTCGGGCGGGGGAGCATCGAGTTCTTGCGCCCGAGGAACTCGAAGGTCCTCGCGTATCTGCGCCGGCGCGCGCGGGAGACGCTCCTGATCGTCGCCAATCTCTCGGCCGCTCCCCAGCCGGTCGAGCTCGACCTCGCGGCCTTTGCCGGCGCCACGCCGATCGAGATGCTGGGCGCCACCGCGTTCCCCCCGATCCGGACGGCGCCTTACTTCCTGAGCCTGGGCCCTCACGGCTTCTACTGGTTTCGCCTGGAGCGGCCCGGCGACGGCGACGAGCCGTTTGGTATCGAGCGGACCGCGATCTGACGGGGAGCGCCGCGGGGATCCCGCCCGGATCGCCGCCGCGCTCGAGCGGGCGGTCGCGGGCGAGCTGCCGCCGGCGCTCCCGCGGCAGCGGTGGTTCGGCGCCAAAGGGCGCGCGATCACGGGCGCCCGTCTGCGGGACTGCGGCGCGCTCGGGGATCGCGCGTGGCTCACCCTCGTCGACGTGACGTTCGCCCAGGGACCGGACGAGACGTACGCGGTCCCGCTCGTCCTCGGCGGCGACGGGGGAGCGCCGGGCGCGCTGTCGCTGACGCTCGACCTCGATGGGACGCCCGCGCGAGCGGGCGACGCCTTCGACGATCCGGGCTTTTGCCTCGAGCTCCTGACCGCGTGCGAGCGGGAGGCGACCCTGCCGACCGTCCACGGCGGGACGGTCCGTTTCGCCCGCACCGAGCGCTTTCCGCGGCTCGCGCGCGCGGCCTCGATCACTCCGCGCCGGCTGACCGGCGAGCAGTCCAACACCTGCGTGGTCTACGGGGACCTCCTCGTCGTGAAGGGCCTGAGACGGGTCGAGCCCGGGCCCACCCTCGACTACGAAGTCGGCGCCTTCCTGACCTTCCGCGCCCGGTTCCCGCACGTGCCGCCGCTGGCGGGAGCGATCGAATACGTCCCGGCGGCCGGCGAGGTGACGACGCTGGGGACGCTCCAGCGATACGTCCCGAGCCACGGCGACGGATGGAGCTGGGTCGTCGGTCAGCTCGGGCAGCTCGAGCCGGCGCAGAGCGACGAGCCGTCCGAGCACGTCTTCCACGAGCTCTCCCGTCTGGGTGTCGTGACGGCCGCCCTGCACGGCGCGCTCGCCTCCGACGCGCGTGATGCCGCGTTCGCGCCCGAGCCGCTCACGCCGGGGGACGCGGCGGCGTGGGGTGAGCGCGTCGCGGAGGACGTCCGCCGCACGTGCGGCGTCGTCCGCTCCCGCCTGGCCGCGCTCCCGCGCGAGCTCGAGGGCGACGCGCGGGCACTGCTCGCCAGCGAGCGAGCGCTGGTGGCGCGTACGCGCGACCTCGGGGCTCTCGGCGCCGAGCAGTGCGCGAAGATCCGCATCCACGGCGACTATCACCTCGGCCAGACGCTCCGCATCGACACGGGCTTCGTCATTCTCGACTTCGAGGGCGAGCCCGCCCGACCCGTCGCCGAGCGGCGGCGCAAGCAGTGCGCCCTGGTGGACGTGGCCGGCATGCTCCGCTCGCTCGACTACGCCGTCCACGCGGCGCTGGGGCCGACGGGCGTACCGCCGCTCGGGGGTGAGCGCTGGGTCCGTCGCGCCACGGCCTCGTTCCTCGAGGGATACCTCGAGGAGATCGCCCGGGCGCCCGCACGACTCCTGCCGGCGTCGCCTTCCGGCTTCGCCCGCGCGCTGTCGGTCTTCGAGCTCGACCGAGCCCTGTACGAAGTCCGCTACGAGCTGGACAACCGGCCGACCTGGCTCGGCATTCCATTGCGCGGACTGGCTCGGCTCCTGGCACGCGAGCGCGCCACGTGACGCCCGGGCTCGGGTACCGAGCGCTGCGGTCCCTGCTGATGGCCGGGCTCCTGGCGCTCGGCGGCTGCGCCGGGGGTCAGCCGGAGCGCGGGCCCGTCACCCTCGTGTTCAAGTACGCGCGCATCCTCGGGAACGCCGACCCGCTGCCGGAGCTTCTGCGCGCGTTCGAAGCGGCGCATCCCGGAGTGCGCGTCAAGGGCGAGGCGCTGCCGTGGACGTCGGACGATCAGCACCAGTTCTACGTCATCAACCTCGAGGGTCGCAGCCCCGGGTTCGACGTCATGATGCTCGACTGCATCTGGGTACCCGAGTTCGCCCGCGCGGGATGGCTGCTCGACCTCACGACGCACCTCCGGCCGGACGAGCTCGCTCCGTTCTTCGCGAGCACGGTGGCCGCGGCGACGTACGGCGGCCGCGTGTGGGCGCTGCCCTGGAACTTCAACGTCGGCCTCCTCTACTACCGCGCCGATCTTCTGGCCAAGTACGGGCTCCGCCCACCCGAGACGTACGAGGAGCTCGTCGAGCAGGTCCGCCGCATCCGTGCCGGTGAGCGCGATCCGGCGCTCGACGGTTACCTCTGGCAGGGCAAGCAGTACGAAGGACTGGTCGTCAACGTGTTGGAAGCGTTCTGGGCGAACGGCGCCAGGCTGCTCGCGGAGGACGGCGCGGTCTTTCCCGAGCCCGCGCGCGCCGCCGACGCCCTGCGGTTCCTCCGCGGCCTGATCGAGACGGGTGTGAGCCCGGCCTGGACGACCGCCGCCGACGAGGAGCTGAGCCGGCGGGCGTTCGGGGACGGGCACGCGATCTTCCTGCGCAACTGGCCGTACGCCATGGATCTGTTCGAGGGGAAAGACTCGGCGGTGCGCGGCAAGGTGGCGTTCGCGCCGCTGCCCGGTCGCGCGCGCGGCGCGCGCGGCGTTGGCTCGACCGGGGGCGCGCACCTGGGTGTGTCCCTCGGAAGTCGTCATCCCGAGCTCGCGGTGGCCCTGGCGCGACACCTCACGAGCGAGCCCGCGCAGCGGGCGATCGCGCGCGGCGCCGCGCTCTCTCCGACGCGTCAGGCCCTCTACCGCGATCCGGCGCTCGTGCGGGATCACCCGGCGATGCCGCGTCTCGAGGCGCTCGCGCTCGCGGGGCGCCCGCGCCCCGTGACGCCCTACTACCTCTTGCTCTCGGCGACGGTCCAGCCGGAGTTCTCGGCGGCGCTCGTCGGGGTGAAGCCGCCCGAGCGAGCCATCGCCGACGCCCGCGCCCGGCTCGACTATTTCCTCGGGGCGGTCCGATGACCCGCCGCCAGGCCGACGACCGGCGGCGGGCGCTTCTGTGCGTGGCGCCGACGGTCCTGGCGCTGGGCGCCCTCACGATTTATCCGGGCGTCTGGGTGCTCTGGCTCTCGCTCCAGCACCGGATCCCGATCTTCAGCGTGTCGCGCTTCGCCGGCCTCGAGAACTACGCGTTCCTCGCGGTCGACTCGCGATTCTGGAGCGCCGCCCATACGACGGCGATCTTCACCCTGGGATCCGTGGCGCTCGAGGTCACGCTGGGTGTGACGGCCGCGCTCGCGATCCACACCGTGCGGCGCGGGCGACGCCTGGCGCTCTCGCTGCTGCTGCTCGCGTGGGCCATGCCGGCGGTCGTCGCGGCGAAGCTCTTCGAGTGGCTGTATCATCCCGCGGCCGGCCTCATCAACGTGGCGCTCGGCCGGTACTCGATCAACTGGCTCGGCGATCCCGCCGCCGCGCTCCCCGCCGTCATCCTCGCCGACGTGTGGCGCACCATGCCCTTCGTCGCGATCCTCTGCTACGCGCGACTCCTGGCGATTCCGGCCGACGTGTACGAGGCGGCCCAGGTCGACGGTGCCGGCCGGCTCGCGACGCTCACGCGGATCACCCTGCCGCTGCTCGGCCGGATTCTTCTCCTGGCCGCGCTCTTCCGGACGCTCGACGCGCTGCGCGCCTTCGACATCATGTTCGTCCTGACCGGAGGCGGCCCCGCCGGGACGACCGAGACGCTCACGGTCTACGCGTACCGCGCGCTCTTCCAGACCCTCCAGCTCGGCTTCGGCTCGGCGGTGAGCGTCGTCGTGTTCCTCCTCGTCATGGCCGTCGCGTGGGCGTACCTGAGGCTCCTACGCGCCGGCGCGGTGGCGGCGTGAGGACCAAGCGGCGCGCGCTCGCCGACATCGCGGTCGTGCTCGCGCTGGCCGCCTACGCGATCCCGTTCTTCTGGCAGCTCCTGACCTCGTTCAAGCCCGAGGCCGAGCTGCTCCGCGTGCCGCCGCTCCTGCCGAGCCGGCTCACCCTTTCGCACTATACGGTCGTGATCACGCAAAGCTTGATGCCGCAGGCGCTCGGCAACAGCCTCGGGATCGCCACGCTCACCACGGTCGTGTCGCTCGCCGCAGGCGTGCCGGCCGCGTATGCGGTCGCCCGGCTTCCGCTCCCGGGTAAGCGCTTCCTGTTGCTCGCGATCGTCGCGAGCACGGCCTTTCCGCAGATCGCGACCGTGAGCCCGCTCTATCTCCTGATGCGCGCGCT
>DASPZZ010000250.1:0-30276 GCA_035635995.1 Binatia bacterium | reverse complement strand
GTGCGGGCCCAGTAGTCCAGCCCGCCGAGCAGATTCTTGACGTTCTTGAAGCCGCGCTGCCGCAGGTAGTCGGCGACGGCCGCGCTGCGCACGCCTTGATGGCAGTAGACGACGATCTCGTCGGCGGCGTTCAGCTCGTCCGCCCTGAGCTCGATCTCCTCGATCGGGATGTGGACGGCGTTGTCGAGCCGGCAGAGCCGCGTCTCCCAGTCCTGGCGCACGTCCAGCAAGAAGGGCCGGTCGCTCCCGGCCAGACGCGCCTTGAGCTCTTGCGGGGTGATCTCGTCCATATTTTTACTCCGCTAGCGGGGCGCCCGACGCCCGACCAGAAAGTCCACGAGCCAGCCGTTCACCGCGTCCACGTGCTCGATCTGCGGAAAGTGCCCGCACGCGTCGACCCAGCGAACCGTCGCGTGCCGCAGCACTCCGGCGACCTCCGCGCAATGCTCAGCTCGCACGACGCGGTCCTGGCGACCGTGGATCAGCAACACCGGCAGCTGGAGCGTGGCCAGCGCGCGCCGGTAATCCACGGCGTGCGTCTCGAAGTCGGCCCGCACGTCGCGCAGCGTCGCCAGGTAGGCGGCGCGCGCCACGACGTCGGTGCGGACCGCGTACCCGTGGTCGACGAAGAAGTCGATCTCGCGACGATTGGGCGTGTGGAAGCAGCGCGCGAGAGCGGCCTTGTAGAGCTTCGCGCAGCCGCCGAGCGACAAGACCTCGCCGAGGCCGCGGAGCGCCACGAGTCGGTAGATCCACGACGGACGATAGCCGCATCCGGGAACGATGGCGCCGACGAGCGCCAGCCGCTCGACCCGCGTCGGGTGCGTCAGCGCGAGCGTGACGCTGACCGCGCCGCCGAGCGAGTGCCCCACCAGCGACGCCTGCGCGAGCCCGAGCGCGTCCATGAAGCCGCGGAGCGCGCCGGCGAAGTATGCGAGGCGGTAGCGCGTGGGTGGCTTCCCGGAGTCGCCGAACCCCGGCAGATCGACGGCGAAGACGGTCGCCCGGCTGGCCAACGGCTGGATGTTGTGCCGCCAGGACTCCGCGAAGCCGCCCAGGCCGTGGACGAAGATGACGGCGGGCCCGCGACCTTCGACGACATAGTGCAGGCGGAGCCCGTCGACTTCCCCTCCGCGCAGCTGCAGTTCCGGCATGGGGCTACGATTCTACCAGACCGTCTTCGTCCTCAGCCGAACAGGTCGCGCGGCGTGGCATCGGCCCGAGTCGGCTGGCCCAGGAGCCGCTTCATCATCAGGGCGTTCTGCACCGGATAGTCGCGGTTGTTGTTGTTGAACGATATGAAGACTTCCTCGGTCTGCTCGCTCACCGCCTCGATCTCGGGCAGGAGCGCCCGCAGCTCCCCCTCGCTGTAAAGATAGTCGTACTTCTCCCGTACCGCCGGCTCCTCGCCCCGGAGCTGGCGGAGCCACCCGTGCTGGTTGCGACCGTGCAGCCGGAAGACGGCCGTGGATGCGGTCGCCGTCGTCACGCGGGGCACCGCGTGGCTCGGCGGCGCGTCCACGATCACGTGGGCGAGGCGCGCGTCGCTCAACGCGCGCAGGGTCTCGTCGACGTGATCGGGCAGCCACGAGCGATGCCGAAACTCGACCGCGAGGGTCCACCCCGGCAGACGCGACGGGAGCGAGGCGAGATAGTCGAGCCGCCCGGCGTCGAAGTGGACCCACGGCGCGAACTGGAAGAGGACGTAGCCGAGCTTGCCGGCCTCGGCGATCGGCCGGACGGCGGCCCGGAATAGGTGGAAGGCTCGATCGAGGGCCTCGGGCGGAAAGCTCGACGCGTCGATCTCGCCGCGGCGCGTGCGCCGGGGGCTCCGCGGCAGGAGGACACCGAGATCCGCCGGGACGGTCTCCGCCCGGGGGTGATGGCCGGTCAGGAGCGAGTACGCCTTGACGTGGAAGACGAAGCCCGCCGGCGTGCGCTCGACCCACCGTAGCGTGTTCCGGATATCGGGGATCGCGTAGTAGGAGCTGTTCACCTCCACGACGTCGAACACGCCCGCGTAGTAGCGCAGGCGCGACTCGGCGGTCATGGACTTTCGCGGGTAGAAGGTTCCGGCCTCGATGAGCGCCGGGTCGGCCCACGCGCAGATTCCGACCCGTATCTTCCGGCTCAACCTAGACGATCTTCTCGTAGATGCCGGGCGGAATCACGCGGTAGACGTGAATGGGCTGGGAGACGTTCTTGAACGTCCTCTCGCCGAGGCTCTCGAGGACGAAGTGGCCGCGGATCCGCTCGGCGGTGGTGGGGCCCACGACGATCTCGCCGCCCTGCGCCGAGCCCGCGAAGCGCGCCGCCACGTTGGTCGTGGGCCCGGTGGCCGTGAACGTCCACCGCTGCCCCGCCCCGGTGCCGAGCTTGGTGGCGCCGACCAGGGCCTCGCCCGTGTTGATCCCCGTGTGGAGCTGGATCGGCGGGAAGATTCCGCCGTACTCCTCGTTCAAGCTCGCGGTCCGCTGGTGGATGGCGAAGGCGGCGCGCGTCGCGTTCAGCGCGTGGTCGGTCGAGCTCCGCTCGGACTGGAAGATGACCATCAGGCCATCGCCGGCCGTCTCGTTCACGTCGCCGTGGTGGTTCTGGATGATCTCCAGGAAGCTCGAGAAGTACGTCTGGACGAGCTGGTTGAGCCTCTTCGCCTCGAGCTGCTCGGAGAGCTTCGTGTACCCGGCGATGTCGAGGAAGACGACGGAGACCTCGACGGTCTTCTTCTCGAGCTCGGTCGCGTTCGGGTTCTGCTCGAGCAGCTTCTTGACCGCGCCGGGGACGAATTTCGACAGCTCGCCCTTGAGCTGCTCGAGCAACTCGAGCCGCTGGCGCGACTCCTGGAGGCTCTGGAGGGCGGTCTCCAGCTCCTTGTTCTTCGTCGCCAGCTCGGTGTAGGCCCGGTTGAGCCGTGACGTCATGTCGTTGAACGCGCCGCCCAGCTCGCCGATCTCGTCTCGGGCCCCGGCCGACGCCCGGGCCTCGAAGTCGCCGTCGCCGACGCGCCGGGCGACCGCCGAGAGCGCGACGATCGGCCGGACGATGACCGAGCGCATCGCGACCGTCAGGACGGCCGCGGCGGCCAGGATCGTCAGCGCCGCGATGAGGAGCTGCCGGTTCCGGTGGCGCCGGACCTCGCCGAACACGGGCTCCATCGAGGTCGAGACGCGCACCACCGCCCGCACCTTGTGATCGCTACCGTGGCAGCCCTGACACTTCTCCTTGTTGAGGATCGGGAGATGGAGGGTGAACAGCGAGACACCGTTCTCGACCTCCATGGACTCCTGCGTCTTCAGGGTCTCCACCGCCCGGGCGAAGAGCGGGCCGCTCATCGTGGTCCCCGGCGCCCGCTGCATCTTCGAGATGTTCTTCACGACTTCGTCCGAGAGCCCGGCGGTGCGCGCGACTTCCGTGGCGGTCGCGAGATCGGTGAACGCTTCGACGCCGTTGCGGCGGTAGATCGTCAGGGTCTCGAGCGGCGCCGCATCCTGCGACAGCTGGGCTCGCAGCTCCCGCTGCTCCTGGAGGAGGCTGCGGATCACGTCGGGCCGCTCCTGCAGCATCGCCGCTTCGATGCTGGCCACGACCGTCTGGGTGAGCCGCCGCACCCCTTGCTTGTTCTGCTCGACGAGCGCCGCCGACTCGCGCTGGATCGTCACGACCGTCGAGACTCCGAACCCGACGATCAGGACGGCCACGATCAGCAGGGTGATCTTGAGCGCCAGCCGGGAGCGGAACATCGAGTTCAGCGGCGGAGCGCCGCCCGGGCGTCGAGCGTCGGCCGGATCGCGTGCTGGGTGGGCAACATGCTCATGCCGGGGGGGGGTCGCCTCCTCCTGATGGTGCGTGCCGGCATTATAGGCTCGGTGTAGAATTCGGACGATGGCTGACCCGCGCGACAGTTTCGAGGAGTTCGAGGCGACGAGCCTCTTCTGTCCGCGCTGTCGGCGCGCGACGCCGGCGCGCAAGAAGCTCCTCTTGGTGCTCCCGTCCGGCAGCAAATACGACTACGTCTGCGCCGAGTGCGGGACCGCGGTCGGCGGCAAGACGGACAACGATCCGAGCGAATTTCATCGAACGATTCCGCCCCCGGCCCGCCGCCTCCCTCGCCGCCCGCGCTGACCTCCGTCGCGGTTCCCGGTAACTCTGCGTCGTATCAGCCGTTCCGTCTCGAAATACTGCCCCTGCCCGTTGTGGATATCCGGAACGAACCAACAGCCTGTTGCGTAGTCCATCGGCGTGTGCAATACTGCGAAAACTTCATCCTCACCTTCCCAGCAGATGCAGCGAAACGGTAGGCCGCGTAGAACACAGTAAGGAGGGCTTCATGCGCAGACTTAACAGAGTGCTCGCGAGCTTGACGTTGGTAGGCGCGATCGCCCTTGGGGGAGTCGTGCTGACGCGCCAGGTCCTGGCTGTCGCCGGCGAGGCCAACGCCGAGCGGTTGAATCGGGCGGTGCTCGCGTATATCGGGGAACGGAACTCGCTCGCGCCCATCAAGGCATTCCAGCGCTTTCCGGAAGTGCTCTTCGCCGAGAGCGAGCGCACGCAGATCGATCACTGCTTGGCCCTCGCGCAGGCTGAGGTAGAGTCGGAGTTCCGCCACGACGCTGTCGGCAACGCGGGCGAGGTCGGATTGTTCCAGACCCTGCCCTCGACGGCGGCTCTGTTCGAATCGAAGGTCGGACCCTTCAAGCGCCCGGTCCTCAAAGGCCAGCGCGACCTCGGTGACCTGGCCATCCCGACGGTGAGTACCCAGTTCGCGATGGCCTATCTCCGCGACATCATGACCCGCAAGCCCAACATCAAAGACGCCCTCACCGAGTACAACGGCGGCCCGGCCGGGCGCCATCCGCACTACTACCGCATGGTGATGGGCACCTACGTCGAGATCCTGGAGCGCACCGAGCTGAAGTGTCGCTATCAGCCGGCGCCGAAGCGACCGCCCGTGATGGCGCTCCTCGCCCGCGTCTAGGGCCCGGGCGCGCGCGATGGCGCGCTGTCGCTTCCTCGATGACGCGGCCGGTGCTTCTTCCTCGTCACACGCGAAAGAAGAAGCGCCCGCTCTTCGAGGGCACCCTCGACGTCCACGTAGCGGTCGTGACGCGCGGTCATGCGCCGACTGCCCACCAGCGGGGTCTCGAGTGGCACCGGCTTGACGTATCGCACGGTCAGCTCGCCGGTGATGGCGATGCGGCCGGTTGCGCGGACGGCGGCCCCGACCAGAACCTCGTCGTCTAGCACCCAGCCAAATAGTTCACTCGGCGGCCGTCCAAGGACGGAAAATGGCCTGAGCCGAAGAGGAACCATGCGAGTCGTCCGCATCGTCGCTCTCGGGATGGTCGCGGGGCTGGGGCTCGGCGCGTGCGCGCGCACCCAGAGTCCGGTGCTCTACCCGAACGCCAAGCTCCAACAGGTCGGTAAAGCCCAGGCCGAAGAGGACATCCAGGCCTGTCGGAAGCTCGCCGGCGACTGGGTCGAGAGCACCGCCGGGAAGGATATCGGGAAGGGCACCGCGGTGGGGGGTGCCGGCGGCGCGGCCGTCGGTGCGGTCGCCGGCGCGGTGAGCGGGCGAGGCGCCGGCGCGGGCGCCGCGGTCGGGGCCGCGACCGGCGCGACGGCCGGCGCGGTGCACGGCGCCGCCAAGCAGGCCGGGCCAAGCCCGGTCTATAAGCAGTACGTGAACCGGTGCCTCAGGGAGCGCGGCTACGACGTCATCGGATGGCAGTGAGAGGTCGCCGCCGGAACGATGGTCAGAGAGCGTCGATCCAGCGAGCGAGCGAGAAGTCCTTCAGCGTGAGCCCGCCGTCGGAGTGAGTCCACAGGGAAAGCGTGACCTCGTTGTAGTGGATCGTCACGTCGGGATGGTGATTCGCCCGCTCGGCGAGCGCGGCCACCCAATTGACGAAGACCATCGACTCACCGAAATCCCGGAAACGATACAGCCGCTCGATCGCCTTACCGGATCGCTTCCAGCCGGGCGTTCGCGCGAGCTCGGCCGCGATTTCGGCGTCGCCGAGCGGGCTCATCGCGGCACGCAGCGCCGGACCAACGGCGCCCAGGCCTCGAGCGATCGCGTCTTCTTGCTCACCACCTTCGCCTGGTCGTCCCACCGACGCAGCGCCACCGCGTCGCGCAGCCACCGGTGCTGCGCGAAGCGCGCGGCGTCGCCCGGCGACATGACGCCGCCCTGGAGCTTGAGCGTATGGCGCGAGGCGGGCGAG
The DNA here is from genome assembly GCA_035635995.1 of Binatia bacterium. GTDB lineage: Bacteria > Methylomirabilota > Methylomirabilia > Rokubacteriales > CSP1-6 > AR31. Next base: position 24,052 of record DASPZZ010000250.1, on the reverse strand, counting down.
AGGCGGGCGAAGTACTCCGGCTCGGTCGCGCAGAGATAGCGCTTCGCGTCGGCGTGCGCGCGCACGCACCAGGCGATCCGCTCGGGCACCCACGGTACCAGCAGCTCGGCGCCCACCTCGTGATGCCCCCTGGCACTCGGCCCGACGCGCGTCCCCTCCATCGTGTCGGCGACCCGCGACTGGTCGACCGCGTAGCGGCCGACGTCGTGCAGCAGGCACGCGAGCTGGAGCTCCTCGTCCGCGGCCCCTTCGCGCGCCAGCTCGGCGCACTGGAGCGCGTGCTCGAGCTCGGACACGACCTCGCCGCCGTACCGGCGCGCCCCGGAGCGCGCCAGGGCGTCGAGGAGCCAGTCGGCCATCGTGGTCATACGCGCGCGAACTTTTGCAGCGAGCGAATCTCGCGCGGCGGCGTCAGCTCCTTGCCGCGCGCCGTCCACGAGACCTCGGCCACGTACAGGTCGCCGCGCGAGTCGACGACGCAGCCGTGCGGGGCGACGAACTCGCCGGGCTTCTCGCCGAGAAACCGGCCGCCGATCCGGCCGACAAGGTCGCCCTTGAGGGTCACGATGCTCACGCGGGCGCCGAGATTGGGCACCTCGGCGCTGATCGACAGAGCCGCGGGCAGCTCACCGACGTAGAGGAGGCCCCCGTTTCGCCGGTCGGAGAAGAGCCCGCATGGGCGGTAGAGGTTGTTGAGCTGGGTCAGGTACTGGCCCTTGCCGTCGAAGACCTGCACGCGGTGATTCTCGCGGTCCGCGACGTACACGCGCCCCTCGGCGTCGGTCGCGATGTTGTGGGGAATGTTGAAGCATCCCGGATCGGTGCCGGGCTCACCCCACGAGAGGAGCAGGCGCCCCTTCGGATCGTACTTGTGGACGCGCGAGTTCCCATATCCGTCAGACACGTAGACATCGCCGGTGCGCGGGCAGAGCGCCACGTGCGTCGGCCGGTTGAAGGGCTTGCCGTCGTGGAGTGCCGAGGGCTTGTCGGGATCGCCGAGCGTCAGCAGCAGCTTGCCCTCGGGGGTGAACTGTCTGACGGTGTGGTGCAGATCGTCGGTGAGCCAGAGCGCGCCATCGGGCCCGATCGTGATCCCGTGCGCCCGCCGGAACACTCCCTCGCCCCACGAGCGCAGGAAGTTGCCGTCGCGGTCGAACACGATGACCGGATGCGCGCCCCGGTTGAAGACGTACACGTTGTCCCTGGAGTCCACGCCGACGCTCGTCGCTTCCACGTACGACCACCCGTCGGGTAGCCGCCCCCACCCCTCGACCGGACGGTAGTTCATGCGTGTGACCTCCCAGGTCCGCGCCTATACTGCCACAATGCGTGGTGCGCGCCGCAGGCCGTCGCGGGGTGGGGGCCCCGCCGGCCGAAGCGCGACTACAACTGCCCCGCGCCGCCGGCCGTCGCGGGGCTGGGCCGCGACCGCAAACCAATGACCTCGCCCATCGGCCTTTCCGTCAAACGCCGCGAAGATCGGCGCCTCCTCACCGGCCGCGGCCGCTACGTCGACGACCTGCGGCTCCCCGACCTCTTGCACGCGGCGATCGTGCGGAGCCCGCACGCGCACGCGTACATCGTCGAGGTCGACGCGCGGCGAGCGCAGGCCCTGCCCGGCGTCGTCGCGGTCCTCACGATCGCCGACCTGCCGGAGTGCGCCGCGGCGGTGCCACCGCTCGTGGCCTCGCCCAGGCTCCGACCCTACGCTCAGCCGGCGATCGCCGGGCCGAAGGTTCGCTACGTCGGCGAGGCGATGGCGGTGGTGGTCGCGGACGACGCCTACCGCGCCGCCGACGCCGCCCAGGCCGTGGACGTTCGCTGCGAGGTGTTGCCCGCGGCCGCCACCGTCGAGGACGCGCTCGCGACGAGCGCGCCGCGGGTGTTCGACGAGTGGCCCGACAACGCCGCCGGCCCGTCCGACGGCGCCGTCGGCGACGTCGCCCGCGGTTTCGCCCAGGCGCACGTGGTCGTCGAGGCGCGGCTCCACGTACCGCGCGTCGCCGCGATGCCGATCGAGCCTCGCGGCGTGCTGGTGCAGCCGGAGGCGCCGGACGGCCGGCTCACGGTGTGGGCATCGACGCAGGTGCCGTTCGCCGTTCGCGCGGCGGTGGCCGCGGCGCTCGCGCTCTCCGAGGAGCAGGTGCGCGTGATCGCCCCGGACGTCGGAGGCGGCTTCGGCGCCAAGGGCCACGTGTATCCCGAGGACGTTCTGATCCCCGCGGTGGCGCGCCGGCTGGGCCGGTCGGTGAAGTGGGTCGAGACCCGTCGCGAGCATTTCCTGGCGACGGCGCCCGACCGCGACCAGCGCCATCGGGCGCGGCTCGGGGTCGCCGCGGACGGCACGATCACCGCGGTGGAGACCGAGTTCACCCGGGACGGCGGCGCCTATCCCGTCCTCGGCGACGTGATCACGCTGAACACGATCAACCACCTGCCCGGGCCCTACCGGATCGCACACCTCAAGGGCTCCGCGGTCAACGTGGTGACCCACAAGACCTTCACGGCCGCCTACCGCGGCGCCGGTCGACCCGAAGGAGCCTACGTGCTCGACCGGCTCCTCGACCGCGCGGCGCGGCGGCTGGGCCTGGACCCCGCGGAGCTACGTCGCCGGAATCTCATCCGCCCGGACGAGATGCCGTACACGACGGGCCTCCGGTACCGCGACGGCGTGCCGATCGTCTACGATCCGGCGGACTATCGCGCGGCGCTCGACCGCTTGCTCGCCCGCTTCGGCTACGACGAATGGCGTCACACGCAGAAGGGGCGCCGAGCGTCGCCGAAGCCGGTCGGCATCGGGCTGTCCGCGTATCTCGAGGGCACGGGAATCGGCCCGTTCGAGGGCGCCGACGTCAGGATCGATCCGAGCGGGACGATTTATCTCCAGATCGGCGTCTCCTCACAGGGTCAGTCTCACGAGACCACGCTCGCGCAAGTGTGCGCAGCCGAGCTCGGCGTCGACACGGAGCGCGTTGTCGTCGTGGGCGGCGACACGGCCGTGCTGGGCTACGGCAACGGCACCATCGCCAGCCGCGTCGCGGCGGTGGCGGGGCCGGCCGTGGCGCGAACCTCGCGCGAGGTGGCCCGGAAGGCGCGGCTGGTCGCCGGGGAGCTGCTCGAGTGCGCGCCGGCGGACGTCGTGTTCGCCGATGGCCGAGCGCACGTCGCCGGCATGACCGGGCGCGGCGTCGAGCTCGGGCAGCTGGCGCGCGCGTCACTGCGAAGCCCGACCCTCCTGCGGGAGGGCGCGCCGGGCCTCCACGCGTGCGCGTTCTTCCGGCCGGAGACCGTCACGTGGGCGTTCGGCGCGCACGCCTGCGCCCTCGAGATCGACGTCGAGACGGGCGCGGTCCGGCTCCTGCGTTACGCGGCCGTGCACGACTGCGGCCGCCCCCTCAATCCGATGGTCGTCGAGGGCCAGCTCCACGGCGGGATCGTCCAGGGGATCGGCGCCGCGCTGGCCGAGGAGCTGATCTACGACGGCGCGGGGCAGCTCGTGACGGGCACCCTGATGGAATACGGGCTGCCGACGGCCGCGCTGGTGCCACCCCTCGAGGTCCTCGCGCTCGACTTCCCGTCCACTCGCAACGAGATGGGCATCAAGGGCGTCGGCGAGAGCGGCATCATCTCGCCGATGCCGGCCATCGCCAACGCGGTCGAGGACGCGCTCGCCGACCGCGGCGTCGAGGTCACACGCGTGCCGCTCACGTCGGCCAGCCTCTGGAAGGCGCTGCGAAAAGCTCAGCGGCCGTCGGGATCCCGGTAGTGCCGCAGCAGGTAGACGAGAAGCTTCTCTTTGTCCTCGCGCGGAATCGGCGCGCCGTACTTGATCATGCGGTCGAGCGTGTCGGACCAGCCCCTGGGCCCGAGGCGCTGTTGCACCGCGACCTCGACGCTGTGACACATCACGCAGCGCATGACCAGCTCCCAGCCCGGCGTCTGGGGGATCGGCGTGTTCTGAGCGGAGACGAGCGCCAGGCGAAGACTGACCGCCACCCCGGCGGCGAGCGCCAGGACGGCCGCGGTCGAGAGGCTACGCCACATCAACCTTGACGGCGTGGATCACGTTCCAGCGGTACCCGAGCCGGTTGAACGCGCGGCTCGTCGGCTGGACGCGACCGAGGCTGTCGGTGGCGCGCGCCATCACCGTGCGGGAGCCGGGCTTGGCGTCCCACTCGTACTCCCACTTGCGCCAGGAGTAGCGGCCCCAGCGGCCGGCGAACGTCCCGGGCGACCAGCTCTGGCCGCCGTCGGTCGAGACATCGATACCGGTCAGCTCGCCCTCGCCGCTCCACGCCCAGCCCCAGACGGCCGTCCGCCCCGCCGGCAGCCGGGCGCCCTCCGCCGGGCCGACGATGACGGACTTCACCTCGAGTGACTGGAGCGAGTAGATCTCCTTTTCGTCGTCGGCGCGCGGCGCGGTGTAGTTCGACTTCATGTAGAAGCCATCGAATTCGTCGGGCAGGACCAGGATCCGCTCGAGCCACTTGATGGACGCCGAGCCGACGAACCCGGGCACGAGCGCCCGTGCCGGCCCGCCGTGGAGATGCGGGAGCGGCTTGCCGTTCATCTCGAGCGCAACCATCGTGTGCGGCTCGAGGGCCTTCCACATCGGGACACTGCGGATGAAGTCCGGCGCCTGCGGAGTTGGCGGCTTGTCGAAGCCGTCGAACGCGACGTGCCGACCGGACGCCCGCGGCCTGGCCAGCGCCAGCACATCGGCGAGCCGCACGCCCTTCCACGCGGCGTTCCCGACGGCGCCGTTCTCCCACTGGATGCCCGAAGCGCGCGGCTTGTGGAACGATCGACCGTTGCCCGCGCACTCGAGCGTCACGTCCTGCGTGAGGGTCGGAAGCTTCGTCAGGTCGTCCAGGCGGAGGACCAGGGGGTTGTCCACCTCGCCCTCGATCTTCACCGACCACTGCGCCGGATCGATCGGCGCCGCGTCGTAGTTGTTGCGGACGAAGAACAGCTCCTCCGGCGTCTGGTAGACGGTCAGGTCCCCGAGCCGCGTCTCGAGATTGAGGGGGCGCGGGCTCCGCACGATGAGCTTCTCCTTGCCGGGAACGGGCGCGGGAGGCTGCTGGGCTCGCGCGCCGGTTGCTCGAAGGAGCCCGACGGCCGCGCCGGTGACGATCAGGAATCCCCGTCGTGTGATGGTCATGGGCACCCCTTCGGCTGCGCGCAATAGTACACCGGCGCACGCGCCGTTCCACCCTTCGGCGCTCGTGCCGCGTATAACTTGTCGAGATGGACGAACGCGCGTTCGCCCGCGCCGTGGAGGAATACGCCGTCCGGCTGTACGCGGTGGCCTACCGGCTGCTCGGCAACCGGGCCGACGCGCAGGACGCCGTCCAGCGGGCCTTGCTGAAGGCCTTCGAGGCGCGGGAGTCGTATGCCCCGCGGTGGGCGGTGTCCACGTGGCTCTATCGCGTGCTCACGAACGTCTGTATCGACGAGCTGCGCCGACGCCGTCACACCCCGCCCGAGCCGCTCCCCCGCGGGCGGGCCGGCTCGGCGGTCGAGCGGCTGGACCTGACGCGCGCGCTCGACACGGTCCCCCGCGAGGCGCGCGTGCTGCTGGCACTCCACTACGTGAACGGCCTCGGGTACCGGGAGCTCGCGACCATCAGGGGGATCTCCGTCAACACGGTCAAGAGTCAGCTGGCACGGGGCAAGGCAATCTTGAAACGAGCGCTGGAGGGGTAGCGACATGGATCGGATCGACGTCATGCTCGAAGAGTTCTTCGCGCCCGAGGCGCCCCGCGATCTGTCGTCGCGGCTCCTCGGCGGCCTCCGGGCCCAGCGGGCCAACCTTGAAGCGCTGGCCGAGAAGTTCAGGATCGAGGCGACGGAGCGCGGCGTGGTACGGCTCCGCCCCGGCCGCGGCGTCCACGGCGCGTCGGCCCGCGCTCGTGGTCACGCCGAGCGCGCTCGGCAGGAGCTGCGTGAGTATCTGGCCGGCCGCCGGACGTTCTTCACGGTGGCGGTGGACCTCGCGGGCGTGGCCGACTTCCAGGCCCGCGTGCTCGCCGAGGCCAGTCGTATTCCGTTCGGCGAGGTCGACTCGTACGCGGCCCTCGCGCGGCGCGTGGGCCACCCGCGGGCCGCGCGCGCCGTGGGCAACGCGCTCGGCGCCAATCCGGTGCCGGTGATCGTCCCTTGTCACCGCATCATCCGCGGCGACGGGACCTGGGGTCACTACGCCTTCGGCGGCGAGATGAAGACCCAGCTGCTGCGGCTCGAGCGCACGACGCCGGCGCTGATCGGCTGCACGAGCACGCGGATCGTCTGCCGACGCGGCTGCGCGCACGAGCAGCGGGTGGGCGAGGCGAACCGGATCGTCTTCGCGTCGGTCGGCGACGCCGCGAGCGTGGGGTATCGCCCCTGCCGCGTGTGCCGCCCGTCGCCCGCGGCGTGAATGGCGCAGTCCGTGTGCTAGGATCGCGGCGATGCCAAGGTTTCTGCTTGCCGCGCTCCTGGCCGTCCTCGGCGCGGCGGCCCCCGCGGCCGCCCAGTTCCCGATCTTCGACGCGCACATTCACTACAGCCGCCCCGACTGGGACGCGTACTCACCCGAGCGGGCGCTCTCGATTCTCGCCGCCGCGGGCATACGCCGGGCGATCGTCTCGAGCACGCCGGACGACGGCACGCTGAAGCTTTACGAGAAGGCCCCGAAGGGCATCGTCCCGTTCCTTCGACCGTACCGGACGCGCGACGACATGGCGAGCTGGCACGGCGACCCCGGCGTCCAGGCCTACGTCGAGGAGCGGCTCGAGCGCGGGATCTACCGTGGCATCGGCGAGTTCCACCTGGGTGTCGCCAGCGTCGGCGCGCCGACCGTCCGGCGTATCGCCGAGCTGGCGATGGAGCGCGACCTCTTTCTTCAGGCTCACGTGGATGACGTCACCATCGAGAAGCTGCTGACGCTCTATCCAAAGGTGCGCCTCCTGTGGGCGCACGCCGGCATGTCGGCCTCCGCGCCCACCGTCGGACGGCTGCTCGAGCGGTTTCCGAAGCTCTGGGTCGAGCTCGCGCTGCGGACCGACGTGGCGGCGGGCGGCACGCTCGATCCCGAGTGGCGCGCGGTCTTCGTGAAGTACCCGGACCGCTTTCTGGTCGGCACCGATACGTGGGTGACGTCGCGCTGGGAGATCGTCCGCGACTACCATCGCGACGTCCAGGCATGGCTCGCCCAGCTGCCGCGCGACGTCGCCGAGGCGATCGCCTGGAAGAACGGCGAGCGCCTCTTCCCCGCCCCCTAGGTCTTCGCCGCCGGGCTGCTCCCCGCTAGTAGAGGTGGCACGCCACCGTATGACCGGGGACGAGTGCCTTCTCCTCCGGCTCGATCTCTGAGCACTGTGGCATCACGACGGGGCAGCGGGGATGGAAGCGGCAGCCCGAGGGGGGATTGATCGGAGAGGGGACTTCTCCGGACAGGATGATTTCCTCTCGCACGATGTCCGGGTGGGCCGGGAGGGCGGCCGAGAAGAGGGCCTTGGTGTATGGATGCGCCGGATTCTTGAACAGCTCCTCCGTCTTGGCCCGTTCCACGATCTTGCCCAGGTACATGACCGCGACTTCATTGGCCATGTAGCGGGTCGTCGCCAGGTGGTGAGCAATGAGCAGATAGCTCACGCCATATTGCTTCTGGAGATCCACCAGCAAGTTCATGATCTGCGCTCGAATGGAAACGTCCAGAGCCGAGACCGGCTCGTCCAGGATGATGAGCTTGGGGTCTGACACGAGGGCGCTGGCCACGGCAATGCGCTGGCGCTGTCCGCCGCTGAACTCGTGGGGGTAGAGCTTCGCCTGCTCCGGGCGCAGACCCACCCGGCCGAGGATCTCTGCGACGCGGCTCTTGACCTCCTGAGCGGACACCCCCCGGTTCACCACCAGCGGCTCAGCCACGATCTCCTGCACCCTCATGCGAGGGCTCAGGGATGACCAGGGGTCTTGGAAGACCGCCTGCACGCTCGTCCGGTACTCTTTCAATGCGTCGCCATTCAACGCATGGACATCTTTCCCATCGACGAACACCTCGCCGGAGGTGGGCTCTTCCAGACGCAGGATGAGTTTGGCGGTCGTCGTCTTGCCACAGCCGGACTCGCCCACGATGGCGAGCGTCTGCCCCGGTTGAACCGAGAAGCTGATGCCGTCCACGGCCTTGACCCAGCCGACGACCCTCGTCCAGAGCATGCCCCGGGTGACGGGAAAGTGTTTCTTCAGCCCCTGGGCCCGGAGAATCGGCTCGGCTTCCATGCCCTATTCCAGCCTCCAGCAGTCGGCGGTGTGGCCCTCTCCCACCGTGAACGGGGGAGGATACTGACGCCGGCAACGATCGTCGGCGTGGGGGCAGCGAGCTTCGAACCGACACCCCAGGGGCAAGTCCCAGAGGGCGGGCGGCTGGCCGCTGATCGAATAGAGCCGCTCGACGCGTTCGTCCATGGTGGGCACGGAGTTCAACAGCGCTTGCGTATACGGATGGGAGGGGTGGTTGAAAATCTCCCGCACCGGGCCGCTTTCCACGGCGCGCCCCGCGTACATCACCATGACGCGGTCGCACATCTTCGCCACGATGCCGAAGTCGTGCGTGATGAAGATCAGCGCGAGATTGGTTTCCTCTTGAATCTCGCGCAGCAGGCGCAGGTATTGAGCCTGGATGGTCACGTCCAACGACGTGGTGGGCTCGTCGGCGATGATGACTCGCGGCTCGCAGGAGATGGCGATGGCGCCGACGACGCGCTGCTTCATGCCGCCGCTGATCTGGTGCGGATAGTCCTGCACCCGACGCTCGGGCGCCGCCACGCGCACCTGCTTCAAGCCATCGATCGCCCGCCGTACCAGCGAGCGATGGCCGTCTCGATGGTGGATCTGGATGGCTTCGATCAGCTGGTTGCCGATGGTGAACACAGGATTGAGGGAGGTCTGCGGGTCCTGGAGAATCATGGAGATGCGCCGTCCCCGAATGGCCCGCATCTCGCGCTCGCTCTTGTCCAGGAGATTTTCCCCTTGGAGCACGATCTTTCCCTTGACGATACGGGCCGCCGGCCGAGGCACCAGTCTCAGCAACGACAGGGCGGTCATGGTCTTCCCACATCCCGACTCGCCCACGATTCCCAGGGCTTCTCCCTCTCGCAGGGAAAAGCTCACCCCATCGACGGCCTTCACCACACCCCAACGGGTAAAGCAGTAGGTGTGCAGGTCCTCGACTTCCAGAATGACATCACCGATCTGTCTGGGCATGCGCCACCTGCCGTCGCGTGGAGGGTCGGAACAGGCCTCCAGGCATCAGGCGAAGCGCTTCGCCTGGTGCCCGGAGCCTCGCAGCCTCGTGCCTCGAGGTCCTTACGTCTACTTCGCGGCCTTGATGAGATGGAAGTGGGTCGATCGCCCGGCTCCGAGCCCCGGGTAGACCCACTCGCCCACCACCTTTGGATTGGCGACGACCTCGTTGGCGAACCAGAAGAGCGGGATGTCGGCGAACTCTTCGAAGAGATGGTCGGCGACCGCCCGCGCCAGGCGCTGCCGCTCGCCGGGATTCACGGCCGCGGCCCAGGCCAGGTAAGTCTTCTCGATGAACTCGTTCTCGTAGTGGTGGTTCGGGCCCTTGCTGTGGTTGCTGATCCGGATCCACTCCTCCGCCGGGCGCCAGGAGATGATGTTGGGCCAGATGCAGCACCCGATCGTCTTCTTGCGGAACATCTCCCGGACCTTGGCCCAGTCGAGCACCTCGATCTCCGTCTCGACGCCAACGTCCTTGTAGTAGATTCCCAGGGCCTCGGCCACCTGCGGACCTTCCGACTCTCCGGGCTCGGTGAACGCCAGGATCTTGAACTTCAGCTGCCCCGGGCCGTAACCGGCCTCCTTCAGGAGCGCCTTGGCCTTTCCGGGGTTGTAGCCGTACATCTGGTCGAACCGACTCGCCCACTCCGGGTTGTAGCCCTCTGATTGGGCGGACCAGCCGGTCACGTACGTGGGGGTCCCCTTGCCGGCGAACACCGTGTTGAGGAGCTCTTTCCGGTTGATGGCGACATTCAGGGCCTGCCGCACAGGCTTCTTGGTCCAGGCCACGTCGGGCTTGAACGCCGTGTCCCCGGGCAGGAAGTACAGGCCGCCCAGGTAGACGGTCATCCAGTCCACGGGGAACGACGACGTGTAGATCTTCATGCCCCTCTTGAGCGCGTCCTTCTGTAGCTCGCGGGGCAGGTCGGCAATCTGGGCCTCGCCCGAGAGGATCAGCGCCAGCCGCGTCGACTCTTCACGGGCGAGCCGGAACTCCAGCTCCTTGAACGCCGGCTTTTCGCCTCGGTAGTGGTTGTCCACTCGCTCGAACGTGATCGACAGGCCCGGTTGCCGGCCGACGTACCGGTACGAGCCGGTTCCCGCCGGCCGCTTGTCGAACCCTTCCAGGCCTTCCTTGTCCCACTGGGCCTTGCTGACGATCCGAAGATCGCCGGCGCGAGACGCCGCGTACGGCATGACCGTCGTGGGGCGCTTGAAGCGGAACACGACCTGGTGGTCGTTGACGACTTTGACCTCGTCGACCTGGCGCCAGAACCCGACCAGGGTCGCAGTCGCCTCCTGACGCATCATGAGCGCGTGCGAATGCACGACGTCCTTGGCGGTGAATTGACCGTACCCGAAGTGGAACGGAACGCCCTTGCGCAGGGTGAACGTCCATTCCTTGTAGTCAGGGCTGGCTTGCCACTTCTCCGCCAGGCGGGCCGTGTACTCACCGGTCTTGGGGTCCACCTCGAGCAGGGTTTCCAGGAACGGGTCGTACTGCAGATGGTCGGGGCGGCTGACCATCCAGAAACGGTTGCTGTCCTCGAACCCGGCGGACGCGAACACCAGCTTCTGGGCCTTGGCCTCCTGTGCCGCTCCAGGTGTCAGCGTGGTCTCGAAGGTAAGCGCCAACGCCAGCAGCAGCCCCAGTGCAATGGGAACGAACCGTCTCATCGGATATCTCCTCCGCATTCTTGTTCTAGCTTGGGCGTCGGCCATTCACCCTTCCGACGCGGTCCTACACGTGCCTGAGCTTGGGGTCCAGATGATCTCGGAGCCAATCCCCCAATAGATTGAGAGAGAGCACCGTCAACATGATCGCTAGCCCGGGGAACATCGACACCCACCAGGCCGTGACGATCAGCTCTCGACCGTCCGCGATCATGAGGCCCCACGCCGGGGTGGGACGGGGAAGACCAGCGCCGAGAAAGCTCAGGGCTGACTCGAGAAGAATGACGTATCCCACTTGTAGCGTCGCCAGGACGATGAGGGAGTTGACGACGTTCGGGAAGATGTATCGGGTCATGATGCGGCTGTGGGACGCCCCTGCAACCCGCGCTCTGGCGATGAAGTCCCGCTCCTTGATGCTGAGGGTTTCCCCCCGGACCAGCCGCGCATAGCGAGCCCACAGGAGCACCACCAGGACGGTAATGACCGTTCCGAAGCTGGGGCCCACCGCCGCGACCAGGACCAGGGCCAACAAGATCGTCGGCAAGGATAGAGAGATGTCGACCAAGCGCATGATCAGCGCGTCCGTCTTGCCCCCGAAGTAGCCCGACATCAATCCCAGGCCCGTCCCGACACTGCCGCCGACGAAAATCGCTACCAGGGACACCATGAGGGAGACCCTGGCCCCGTAAATCATCCGGCTCAGGATGTCGCGTCCGAGCTTGTCGGTGCCAAGAGGATGCTCGATGGTGCCGCCCTGCTGCCATACTGGTGGCTTCAACCGCTTGGCCAGTGACCCCTTCAGGGGGTCGTAGGGTGAGACCAGCGGCGCCAGAACGGCGGGAATTACCAGGAGGAACATGAGGAGGCTGAGCGCCACCACCGGATACCGTCTGACCTGACGCAACGCCCGCGCAACTCTGGGGGGTGCGTACCAGGGAAGAGCTCTCGCCGTCACTGTTGCCACGATGTGTCCTCCCTTCTCCCCTTACTGATACCGGATGCGGGGATCGAGGTAAGCATAGAGGATGTCGACGAGCAGGTTCGTGAGAATGAAGATCCCGGCGAACACGATCACGACAGCTTGGACCACCTGAAAGTCCCTGGCCCTCACGGCGTCCACCACGAGCAGCCCGGTGCCCGGCCAGGAAAAGACGCTTTCGGTCACCACGGAGCCCGTCATCAGGACGCCGGCGATGATGGCGAAGAAAGTCAAGGGGGCGATCGACGCGTTGCGCAAGCAGTGCTTCCAGACGACCTTCCATTCCGGCACGCCCTTGATGCGGGTCAACTTCACGAATTCGCTATCGAGCACTTCCAACATGGACGAGCGGACCAGCCGCATGATGGCGGCGACCTGGAACCAGCCGAGCGTGATCGCGGGGAGGATCATGTATTGGATTCCCCCCCGGCCCGACGTCGGAAACCAGCCCAGATGCACGGCGAAGATCCACATCAGGACGATCCCCAGCCAGAAGCCAGGCAAGGATTGGCCGAGGAGGGCGATGATTTTCGCCACGGAGTCCCAGGCGGTGCCTTTCTTGACCGCGGCCAGCACTCCGATGGGCAGCGCAAGCGCGATGCTGATGAACAGGGCGAAGCCGGCAAGCTGGAGGGTCGCGGGCAAGCGCTGCCTCACGAGGCCCATCGCCGAATGGCCGTGCCATTTCCAGGAACTGCCGAAGTCGCCGCGGACGGCCTTGCTCAGGAAGATGGCGTACTGGATGTAGAGCGGTTGATCCAGGCCCCAGTACTTGGAGACGCGCTCGTACTCCTCGGGCCCTGCCTCCAGCGGCAACATCACGTCCAGGGGGTTACCAGTGACCCGCGCCAGAGTGAACACGATGAGGCTCATGACCCAGATGGCCAGCAAGCTCTGCAGGAACCTTCGCGCGATGAACCGCTGCATCAATCCCGCCTGCGCTGGCGAAGAGGCCCGCCAACCCCGTTGGGCGGGTGCCGAAGCGCCAGGAGCCGGACCGTTATTGTTCGCGACCAGGAAACGACGGGCGCTGCGCCGTGACGCTACCCCAGGGGGGTGCCGCTTGGCAAGTCTCGGCGCGGCTGAAGCGGGGACTAGACGGCGCCCACCAGCTTCCGATCGGAATCGTAGCGCAGCCGGGCGTGCGCGTCGCCCTTGTCGGCCCAGAGCACCTCGTCGACCTCGTGATCGTGCTCGCCGACCTTCTCGAGAGGCCGCATGAGGTACCACCGGACCGTCTTCTTGACTTGCCGGCCTTGCCGTCGAAACCAGTAGGTCACGGGCGCGAGCTCGCGCACCAGCTCGCACCGGTAGCCGGTCTCCTCTCGCACCTCCCGGAGGGCCGCGTCCGCGCTCGTCTCACCCGACGTCAAGGCGCCCTTCGGCAGCGTCCACACCGGCTGGCCGCGCAGGTCGCGGGCACGGATCAGCAGCACGCGGCCTTCCTCGTCGAGGACGACGCCGCCGGCGGAGAATTCAAACACCACGCGCGAGCCGTCGCCGGGCACGCTCCGATCATACCCGCGGCACCCCACGTGATACCATTCCTGCCGGCGCTCACTTCACCCGCGCCGGGGGAGCACGCGTGACGGATCGCGTCGACCTGCTCGGGCACTTCCCGCCCGGCTTCACGCCGCGTCCGGAGCAGGTGCTGCTCCTGGCGTCGCTGGGCGACGCGATCGCCGAGGCGCTCGGCGATCCGGCGGCGCCGCGCGTCTTCGTCGTCGAGGCGCCCCCCGGCGTCGGCAAGAGCCACGTGGCGATGGCGCTCGCGCGCTGGAGCGGCGACGCGTATCTCCTGACGTCCCAGAAGCTCCTCCAAGACCAGTACGAGCGCGAGTTCGGGGCCGACCTGCAGCTCGTCAAGGGGCGCGACAACTACCTCTGCGAGCGCTACCCGGAGGTGCTTGTGCCGACCTCGCGGGGCATGTGCCGCCGCCCGCGCGGCCCGGTGTGCCAGTGCCCGTACGCGCGGGCGAAGACGGCCGCGCTGGCCGGCCCGATCTTCTGCACCAATACTTCGTATTTCGCGACGCTGCGGCACTGGCGCGCCGAGCGGCTCCGCAAGCGGCGCCTCTTGATCATCGACGAGGCGCACAACCTCGAGGCCCAGCTCGTCAACGTGTTCACCGTCGCCTTCCCGCCCGAGCAGGCCAAGGCGTGGTTCGGCGGGCCGCTGCCGCGTCTGGACGGGGCCGAAGAATACCGGAGCCTCATGCGTGACCACCTCGAGCGCATGGAAGGCCAGCTCGAGTCGCTCGTGCGCGCGCTCGAAGTGCTGCGCCCGTCCGGCGTTCCACCCGAGACCTTTCTGAGCATGCCTCCCTCGCGGGCCGAGCAAGCGCTGATGGCGGAGCGCGAGAGCCTGGAGACCGCGCTCGCCCGGGTCCGCTTCTTCGTCGACGCCGAGGACCGGGAATGGATCGTACGCTACCCGCCCGAGCCCGGCGCCACGCTCGAGCTGGTCCCGCTCACGGTGACGTCGATGGCGAGCGAGCTCCTGAGCGAGGCCGCGGACTTCGTGGTGCTTTCCTCGGCGTACCTCGGCCACCGGCGCGCGCTCGCCGAGTGCTTCGGGCTCGAGGAGGCCGCCGTCCGGTCGTTCGCGACCGATTCGCCGTTCGCGCCCGCCCAGCGGCGGATCGACTACCGTCCGGTCGGGGCGCTCTCGAAGACGAGCCTCGCCCGGCTGGAGCCGGCGCTGTTCGCGGAGGTCGCCGCGATCCTGGCCGAGCATCCGCGCGAGAAAGGGCTGATCCACGCGCCGTCGTACGCGGCCGGCCGGCGGCTCGTCGCCGATCTCACGGCGCGCGCGCCCGCGCTGGCACGCCGGCTGATCTGGGTCGAGTCCTCGGAGGCCAAGGCGCGGGCGCTCGACCTGCACCGCGCCTCGCCGGCGCCGACGGTGCTGGTCTCGCCCTCGTTGCGAGAGGGCGTGGACCTGCCCGACGACTTCCTACGCTTCCAGGTCGTGACGAAGCTGCCCTACCCGGACCTCGGCGACCCGTGGACCGCCGCGCGCCGGGCTCGGGATCCCCGCTGGTACGCGCTCGAGACGGCGAAGGCGCTGGTGCAGGCGTACGGCCGGTCGTGCCGCCACGCGGACGATCACGGCGTCACGTACGTCCTCGACGGCCAGTTCGAGCGCTTCCTCGCGCACTACCGCGTGCTCCTGCCGCCGTGGTTCCTCGACGCGGTCCGCGCGGCGATGCGCGCGCTCCACCCGGACGCGTCGCTGGACTGCTAGGGTAAAGACGGCGGTTAGCTGACCCGCGCGGCGCCCTTCCGGCTCGCGGCGGCGGCCGCGCGGCCGGCGATCCGCCCGAAGACGGCGCCCGCCATCAATCCCGCCCCACCCGGGTAGTTGTGGTAGAAGAGCCCGCCCACCAGCTCGCCGGCGGCGAAGAGGCCGGCGATCGGGCGCTGCTCGCAGTCGATGACCTGGCCCTCGCTCGTGATCCGGAGGCCGCCGAACGTGAACGTGATGCCCGTCGTGACGGCGAAGCCCACATACGGCGGCGAGTCGAGCAGCTGCGCCCAGTTCGACTTGGGCGGCGTGATCCCGCGCGTCGCCTTGCCGTCCTTGACGGCCGGATTGTAGGTTCCGGCCTGGACGGCTGCGTTGTACGCCCGGATGGTGGCGACGAACCCGTCGACGTCGATCTCGAGCTTGCGCGCCAGCCCTTCGAGCGTCGCGTCCTCGGCCTTGGTGACCTCGCGGATCCGGTACTCCTCACGCAGGAGATGCAGCACCTTCTGGTCGAAGATCTGGAAGGCCGTCCGGCGAGGCTGCCCGATGACCGCGCGCCCGTACTTGACGTAGGTGTAGTTACGGAAGTCGGCGCCCTCGTCGACGAAGCGCTCGCCTTTGAGGTTGACGATGAGCCCGAGCGGATAGGAGTGCTTCTGGAAATTGTCGCCCACCTTACGGTCGCCGTGCCACGGCGCGTTCAGGTCCCACTGGACGGAGTGGCAGCCGCTCCAGTGGCCCCACGGCAGGGCGCCGATCTCCAGCGCCATCCGGATGCCGTCACCGGTGTTGTACGGCGTGCCGCGGACCCGCGCGAGCTCCCAGTTGGGCCCGAGATAGCGCGTGCGCATCTCCGGGTTCGCCTCGAAGCCGCCCGACGCGAGCACGACGGCGCCGGCCGCGATCGTCTCGGTGCCGGCCGGCGTCCGCACGACGACGCCCGTGACGCCGCCGCGGTCGTCCGTCGCCAGACGTGTCGCCTTCGTCTCGAACCGCACGTCGACGCCGTTCTTGCCCGCCGACTGATACTCCATGTCGATGAGCCCGGGGCCGCCTCCGACCGCCTCGAGCACGAGGCCGCCCCAGAAGCGGAAGCGCCCGCCGACCTTGTAGGCCTGCCGGCCGAACATGGGGATCCAGCGGACGCCCCGGTCGCGCATCCAGCGCA
The DNA here is from genome assembly GCA_035635995.1 of Binatia bacterium. Taxonomy (GTDB): domain Bacteria; phylum Methylomirabilota; class Methylomirabilia; order Rokubacteriales; family CSP1-6; genus AR31. Next base: position 7,696 of record DASPZZ010000250.1, on the reverse strand, counting down.
CCGTCGGCAGCGACTCGCGCACCAGCTGCATCGCCATGTCGGGATCGGCGCAGTCCTCGGTGACCCGCATGAGGTCGTCGTAGAACTGCTCCTCGGTGTACGGGTCGACTTCCATCGAGGCCTTCTCCTCGTCGGAGAGGTCGCCGACCAGCTCGCACAGCTCCTCGAAGCTCTTGAAGGCGAACCGGAAGCCCCCCGCCGTGAAGAAGCCGTTCCCACCGCGCCACGCCTCGGGCGCCTTCTCGAGCACGAGGACGCGCGCGCCGTGCTCGCGCGCGGAGAGCGCCGCGCACATCGCCGCGTTGCCGCCGCCGATGACGATGACGTCGTAGGTCACGTCGGCTTACCCTATGATCTCGCTGATCTGGATCTGCGGCTGGATGTTCGTGTAGTTGGGCACGTCGCCCATGATCTCCTTGCCGTGCTGGCCCATCCCCTTCTGGAACCCGTCGAGCGAATTGAAGTAGACGTGCCCGATCGCCACGTACGGCGCCGGGGCGCCGGGCGCGCCGCCGGCCATGCCCTTGTCGACCTCGGTGCGGACCAGCCCGAAGCTGCCCAGGCGCTCGCGCACGAGCTTCATGTGCCGATTCACGTAATAGTCGTGGTCGAACTTCTTGCCTTCGGCGGTGGCGTACAACACGGAAATACGGACCATGATGACCTCCTGGCTCGCCGGCTGGATGGGCCGGCGACGCACACCGTATGCGGCCGGGCGGCCCGTGTCAAGACTCGCCTTACTTCGTGCCGCGCGCCTGCCCCAGCATCTCGATCAGCACGGCGCGGCTCTCCCCGGCCGATCGGACCTCGCGCGGAAACGCGATGCGAACGGCGTGGAGCCGCTCGCCGCTGCGGAGCCGCAGCCTGAACCCCAGCCGGTCCACCGCGACCATCGTGGCCTCGTCGGCCGGCGCTCCCGCGAAGTGGCGCGCGTAGGCGACCAGCGCGTCGGCGTGGTCCCGGTTCATATGGTCCAGGATACCGGCCCCGGCGTCGGCCAAGGGATCGGGCCGCGCCGCACGGTAGTCGTCGGCCGTCACCCAGTCCATCGCCGCAAAACCCCCGACGAAGTAGAGGTCCTTGACGTCGAGCCGCCAGAAGCTGAAGTCGTCGAAATCCACCCAGTACGCGGCGCGCGGGTGCCGGGCCAGGTACGCCTCGCGCGCCGTCGCGGTCTCGGGACCCGCCAGCGGGCGCGCCTCGCCGATCAAGGTGAGCCGGGCCGCGGCGAGCGGATCGCCCGACTCCCTGGGCTGAGAGCTCGCCACCGGCTGCGTGACGAGCAGGCTCGCGCGCGGATCCGCCTGGAGGTTCTGGGTGTGCATCGCCATCGCGCTGATCAAGACGAGCGGCTGCCCGAGCTCGTCGAGCGCATACGGCATGAGCGACGCGAACGGGTGGCCCGGGTGCTTGCGCGAGAGCGTGGCGAGCGCGCCGGTGCGTCCCAGGTACGCGAGCGTCCGCGCGCGCTCGGCGTACGTGGGCTCCGGAACCGGTGGAGCGCCTGTCTCGCGCGGGGGGCCCGCGTGGCGGTTCACGGCATCTTCCTCGGCGCGGCGCGCGCTTCGGTCACTTCTCATTCTGCGGTACGGGCTGGATATGGGCGAGCAGCGACACGACGTGCTGCTGGATCGCCTCGCGGGTGTTCCTCCGCGCGTCCTCGATGGTCTTGCCGTTGCTGAAGCATCCCGGCAGGGTCGGACTGTGGGCGAAATAGCCCTCGTCCTCCTCTTCCCTCTCGATGCCGATCTCGAACGTGTAGAACTTCACGTCAGCATCATATCGCAGCGCCTCATGCCGCGAGCAGCCGTCGTTTCGTCTCCTGCAGGACGTCGGCCCTTCGCCCAGAGAGGGCGTGTTCGGCCGCACCGTGGGACATGAACCTATTGTTCGCCAGACGGGCGTCCCGCCGCTACTCCCGCGTCGCGGTGAACGGACAGACCTGGCTGTAGGCGCAGAAGCGACACGCCGCGTAGGACGGCGTGGCCTCGAAGCGGCGGGCGCGGATGCCGGAGGCAGCAGCCTGGACGGCCTCGGTCGCCTCCTCGACGTCGCTCGCGTCGGGCGCGTGGCGACCGACCAGGTTCGACTCGATGAAGCGCAGCTCCACGCGCTGCGGGAGCGTGCCCGCCATCTCGCGCCAGGCCAACGCGTACATCTGCAGCTGCAGGCTCCCGGCGGTACGCCGATCGGCGATTGCTTGCTTCGCCACCTCGCCCGTCTTGTAGTCGATGATCGTCGCGCCGAGCAGGTCCTCGTCGACCCGGTCGAAGCGGCCGCGGACCCGGTCGGCGCCGAGCGAGAAGCCGAAATCCTTCTCGACGTGGCTCGGCCTGACGCCGCTCGCCTCCTCCTCGTGCCAGAACCGCGTCAACGCCGCGCGCCCGGCGGCCTTACGCGCTTCCTCGTGCTCCCAGGTGAGGAATCCCTGGTTGTCCCACTCCCGATCGTAGATCGCGAGAAGGTCCTCGAGCGACGTGTAGTTGCCGACGACCCGGCGTTTCAGGTAGTACTCGACGACTTTGTGGACCGTGTTGCCGTAGACCACCGCGTGGTGGCGCAGAATGGGCACGCGCAGCAGGTGGATGTAGCGGTATTTGAGAGGACACGTCCGATAGTCGTCCACCTGCCGGTGGCTGAGCAGAAGCTCCTGGTCGGGTGGAATCGGCGCGAGCGTCTCGTCGGCCACTTCGGCGGGCGGCGCGAATCGCTGGATCTCCTCGATCGCCTTTGCCTTGAACGGGCGCGCCGCGTCCTTCGGGAGGTCGAGCGCCTCGAGCACGAACTGGCTCACCTTCCGCTCCCGGGCGCCGCCGTAGTCGCGGGCGCTCGTCAGGTAGAGCTCGCGCTCGGCCCGCGTCACCCCGACGTAGAAGAGGCGGCGCTCTTCCTGCTGGTGAAAATCGGCCGACGGCAGCGTCTCCTTGATGAGCGCCTCCGGCAACTCGAACGCGTCTCGGCGACGGCGGAGCGGGAACTTGTCCTGGGCCAGGGTGACCAGGAACACGACGGGGAACTCGAGGCCTTTCGCCTTGTGGACGGTCAGGACGCGGACGGCCGGCGTCTCGACGTCCGCTTCGGCCACCGCCGGATCCTCGCCGGCATCGATCAGCGCGTCGAGATGGTTGACGAACTCGCGCACGTTGTCGTAGCGGAGCGCCTTCGACGCGTCCTGGACCCGGCCGAAGAACTTCGAGATGTTCTGCACCTCCGCCTCGTCGCGCGCCGTCGCCGCCTTCGACATGCGCGCGAGCCAGCCCGAGTCGATCAGGAACTGATAGAGCAGCTCGCCGGTCGGCATCTCACGCGCCAGCTCCATGTAGCGCGTCAGGTCGGCGACGAGCCTCCGGATGGCCGCGCGGCCCTCTTCGCCGACCTCGTCCCGTGTCTCCGGGAGCGTCTCGACGCCGCGGAGGACGTCGAACAGCCAGCGGTGACGGCGGTCCGCGTACGTCGCGCACCGCGTGAGATCGACGATCGGGACCTGGTAGATGTCCGACGACGCGAGGTAGTGCACGCTGACCGAGTCGTCCGGGTGGGCGACCGAGCGCAAGAACGCGATCAGCAACCGGATCTCGGGCCGCCCGTAGAGCCCCGCGTTGCCCGAGAACGTCCACGGCACGCCGCGCAGATTCAAGGACCTCAGGAACTGGTCGGCGTCGTTGTTGGACCGCACCAGGATCGCGACGTCGTCGTAGCTCCAGGCGCCCTGCTCCACGCGCTCGCGGATCATCTGGACGACCGCGTCGGCCTCCTGCGTCGCGGTCTCGTAGTGGAGCGCCTGAGGCTCCGGACCGTCGAGCTCTCGCACCGCCGCCAGCTTCTTTGTGATCCCGTACCGCCGGCCCTCCTCGCTCTCCTCCAGGCGGTCGGGGTTGTTCACGATGAGGCGATACGCCGCGTCGAGGATCCGCTGGTGCGAGCGATAGTTCTCGGTGAGCACCGCCACCCGGGCCTGCGGAAAGTCGTTGACGAAGCTGCGAAAGTTCGTGACCGCCGCGCCACGCCAGCGATAGATCGCCTGGTTGTCGTCGCCGACGACCGCGACGTTGCCCCGCCGCGCGGCGAGCAGCTTCACGATCTCGTACTGCGACCAGTTGGTGTCCTGGAACTCGTCAACCAGGATGTACTTGAACCGGCGCTGGTAGTTCGCGAGCACGTAGGGGCGCGCGCGCAGGAGCCTCAACGCGTGGACGATCTGATCGCCGAAGTCGACGACGCCGGCGGCCGCGGTCAGCGTCTGATACTTCGCATAGGTCTGCGCCAGCTCGAGGTGCTGCGCCGCGCGCTCGCGCAGCTCGGCGTCGCCGGGGCTGGCCGCCGCCTCCGCCAGGAGGCGCTCGACATGGGCCTGATACTCCTCGGGGGCGATGTCCTCGTCCTTGCAGCGGCTGATGAGCGTGATGAGCGCCCGAATGTGGCGGGTCGGATCCCCGAGGGGGCGGTAGCGCACCAGCGGGAACTCGAACAGGCGGTCACGGAAAAAGATGACCTGCTCGGCGCGGTTGAGGACCCGAAAGTCGGGCTGGAGCCCCATCTCGAGCGCGTGCTCCCGCAACAAACGGTCGCCGAACGCGTGGAACGTGGAGATCTCGACGTCGGCGTACCCGTACGGAGCGAGCGTGTCGACGCGCTCTTCCATCTCGGCCGCCGCCTTGTCCGTGAAGGTCAGCGCCAGGATCTCTTCGGGGCGCGCCTTGCGCTGGGCGATGAGCCAGGCGATCCGCCGGGTGATGACGGTCGTCTTGCCGGTGCCGGCGCCGGCGATGATCAGGAGGGGCCCGGCGTCGTGGGTGACGGCCCGGCGCTGCTCGTCGTTCAGGCCGTCGAGGACGCGCTCACCCGCCATGCCGTATCGACTATACGGCCCTGAAGCGTTGAGCGGCAACCGTTTAGGCTCCTAGTGCCCGCCTGATGGCCGTGACCTCTGGAGGCGCCGGCAAGACAGCGCGAGTACGCCGATCCTATCGAGGATGATGCCCGAAGAATTCGCCCGGAGCCTCCGGTCCGCGCTCGGCACGTGACCTCTCGCGGCTGTCGCCGCACACTCACGCCTGACCGGCCGGCCGCACGCACTCCCGGCGGAGGCCGGTACAGTACCCGTCGGTGATATGCGCCCTCGCCATGTATTCGGGCTGGGCGAGCAGCAGCGCATGCAGCCGCGGGAGGTTGTGGTACGGCACGGAGGGATACAGGTGATGGTCGACGTGGTAGTGGACGTTGTGCGGCGCCAGCAGGAACTTCTCCCACCACGTGGCGTCGAGGTGCCGTGATCCGCTGAGCATGTCGCCGTCCCAGATCATGGCGCCGCCGTGATGCTCAGCGAGGCTGCGGACGTAGAGGATGAACGCCAGGCTCGTCATGTCTCGAAGCGAGATGCCGCCGATGCACTCCGGTGCACCGACGGCACCCTCAACGTGGCGAGAAAGCGCTTCGGAGTGGCGCCAATGCGCCCTCAGAAAGTATCGACTATAGCAGGCGCGGGAAGCGGATGAGCCTCAACGGCGCACGTCGGGTCCGCCGGCCAGGACATCGGCGACGTCCTGCGCGCTGACGCGCGCGATATCGCCCCAGGTCGAGCACTTGAGCGCCGCCACGGCGGTGCCCGCGTCGACGGCGTCCTGAAGCTCGCGCCCGCGCAGGACGGCCCAGAGAAACCCAGCGGCGTACGCATCGCCCGCCCCGATGGGGTCGACCACCTGGACGGCGGGGCGACGCCGCGGCCGGAGCAGCCGACCACCGTCGAGCACCGTCGAGCCCTCTTCGCCCTGCTGCAGGCTGATCGTCGCCTTGGGCGCGAGGCGCGCGAGCGCGGCGAGGATCTGCTCGGGCGCGCCCGACAGGCCGAAAAGGGTCTGGGCCTCGGCCTGCCCGATGAACAGATAGCGCACGCGTGGCAAGACGGGCTCAAGGAACGCGCGCGCTGTCTCGGGCGACCAGAGCGTCGCACGATAGTTGACGTCAAAGGACACCATCGACGCCTCCCGGAAGGCTCGCTCGACGAGAGCGGCGGCCGACTCACCGAGCGCGGGCGTGATTCCGGTGAGGTGGACGAGCCTCGCGCGCCGGACCGGCTCCCAATCAACCTGAGCCGCGGTCAGCCGGGCGAACGCGGATTCCCGCCGGTCGTAGAGGACGCGCACCGGGCGCGGCGCGACACCGTATTCGAGGAAGTAGACCCCGACCCGCGCCCCCTCGGTCATCCGCACGTGGCCGCAGTCCACGCCATGACCGGCCAGCTCGCGCAGGATCCGCTCGCCCCACGGATTGGCCGGGAGCGCGGAGATCCATGCGGCGCTTAGGCCGAGCCGGGCGCACGCGGCCGCCACGTTGGCTTCGGCGCCGCCGACCTGCAAGTCGAGCTGGTGCGCGGTCTCGAAGCGCATGGGCGACGGGATGGCGAGCCGCAGCAGCACCTCGCCCAGCGTGACGAGGTCGTGCATTTATCCGGTCTTCAGCCGGATTTGAACGGAGGTCCCCAACATCATCGGAAGGCTCAAGTGCTCGGGCCGCCGGTCGGCGCCGAATGTGATCTGCGCCGGCTGATCCCGATTCGCCCACGACGAGAAGCGTGAGAGGTCGATTTGCGCGATCGGCTTGCGCGTCTCCGCGTCCACGGCGACCTTGAGCGCGAACGGGACGAGCTCGGCACGGTACTGCTTCTGGACGTCATCGGGGCCCTCGTTCCCGGCGACCTTCCGCCGGACCACGTGGGTCACGAAGCTCCCGTCCGGCTGAGGCGTCCAGAGCTGGTCGGCGTAGTTGAGCGTCGCACTGATCGAGTCGTCGATGAGGAGCCCCTCGGGCATCGAGAGCGAATCATCGACGACACGCAGCCGCCGGAGGAAGAACGTCTCGCCTTTGAAGTGATACCCGATGCGGCGTCCGACGTAGTCGTACTTGATATCGGAGCGCGACTCGCGCCCTTTCACGGAAAAGAACGATTGCGTCCGAAGGGGCGCCCAGCGGCCTTGGCGGAGGGTTCCGGCCGACTCGATCCGGTTGACGATGCCGTCCCCTTCCCCTGCAATCGACACGTCGTAGCGACCGGCCGCCCTGTCGATCGTCTCCGTGAGGCTTTCCTCGACACTGAAGGTCAGCGCGCCATAGAGGAGGCTGACGTCGACCCGGTACGGCGCCCTGGAGGCCACTGCTGCGGCGTGGACCCGGGCCGGGGGAACCAGGAGAAGGGCCAGCGGAAGTGTAAGAAACTGTCGACGGTCGATGACCTTCCTGGACATGTCTCGTCGGTTAACCTATTCTAGCAGCCTCCACCAAGGGAACTTGGTCGTTTGGCGGATCACCTGTTAACGTAAATGCTGGGTTTTCTGGGAGAAACCCGACCCAGCGCCGCCGGGGGAACCAGCCGATGCAGCGCCAGCCGGTCATTACTGGACTCGGGATCGTTTCGCCTATCGGCATCGGCGCCGACAAGTTCTGGGAGGCCGCCCTGGCTGGACGCTCAGGCATCGGCCGCCCCACGATGTTCGACAGCTCGAAGCTTCCGCCGGAGTGCCGGATAGTTGGCGAAGTTCGCGACTTCAATCCACTGGAATGGATGCCTGCACGCGTTGTAAAGACGGCGGCTCGATTCAGCCAATTCGCCATGGCCGCAGCGAAAATGGCCCGCGCTGATAGTGGGCTTGACACAGCTGAGGTTCCTGCGGAGCGAGTCAAGGTAGCGATCGGAACCTCA
>DASPZZ010000249.1:0-2321 GCA_035635995.1 Binatia bacterium | reverse complement strand
GGCTTCTCGGCGTCGTTCATGGGGCTGATCTTCCTGGCGGCGCCGGTCTTCACGATCGGGCTCGCCGCGGTCAGCGGCCGGCTGACGGATCGCATCGGCCCGCGCGTGCCGGCCTCGATGGGCGTCCTGGCGACGATGGGCGCCTTCGCGATCGGGCTCGCCCTTCGAGTGGACTCCCACTGGATCCTGCCGACGCTCATGATGGCGCTCCTCGGCGTGGGCTCAGGATTCTTCAACACGCCGAACCAGGCGGCGATCATCGGCTCGGTGCCGCGGGAGTACCGGGGCTTCGCCACCGGGATGGTCCAGACGGTCTTCGGCATCTCCGCCCTGCTCGGGATCTCGCTGGGCGGCGTGCTGCTGACGCTCGCCTTTCGCTACTACTCGGGCATCGCCGACGCCACGCCGAGCGCCGCGCACCCGCGGGCGTTCGTCGCGTCGATGAACGTGGCCTACCTCGCCTGCCTGGCGCTCATGGCCGTCGCCCTCTTCTCGTCGTTTCTGCGCGGCGGCACCAAGATCGAGGCGGCGTCCCTGCCTACCTGATCAGCTGCCGGGAGATGTCCTGGGTCTTGATGAGCTCGGGGAGCTGCTCTTCGGCGTCGATCTGCAAGAGCGTGAGCCCCGGCGGAACGACCGCTTGCGGATCGCCCGGCTCCACGCCCACGAAGCGGCTGTTGGTCTGCAGCTCCTTGGCCCACGCGACCTGAGCGTCTTTCGTCAGGAGCCAGTTGATCAGGAGCTTGGCGGCGTTCGGATGCGGCGCCCGGTTGAGGAGCCACACGCCGCTTCCCGACGACTGATAGTCGAGCTCGGGCAAGAGCTGCGTCTTCACGTTCTTGCCGACGCCGTGGGCCTGGAAGTCCTGGAGCGCGAGGCCGTTGAGCCCGATCGCGATCGGATAGCGCCCGCGCACCATGAACTCGGTCAGCTGGTTGCGGTCGCGGCTCAGCACCGGCTCCTGGTCGACGAGGATCTGTTTCATGATCCCGTCGCCGAGCCGGAGCCGGGCGGCCGTCAGAGGCCAGAAGGTGGAGCCGATCGTGCGCGGGTCCGAGATCGCGATGCGGCCCTTCCACTTGGGCGCGAGCAGGTCCTTCACGCTCCGGAGCTCGCCCTCCTTGACCTGATCGACGTTGACGAAGACGCCGGGCGCGCGCACGAGCGTGAAGGCGTAGGCGAGGTTCTTGTCACGGTCGAGGAAGCCGGCGTCGAAGCCGCCGCGCCAGCTCGCGTTGCTCTTGGCTTCGGGCGCCACGATCACCGGCCGCACGGGATCCCAGACGCCCGCCGGCTTGAGCACCTGCAGCGCGGTGCTCATCGGCATCGTCGCCACGTCCCAGGTGTACACGGAGGCCTTGCGCTCCTGGATGACCCGCGGCGAGAACTCGACGGGCTCGAGATTCGTGTGCTCGAGCTTGATGTCCGGATAGGCCTGCGCGAAGAGCTTGAGGATGCGGGCGTAGCCCTGGCCGGTGAAGGTGTTGACCGAGACCTTGCCTTCCTTCCTGGCGGCGGCCGACATCTGCTCCCACTCCGGCGAAGTCGTCGCGGCATGGGCGAACCGACTCGCCGAGGCCAGGAGCCCGGCGGCGCCGGCCCGCGCCACGGTGCGCAGCACCTCGCGCCGTGAAATGCTGCTTTCATTCGCCACGATGACTCCTATTCTGGAGGCGGCGCTCGATTGACCCGGCCCCCGGCCGCGACTATCTTACGCGAACGGTCTCCGCGACCCATGAGCGACACGGTTCTTCGGCTCGACGGCGTCAGCAAATCGTATGGCCCCGTGCTCGCGGTCGACGGCGCGTCGCTCGAGGTCGAGCGGGGCGAGGTGTTCACCTTGCTGGGCCCGAGCGGCTGCGGCAAGACCACCACCTTGCGCCTGGTGGCCGGCCTGGAGGATCCCGACGACGGCGAGATCACCTTGCGCGGCCGGCTCGTCGCATCGGCCTCGCGCCGGCTCTTCGTGCCGCCGCACAAGCGCAACCTCGGCATGGTCTTTCAGTCCTATGCGATTTGGCCGCACATGAACGTCTTCGAGAACGTCGCCTACCCCCTGAGGCTCCGCGGTGTGCGAGGCCGCGCCATGCGGGATCGGGTGGCCAGGGTGCTCGAGCTGGTCGGGCTTGGCGGGCTCGAGCGGCGGTCGGCCACGCTCCTGAGCGGCGGCCAGATGCAGCGGCTGGCGCTCTGCCGCGCGCTCGTGTACGAGCCCGATCTGCTGCTGCTCGACGAGCCGTTCAGTAACCTCGACGCCAAGCTCCGGGAGCAGATGCGAATCGAGCTGAAGTTCCTGCAGCGCCGGCTCGGCATCACCGTGC
>DASPZZ010000248.1:0-2979 GCA_035635995.1 Binatia bacterium | reverse complement strand
GTGGCGGGTGAAGAAGGCCGACGGCGAGACCTTCGCGGGCTGGCACCAGGATTCGTTCTACGGCTCCGCCGTCCCGGTGGTCCTCGGCGCCCTGGCGCTCTCCGAGTGCGGCAGCGAGCAGGGCTGTCTGCGCGGCATCCCAGGCTCCCACACGTGGGGCATCCTCCGCCACGAGGAGAGCGACGACCCGCGGAGCATCCTCGCGCGCGGGCAGTACATCACCGAGCCGTTCGACGAGTCGAAAGCCGTCGACTTCGCGTTGCGTCCCGGCGAGATGGCGATGTTCGACAACTCGCTCGTCCACGGCTCGGCGACGAACCACGGGCCCGACCGGCGCTTTCTCTTGCTGGTCGAGATGCTGCCGACCTGGGCGAAGCCGGCGAAAGTCCGCCAGCCGGCCATGCTGATGCGCGGCGTCGACACCTACGACAACTTCGACGACGAGCCCCGGCCCGACGGCGAGTACACCGAGACCGCACTCGAGAACTGGAGCCGGGTTGTGGGCGCGCGCGCGAAGCTCCTCTTCGAGGACAGCCGGTACGGCCCGAGCGAGGCCTACGGCGGGACGCGTCCGGCGACATGAATTCGTGGTCTCCCTGACCGCTCTTTCAGCCCTCACCCGATTGCTGCGGCACCGACCTCCCTTCACCCTGGCCCTCGTGGGCCTCGTGGTGCTGCTCACCGGTCTCACCGGCGCGATCATCGGCGGGGTGGCCTGGCGAGAGCAGCGGGCGCGGTCGCGGGCGCTGCTCGATGCGGCGATGACCCAGGCCGCCCGGCTCACCGCGGCGCACGCCGATCGGGTGCTCGAGGACGCCGCCGCCACTGCGCGTCTGGGCGCGGAGCTGGTTCAGCAGGGGCAGCTCGGCCATGACGACGATCGTGCGCTCGAGCGGTTCACCCTGGCCGTGCTCCACGCCAACCCGCACCTGAGCTGGGTGAGCTACGGTGACCGACAGAACCGCTTCCTCGGCGCGTGGCGCGACCCGCGAGACAACGTCTACCTCAACCGGAGCTTTCCGCATCAAGGGCGTATTCGGCTCGAGGAAGACCGTATCTTCGCCGACGGCCGCCGCGAGGCCGTCCGCCGCTCCGACGACCATCGCTACCGTCCGACCGAGCGGCCGTACTATCGCGCCGCGGCGGCCCGGCGCGCGCCGGTGTGGACGGAGCCGTACGAGTTCTACGCGGGCGGCGGCCTCGGCATCACGTGTGCGGCCCCGGTCTTCGACGTGCTGGGAGGGGTGCGGGGTGTCTTCACCGTGGATTTTTCCCTCGATCGGCTGGCGACCGCGTTCAAGGACCTGAAGGTTTCCGCGCGCGGGCGCGTCTTCGTCGCGACGGCTCAGGGCGCCCTGCTGGTCGGGCACGAGGGCTCGGGCGCCTCGCGTCGGGAGGTCATCGACGCCGAGCTCGCCGCCGCGGCGATGCGCCAGACCCCGGTGAGCGATGCGACGTACGAATTCGAGCACCAGGGCGAGACGTATCTCGCCCGCGCGGTACCCATCTCGGTCGGTGATCTGCAGTGGGTCGTGGAAGTCGTTGTGCCCACGACCGACTACACCGAGCACGTCGACGCCGAGGCCCGCGTCGCGTTCGCGCTCGGGGTGCTGGCGCTGATCCTGGCGGTGGCCGGCGGCGTCACCCTGGCGCGCTGGATCGCGCGTCCGCTGCACGAGCTGGCGCGCCACGCGCGCCGGATCCGTCACGGCGACCTGGACGTGACCGTCGTGCCCAGGAGCCGCGACGAAATCGGCGTGCTGGCCCGGGCCATGGGCGACATGGTGCAAGCCCTTCGCGACCGCGATTTCATCCGCGAGACGTTCGGGCGCTACGTCACCCCAGAGCTTGCCGAGCAGTGCCTCCGCGACCGCGACGCGCTGCAGCTGGGCGGCGAGGTGCGCGAGGTCGCGATGCTCATGTCCGATCTCCGCGGCTTCTCCGAGCTCTCGGAGCGCCTCGGGGCTCCCGCGATGATCGGGCTGCTCAACGAATACCTGGCGAAGATGACGCCGGTCATCATCCAGCACGGCGGCACGATCAACGAGTTCATCGGCGACGCGATCTTCGTCCTCTTCGGCGCCCCCTTCGGCCGTCCTGACGACGCCGAGCGCGCCGTGCGCTGCGCCCACGCGATGCAACAGGCCCTCGGCGACTTCAACGCCGAGAGCCGGCAGCGCGGGCTGCCCGAGCTCAGCATGGGCATCGGACTGCACGTCGGATCGGTGGTCGCCGGCAACATCGGCAGCACCGAGCGCGTCAAGTACGGCGTCGTCGGACCCGCCGTCAACCTGGTCGCGCGCATCCAGGCGCTGACGGTCGGCGGCGAGGTTTTGCTGTCCGACGCGATAAGGGTCATGGTGGCCACGAGGATCGAGGTATCCGAGGGCCGTCCGGAACGGGTGAAAGGCGTCCGGGACGAGGTGATGGTCTACCGCCTGCGCGCGGTGGCGGCCGACTCTCGTGAGAGGAAAGAAGCCGACCTGATCAGAAACTGACCGGCTCTGACCGCTCACTGAGATCTCCAGGCGGTAGTTTTACCGGAATTTCAGCCATTTCCGACACTCCCTGGCCTGGCATTCCGCATGCTTCTACTACCCGCTCATGGACATCCCGGGTGCGAGAACGGGTGATCTGAGGTTCCCGGGGTTCATGGCCGCGGCCACGACCGCCCATGGGGCGCAGATGGTCGAAGACCTTCTGCAACTCGGCATTGCGATCAGCAGCGAGGGCGAGCTGGCCCCGGTGCTCGAGCGGATCGTCACCCAGGCGCGCCGGTTCACCGGCGCCGAAGCGGCGACGCTCTTCCTGCGCGAAGGCGCTCACCTCCGCTTCGCTGTGGTCCAGAACGAGATCAGTAACCGGCGGCTCGGCGACTACGAGATGCAGCAGCGGCTCGAGGTCGAGCGGCTGCCGCTGGACGTGCCGAGTCTCGCCGGCTACGTCGCGAACTCCGGCGAAGTCGTCAACGTGCCGGAA
>DASPZZ010000247.1:0-2878 GCA_035635995.1 Binatia bacterium | reverse complement strand
AGCCTTCGAGCGAGTCGATGAAGTGCCCGAAATAGGCGTAGCGCCGCATCTCGCCGTCGGTGATCACCGACACCCCCGCCCGGATCTGGAGCCGCACGGCGTCGTCGACGGCACGGTCCTCCGCGCGCTTGAGCTCGGCGTCGCCGATCGATCCCGCCGCGTGGCGCCGGCGGGCGTCCTTCAGGTAGGAGGGGCGCAGCAGGCTTCCGATCACTTCGGCGCGGTAGGCAGTCGGCATCCGGCTCAGCGGCCGAGATCGCGCGTGACGGCCCGCCACAAGGCACCCGTCTCGGCGACACCCGGGTCGACCGGCAGCTTGCGGGCCGCGGTGGTCACCAGCACGAGCCGGCTCGCCGGGTCCACGTAGATCGCCTGGCCGCGCACGCCGAGGAACGCGAACATCCGGCGTTCGCCGGGGAAGATCCACGTCTGGTAGCCGTAGCCGAAGAAGGGCGTCGCGGTGCGGGGCTTGAGGTGCGGCTGGTCGGCACGGACGCTCGTGGCGTCCTGCACCCAGGCCGCCGGGATGATCTGCCGCCCGCGCCAGTTGCCGTCGTTCGCGAGCAGCAGACCGAGTCGCGCGTAGTCGCGCAGGACCGCGTTCAGGCAGCAGAACGTTACTTCCTGACCCGAGCGATCGATGAGCCAGGTGGCATTGGCCTCGGCGCCGATCGGCTGCCAGATCTTCTCTTGAAGATACTCGGAGACGGGGCCCCCGACGGCGGCGGCCAGTACGAGCCCCAGCACCTCCGTCTCGACCGACGCGTACGAGAACTTCGTGCCGGGCGCAACCGCACGCTCGTTGAACGGGGTCACCGAGGCGACACCACCCGGGCCACCCTGCAGGAAGGTATCGGCGGCCAGCTTCGAGACGTCGTCGCCCGGTCGGTATTCCTCGACGAAGTGCACCCCGGAGGACATCTGCAGCAAGTGCCGCAGCGACGTCCGTCCGTACTCCGTTCCGGCCAGCCTTGGCACGTACGCCGACGCGAGGTCGTCGACCGAACGGATGCGCCCCTCGGCGATCGCGATGCCGATCAGCATCGACGTGACCGTCTTGGCCATCGACCACGACGTGAACCGATCGCGGTCGGTGCGCGCGTACTGGTAGCGCTCGATGAGGATCGTCTCGTCGCGCGCGACGAGAAGCCCGGTCGCGGGGTTGCGCGCCAGGTAGTCGTCCACGGTGAGGCTCCGGCCCTGGTAGTCGTAGCGCAGCGGCGGCTCGGACGCCGCCCGCGCCAGCGGCGACGGCGTGCCCGCGCGAATCAATCGGCTCGGGAAGATCTGGTCCTGGTGACTCTGGGAGCCGACCAGGAAGGGAACCCGGAAGAAGTTCCGACGATCGCCGAGCGGATAGCCCTCGCGCGCCCCCTGCTCATCGGCGTCTGGCCCGCCCTGCTCGAAGCGGGGCCCGGCCGCCACAGGCTGCGGTGCCGGAGTCGCGCACCCAGCAAGGGCGATCACGAGCCCGACGACGGCAAGACACCTGGTCATGAGCACCGGTTTGCCGAGTGGGCTCGCCGCGGCTAGGGCTTGTCGCTGGTCTTGTGCAGGACCACCCTGCGAGTGACCCAGCTGCCCGAGGCGTCGCTGATCTTGAGCAGCCCGCGAAGCTCGCGCTCCGAAAGAAGCTGGAGATCGACCTTCCGCGTGGTCGATATCGCGAACGACAAGGTCGTCTTCTCGCCCTGCCGCTCGATCCGCGCCTCGAGGTGGCTCGGCTCCGTGCCGTTCGGACCGTAGTCGATGTCCGCGAGCCACTGATTGCCCACGAGGCGGAGCGATCTGACGATCAGGGTATGCTCGGGCGCCTCGCGAACGTCCACCTTGCCCTCCCAGCGGCCGACCAGCTTCTGGACGGCCTCGTCCTGAGCGTGGGCGACGCCGAGAGCCAGTAGGGCCGAGATCCCGAGCACGACTGCGCGCAGGCTGAGGCTCATCGGCGCTACGCCGGCGTTCCGGACACGTCGATGCCGTAGTCGCGCCGCGCCGCCTCGCGGGACACGTAGCCCTCGAGCACGTCGCGGCGGATCGCGTCGGCCTCGCGCTCCGCCGGCGGGCCGTAGCCCCCGCCCCCGCCGGTCATGATGCGGACCACCTCGCCTGCCGCGATCGGATGCTGGGTCGCCTTGCGTACCTGTCGCAGGGAGCCGTCCGAAGAGGTGATGTCGACACCGTTCACGGCGCCGTCTTTTCCGCCCCAGAGCCCCCAGTGCGGCGTCGCCTTGCGCTCGAGGCTGAACGTGATGAAGGCCGGCTGCAGGAAGTGATATTCGCGCTCGACCCCGAGGCCTCCGCGATGGCGTCCGGCACCGCCCGAGTCGCGGCGCAGCGCATAGCGCATGATCCGAATGGTCGGCAGGCGCGACTCGACGACTTCCACCGGATTGTTCCGGGCCGTGGAGCCCGCGAAGATGATCATCGCCGACTCGCCGTCGAAAGCCGGCCGGGCGCCGGTGCCGCCGGCGTTCAGGTCGCCCTGGATGAAGAGCTTGTCCGTCTGCGGATGCGTGCCGAACGCGATCGTCGGCATCTGGTCGCCGTACGATCCCGCGGGGACGCCGTCGGGCATCGCGGGCGCCAGCGCGCGCAGCCCCAGATCGAGCAGCAGATTGACCGGCACGTAATACCGGGCCGTCGGCGCCGGCTCCTCGGCGGCCAGCACCGAGCGCGGCGGGATCACGACCGCGAGCGGGCGGAAGCAGCCCTCGTCGACCGGGTCGAGCGGCGTCGTCAGGCACTTGATGAGCATCCGGCAGGCGCTGATCGTGATCGCGTCTCCGCAGTTGAACGGCCCTTTGACCTGCGCATCGGAGCCCGCGAAGTCGACGGTCATGCCCCCGTCGCCGACGGTGATCGCCATCTCGACGCGCAC